>DASTQB010000056.1:0-42745 GCA_035761985.1 Pyrinomonadaceae bacterium
CGTTCCGCCCGCGTCCAGAGGCACAGCGGGTTCGTTCCGAAACTCGCGGATCAAACCGGAGAGAGTCTGGCCTGGACCAACCTCCAGCCAGAGATCAATACCTGCGCCGACTGCTGCATTGACGGCCTCGATGAAGCGGACGGGCGAAGTCACCTGGTCGCGCAGCAATGAACGCAAGTCGGTGCCGCCGTTGAGGTGCAGACCAGTCACTGTTGAAAAGACTGCGCGTTGAAGTGGTCCAAACTCTTCGCGCTCGAGGTGCGGTGAAAGACGAGTCGCAGCAGGCGCGAGGAGGGGCGAGTGGAACGCGTGGGAGACGCGTAACAACGTCGTGCGCAACCCGCGCGCTTCCGCGCGGCGGGCGACTACATTGATCTCGATTGCCTCGCCGGAAAGAACTGTCTGCGTGGGCGAATTGATACCGGCGATAACAACTCGTTCGCCGTTCAGAATCTGTTCGACTGCGTGTTTGTCGGCTGCGACACTCAACATCGCGCCTGCAGGACCTTCGACTTCCGCCATCGCACGACCACGCGCACGGACGATGCGCAGCAGTGACGACTCGTCGAGAGATCCGGCCCAGTGCAGGGCAGTGAACTCGCCCAGACTATGGCCCACCGCCGCAGCGCCAGTGATTCCAAGTCTGGAGAGTACGCGGAGCGCAGCGACCGATGATGCGACAATTGCAGGCTGCGCAACTTCAGTCGAAACGCCGTCGCCGCGCCACTCCTTCTCCGTGTACGCATACAGGTCTTCGAGAAAACTGAAGCGTCGCCGCCACGCGCCGCCGTCCTTATAAGACGGCGATCCCTGCCCCGGAAACAGAAAGCCGATGCGCGCTGACGACGTGTCGCTATTAAAGAAGACGCCGCCATACGGATCGATCAACCGCGCCGCATCGTTGCGCGCACGCGATCTCAACGCTTCAAGCCTGCTCGACAATTCAGCCGCACTCGACGCGACCACCGCTCCGCGCACCCGAAGCGGACGCAGCGTCTCAGACAGGCGTACAGCAAGATCAGTCAACTCGCTACGCGAAAGACGTTCGGCGTACGCGAGCACGCGCTCGATTTGAATCTCGAGTTGATCCACGTCGTGAGCACTGAAGAGAAACAGCTCGGCATCCTGTGCAGAGTTGAGTAAGACACGCTCTTTCGAGGTGAGCGACTCGCGGCGATCGTCGTGCGCAGCTTCCAGCGTCACGTGCGTGTTGATGCCGCCGAACCCCATCGCACTCACGCCCGCGCGCAAGCTCACGCCAGGTGAAAACAGTTCGCCACGTTTCAGAGTGCGTAGCGCGGGCGCCTCTCCCTTCAGCGTTTCTTGCGGGTCATCACATCCAACCGCCGGCGGCAGGATCTGCGCGCCGAGCGCCATCGTCGCTTTGATTAACCCCGCCACACCCGCCGCGGCTTTCGTGTGTCCGATGATCGCTTTAACTGAACTAACCACAGCCGCTCCGGCATGGTCCGCCGCCTCACGTCGCGCACGCGTCAGCGCCTGAAGCTCCGCTGTGTCACCGACTGCTGTGCCTGTTCCGTGTCCCTCGAAGTATGCAACTGTATCGGCGCCATATCCCGCGCGTTCGTACGCACGTCGCAAAGCGATGAGCTGGCCCTCAACCTCCGGCCGAGTAATGCCACCACTGCCATCCGACGAGACGCCCCAACCTCGGATCACTGCGTAGATTCGCCGTCTACTCGCAAGCGCGTCTTCGTAACGCATGAGGACGACCACGCCACAACCCTCACCCGGCCAGAAGCCCGCCGCACGTGCGTCATAGACACGCATCGCATCTCCCGCGAGCGCGCCAGTCTTAGCGAACCCAACGAGTTCGAACGGATCGGTGCTCAAGTCAACACCGCCAGCGATCGCCACCTTCAGGTCACCCGCAGTCAGCGACGTGCACGCATTGATGACCGCCAGAAGCGACGATGCACACGCACCGTCAACCGTGTAGCCACCGCCGTTTAGATCGAAATGATTACAGACGCGCCCGGCAATCGTGTTTGAAAGACCACCCGCAAGCGTCTCCGCGCCAACCGGCGGGAAAGGCTCTTTGTACAGCGTTTCCATCTGCGCGAGGAGTCCACGCTGGCGCTCCACCGGCCACTCCTCATCTTCGAGCACCTTCCTCACTACACGCCGAACGTACGGCCAACGTAGTCGCAACGTGTTCGCACGTGAGAACTCACCAGTCAGCGTGTTGCCGATAAACACGCCGGTCGTTTCACGCGGTAATCCCTCGCCTTCCGGAAAGCCCGCGTCTTCGAGCGCCGCAGCTGCCACATCGAGCGTCAACCAATGCGCGGGATCGGCCGCGCGATAGGTCGCACCCGGCACGCGGAAGCGCGCGCGATCAAACTCGTAACCCTCGATGAACGCGCCTTCCGTCGAGTACGTTTGATCCGGACTTTGCCGGTCAGACGAAAGATAGTCGTCAAGGTTAAGTCGCTCAGCAGGGATGCGTCTGAACGCGCGGCGTCCCGCGAGCGCATTTTCCCAAAGCTCGTCAGGCGAACGCGCGTCCGGATAACGACACGCCATGCCGACGATGGCTATTGCCTGGCCCATCTCACGCCTCCCTCACCATCGCAGCAGCAGTTGACGCTGGACTCAGCGTGGCGGGCGTCGCAACCTCTTTAGGCGCACGACCCCTGACCCACGGCATCGCGTACATCCACATCCCTCTCACAGCACAAACGATCGTGAGGGCGAAGAAGAGTCCGAACACCACATGAGTCACCATCAGCAGTCCATAGACAGCGGCAACACTCAGACCGAATGCGATCTGCTCACGACGTCCTTCCGGCGTCGTCGCCGGATCGGTCACCATGTAGAACGTGTAGAGAATGAAAGCGACCCCGGTCATCGGCACCAGTGCCGCGTCGAAAGGAGTGTCAAAAAACAGACTCCGCAATGCAGCCTGCGCGACAAAGCCGCCGAGCCACGCAGCGATCAGCGGCAGCCGGCGTGTGAAGCGCGCGTTCAGGAACGTTCCCGTGCAGATGATCACCGACGGCAAAATCCAGTCGCCCACGCCCGTCATGTTTTCGGTGAACTGATACGGCGGCGCGACACTGACCCACGCGAAAACGAGCAAGGTCACCGTGATCCCGAAGTTCGAAGGATTGAAGAAGTGACGTGTTCCGCGTGCAGTGGGAGCACGCAGGAGACACTTCGAGCAGATCGCAACGACTGAAGCGAACACGACTGGTCCAAGTCTCTCGTTTGCGTAAAGAAGCATCGCGCACGCGAGCCCGGTGATGTGCGCCGAGAGCAGAAACTCGACAAACCTGCGTGCACCGCCGCCCATGAACCTCAGCGCACGCCCGTTACAACGCGCGTCGATAAACTCCAGCAGCAGCTCGGCGCTGTAAGCGGAGGCCAACGCCACGAGTGGCTGGGCCAACGACTGTTCGAAGCCAAAGAAAGCGTGGCCCAGAATATTCAGGACAGTGATCGCAATCGCAAAACGGCGCAGCCCTCCGAGACGGTCCACACGATTGTTAGCCTCATTCACACTCATTGATGACTCCCTTCTCACGACCGAGCAGGATGGTGTACCAACCGCGCGGCGACAGTTGAATCGTTTGCTGTTGAATCGCTCCGCGCGCGTCACGCCAGCGCAGTTCGACCGTTACAAGTTCGTTTCCCGAAAGTTGGCCCAGGCCGAACTGCAAATCGTGGCTGCGCTTGCCTGAATGCCCGTTGCCGCCGTCGACCTGCTGCACGAGCGGCGCGCGTCCAGGTAAAAACACTCGTGCCTCGGCGCCGATTGCCGGACGCGAGGCAAGGGCAGCTGCAGGACCTCCTTCACGACACACGCGCGTCTGCGCCGCACCTTCGCGAACAGGCAGGCGAAGCCTGATCCCAAGAAACGCGCCCGGGTTGTAGCTCTCGTTGCGGTAGAAGTATGAAGTTTCCCACTGGTTCGCGACCGCGTAATCCAGCCGGCCATCGCCGTCAACGTCCGCTGTCGCGATCCCGCGCGTGAGTAACGGCTGGTCCAGGGAAAGCTGCGCGGCGATGTCGTGAAAGCGCCCGTCAGGTCCGCGAACGAAGAAGTAGTTGTGCCCGTTGCCGCTGATGTCATCGCCGGATTGAAGGATGGGCCAACTACGCGGGTTGCGGAGCAGTTGATCGTTGCCCATTACAACTTCGTGAAGTTCGGGCCAACGGTTGACGTTGCCTTTCATAAAGCCGGTCGCCTGCAGCGCTTCGAGCGCACCGTCGTTGTTGAAATCGCCGAGCCGCGTGTCCCATCCCCAACCGCTGCGCGAAAGGCCCAGCGTCTCGCTCCGGTCGACGTAAGGCGCGACGCCTTTCTTCATCAGCTCGGTGTGACCCGTGCTGAGGAAAACGAAATGACTTTCTTCGAGCCCATACTCCTGCGTGATGTTGCTGACGTAGATGTCCGGCAAGCCATCGCTGTTTAAATCACCGAAGTCAACGCCCATGCCTTTGTACGAGTCACGGCCAAGCACTTTCGACTTCGTCGTCGTCAACGATCGCCGTCCGTGCAACAACTCGAAGCGCGGTTTACCGGGCGTCGAGCGGTTGTGCAACAGCCGATCGGGACCGAAGTCGTTGGCGAAATAGAGTTCGGGAAGCAAGTCGCCGTCGAGGTCTGCTGCTCCGATCGCGAGCGCCCACCCGCGAGCACTCTGCTCATCGAGCGCGCCGTGAACTTCCTCGAATTGCACAGGCGCACCGGCGCTCTGCGCTTTCCATAGAAGCAGATGTTTTCCGCCGCCGTTTTGGGCCAGCGACATCGAGTCCTGCATCTCGTCGGGTACGTTGGCGCGTGCGTCGAGAATGCGTGCACCATCGGGGAAGAAGTTGCCGATGATTAAGTCCGCATGACCATCGCCGTCGATGTCGGCTTGTGTTGCAGCGTTCGTGTACCAGCGTGCGCCGCCGGGAACCACTTCGGTTCGCGTGTAGCTATCGGCGTTCAGTGAGTTGCGATCGCGCTTGATGAACGCGACTGGAGTTCTTCCCCAGTAATAGGCGAGCACGTCCTGAAGACCGTCTTCGTTGAAGTCTCCAGGCAAACAACCCATCGGCGCCATCGTGGCCTTGTCGTAATGAAGACTGATCGGGTCGAGAGCGAACGGTTGATAGCGCGCAGGTGTGCCAGGCACCGGCGCGACGATGACCTTGTCGATTCTTGTGTCGACGTAGCACACATCGTTCGGCAGCCCGTCACCATCAAGATCGTTCAACGCTACCGCTGCTCCGACACTCGAGATCCAACCGGCAATGCGACGCAACGATGGATTGACGTCGCGGATTGTCTTTTGTGTTTCTCCGCTCAGCGCCGGCAATGCCGCGGTGCTGAAACGAAAACTTTCCGCGAGCTTCGCTAACTCCGACTCCGACGGCTCGGGCATGCGCGCGAAACCGTAGACTCCGACGATGAGAACGATCGCCGACAACTTTGCAGCCTGGCGCCGGAATGCGCCGTTCTTGATCATCATGTTGTTGTGACTCCCAGTGCGAATTTGTTCTGAATGCGGCGACGCCAAACTTCGAAAGCCGGCAACTCGCCCTCGCCGCGCAGATCCTCGAGTGCAGCGCCGGTGATTGCGGCGGCTTGTTCGGCAGTGTGCCCGCAGATCAGACGGCAGACAGTTTCTGTGTGAGTGTTAAGGTTCTCTGCGCGCTGTCGTGTCTTTGCGGCAAAGGCGACGCCCTGAGCAAGCGCAGGCAAATGTCCGTTGGCGGCTGCTCGCAACAACTCGAGTGCCGCTCGCCCGCAACCGCCGGCGTAAGCGCAGGCGAGACCCACACCGCTCCACAGGTCGTCGCGTCGCGCGAAGGGAAACGCATCAATCGCACTCGCGATCGCGGCGATGTCCGCGCCTTTCACAAACCAGATGCTGCGGCCGAGACCCTGATCGAAGACGCGTCGCTCGTAGCCGTTGAGACGTGCGGGAGTTGCCCTGTGTTCGACGTATTGAGGCCAACTGAAATAGCCTTCGTGAAAACCGTAACCATCGATCACGAGCCAACCGAGCAGCGGATCGAGATGGGTCAGGTACGGCGTGACTGGACGTCGCAAGCGCGCGAGCGCCCAACCAAATCCGACGTGCATCATGTAGATGTGAGATTGGCCCAGACGCTCGGTGAAAGTGGTCCAGCGATCTTTTCGCCATGGCGTGACGCAGTCGAGTAGAGCCAGTCCCATTGCTGCGCCTTCGAAAGCAAACCCTCGCAAGTCAATCTCAACAGTCGCGAGACGGCGCGCGAGTGGAACAAACTCCGTTTCCTCGAGCGCTGCGTGATAGCCAGTCAGAAAAGTGATCCCGATCTGCTCGAGGCGATGGCGCGCCGATTCTTCACGCGCGCGAAAGCCGCGTTTGGCGAAACTCGCTTCAGCCGGCGAGAGACCCAGGAAACGTCTGCGCGCTTGCCCGAGTAAAGACACTCCTGCTTTTCCATGCATCTGCATAGAGTCATTAACCCGCTATGAAAAAATTGCGAGGCGTTACTGGGCTTCGTAACAGTCGGGAGTCAAACACTCCTCAAGCGAGAGTGTTCGTTGTCGGGTCTGGGCAGGAGCTGCGTCCGATCGTCTGTATCTGAGGTGCAGAAAATAGTATGACCATCAGCCGCAAAAGAGCGTGGCAATTTTGGAACGCGATCCCGGGATCTATTTTTGCCGCGGATGAACGCGGATAACGCAGATCAGCGTTTGTCTGCGTTCATCTGCGGCTTAATGAGCAAGAACGAACAAGTAACGAAACTCGAATGCGTGCTGAAATTCTCCACGCTGAAAAACACAACAAGTATTTCTGAAGAGGAGAAATCTATGAAAGAGATCACACGCAGGCTCTATACAAAACCAGTCATGCTCGCCCTGGCACTCCTTGCGGGCGTGGCGCTGGTGTTTGCTTTGTTCGTTACGTCGAAGAGCACGGCGGCGCCGAACTCGTTTCCAGTCGCGGCAGGGAACGACGAGTTCGAGACCGCTGGTGACGGCGAAACTTTTCACGACTTCGAGGGTTCGCCAATTCCCGCGAACTTCTTCGGGCAGGGTTCACTCGCGTACGCCGAGCTCGTGCCGCTCGTAGGCGTGCCACTGTCGGCAGGCAGCAATGTCGACACAGTCATTCAGCGGCACCAGACTGTCTGGTCGGCGGGCGGCAGCACAGCGCTCACGATGACCGGGCTTTCTTTAAGAAGCATCAACCCGATAACAGTCACCTACAGCAACCAAACGACAGAGACCTGGAACATGAGAGTCGGCTTGTCTGCATACAAGACGTCGGGCGGCTCCATGACGATCAATTCCAGCACGTTTGACTCGACGCTGAAGGTGTGGCCGAAATTCACGTTCACGCGTGTGTCCGATGGTGCAGTAAGAGAACTCGACACGGGTGCACCGACTGGCCCGGGTCTGACAGCATCCGAAGCAATTGCGTCTGAGGATGTGGTGATCTCACCAGCGCCCGCGCCGACGGTTTCGAAGTGCCTCGCTGCCACCGACTCCGAGGGTCACACCATCAACGATGGTATGGCATCCGCTACGACCAGCACTTCGTGCGCACCAGTCACGCTGACTTCCACCAACTCACCGTGGGGGCCATGTTCCACTGGCGGCTTCTGCATCCCCGTGCCGATCACAGAGGAAGAGCGATGGGCGAGGCATAGACCTGGACCAAGGGGTACGATCCAGAAGGGCGTCGCAGTCGCCGAGTAGTAGTTAACACTCCTCCCAGAAGCCCTGAGTACTTGACCGCCCGCGGCTCCGTTAATTCGGGGCCGCGGGTGATGTTTTCACCCCACGATCACAGTAATAGAATCTCGGATCCGGTCAGACAGTATTAGAATCTCGGGTCCTCTATGACGGAAACAATCCAGATTTATAAATCGTCTGGTTTTCTGCGATGCGCAGTCGTAGCCGGATTTTTGCTGTTGAGCGCGACACTGAATGTTGTCGCAAAGCCTCAGGAGCAGGCGAGTCCTCTCACGGTTGGACAGACGGTTGCGCGCGAAATGCGCGGAGGCGAGCGGCACACGTTCGAGGTAAAACTAAGCGCCGGACAATACGCGCGCGTCGCAATCGAGCAGAAGGGCATCGATGTTGTCCTCGCGTTGTTGGGCGCAGATGGAAAAACACTTCTCGAAGTTGACAACAACCTGAGCGGCACCCGAGGCATGGAAGTGATTTCGCTCGTCGCGGAAGCCGGTGGTTCTTACCTGTTCAATGTGCGCTCGCTCGAGAAAGGTGCATCGGCTGGACGATACGAAGTGCGGATCGAAGATCTGCGGACTGCGACTGATGCAGATCGCACACGCGTAGCCGCCGAGCGTTCATACTTCGCCGCTGCACAACTACAGGGTGAAAGAACGAGCGAGTCGCGGCGCAAGGCAATCGAGCGGTACAACGAAGCGTTGCGGCTGATGCGTGAAGCGGGCGAGCGGCGTGGAGAAGCGATGACGCTCACCAACATGGGCGTCGTCTACAACCTTCTTGCCGAACCACAAAAGGCGCTCGTGCATCTTGACCAGGCACTCATCGCCTGGCGCGCCGTCGGCGATCGTCATTTAGAAGCGATCACGCTTGCAGTGCACGGCAGGGTTTACTACGCGCTCGGCGAGCCGCAGAAGGCTCTCGAGTCGTACAACCTTGCGCTTCCGGTCATGCGTGCAGTTGGCGATCAGAGTGGTGAGGCAGGCACGTTCACACAGATCGGTACGGTTTACAGGTTGTTAGGTGAGCCGCAAAAGGCGCTCGATCGTTTCGCGCAAGCGCTGCCTTTGTGGCGCGTCGTCGGTGATCGCCGCAACGAGGCGACGGTCCTCAACAACATGGGCACCGTCTACAACCTTTTAGGCGAACCGCGGAAGGCGTTTCACTACTTCCAGCAGGTACTCCCACTTGTGCGTGCGATCGGTGATCGCCGCGTTGAAGCCGCGACGCTCACCAACATGGGAAACGTTTACAACCTTCTGGGCGAGCGTGAGCAGGCGCTCGCGCACCTGGCCCAGGGACTTGCGATCGCGCGTGAAATCGGCGACCGCCGCACAGAAGCCGGCGCGCTCACGCATACAGGCACCGTCTACAGCGCTTCGGGAGAGCAGCGCGACGCCGTCAAATATCTGGAACTTGCGCTTCAGCTTAGAGTTGCCGTGAGCGATCGACATGGCGAGGCGAATACGCTCAATCATCTTGGACGCGCCTTCGACTTGTGGCGCGAGCCGCAAAAGGCGCTCGATTACTATGGCAAAGCGCTGCCGATCTGGCGGGCTGTGGGTGATCGAAACGGGGAAGTCGCGGCTCTTTACGGGATGGCCCGCGCCGAATCTGTTCTCGGTGACTTGTCACGCGCGAATCAACACATCGAAGCCGCGCTGAACATCATCAACACACTACGCACGAAGGTCGCCAGCAGAGATCTGCGTGCTTCCTACTTCGCGTCGGTCCAGGACTTGTACAAGCTGCACATCGATCTGCTGATGCGTCTGCATCGACGTCAACCCGCCAACGGGTTTGACGTTGCCGCGTTGAAAGCTTACGAGCAGGCGCGTGCGCGAAGCCTGATCGATCTGTTGTCTGAAGGGAGTGCGGACATACGTCAGGGCGTCGATCCCGCTCTGCTTGCGCGCGAGCGATCGTTGCAACAGATGCTCAACGCAGAAGCAGAACGGCAGATGCGTTTGTTCGGTGGTCAGCACACTGAAGAAGCGGCGAGCGCGGTGCGACGCAGGATTGAGGAACTGTTGACGCAGTTGCTCGCGATCGAAGCGGAGTTGAAAGCTCATAGCCCGCGGTATGCAGCGCTGACACAGCCTGCGCCACTCGGTCTGGCGGAGATCCAAACCGCAGTCACGGACGACGAGACATTGCTGCTGGAATACTCGCTTGGCGAGGAGCGTAGTTACCTCTGGGCTGTGACAGCGACTTCGTTTTCGAGTTACGAACTGCCGCCGCGCGCGACGATCGAAGCGGCGGCGCGGCGCTGTTATGAGCTACTGACCGCGCGCAATCGTTACGTAAAGTTTGAAACAGCGGATGAGAAGCGCGTGCGCGTGCGGCAGGCTGATGCTGAGTATGCGAGTGCGGCCACGGCGTTGAGTGATGTATTGCTTGGGCCAGTCGCGGCACAATTAGGACGAAAGCGACTGCTGGTTGTTCCTGATGGTGCGTTGGAGTATCTGCCGTTTGCTGCGCTCACGATTCCGCAGAACGTGCGTCGCTCGCGACCAGGGTCGTTCGTACCGCTGATGGTCCATCATGAAGTGACGAGCATTCCGTCGGCTTCGACGCTTGCAGTGCTCAGGCGGGAGCTCAAAGGACGCGCGCCGGCTGAGAAGGTCGTCGCTGTGTTCGCCGATCCGGTGTTCAACGCGGGCGGGCATCACGGCACGGCGTCCTCGGACCCGGCATTACCGCGGCTCCCTTACACGCGAGAAGAGGCAGAGGCAATCCTGTCCCTGGTTCCCACCAACGCCCGAAAGGCCGCGCTCGGTTTTGAAGCTAACCGGACTGCGGCGATGAGCGAAGAGTTGAGCCAGTATCAAATCATACATTTTGCGACGCACAGCTTTCTCGACAGTGAGCACCCGGAGCTTTCCGCGATTGCGCTTTCGATGTTGGACCGCGAAGGCAGACCGCAGGAGGGGTTCCTCCGTTCGCATGATGTCTTTAACTTGAAGTTGGCGGCGGAGTTGGTGGTGCTGAGTGGTTGTCGCACAGGGCTCGGGAAGGAAGTGAAGGGCGAGGGTCTCTACGGAATCACGCGCGGCTTCATGTACGCTGGATCAAAGCGCGTGCTCGTGAGTCTCTGGGATGTGCAGGATCAAGCGACTGCACGGTTAATGACAGATTTTTACCGTGCGTTGCTGGGGCCGAAACGAACGACGACAGCGGCAGCGCTGAGGGCAGCGCAGATCGCAATCTGGCGGGAGCGTCGCTGGCAGGCGCCGTATTACTGGGCGGGGTTTGTGCTCCAGGGTGAACCAAAGTAAGCCGCGGATTTACACGGATGAACGCAGAGCGATCCGCGTTCATCCGTGTAAATCCGCGGCTAAATTTTTCTTATTGTCCACGCGCCCGCGTGATCTCCGCGAGTAAGTCTTTGACTATTTCGGGGAGAATCTTATTCGTGTCACCGGTGTAGCGGCGTGTGCGCCAGAGGACTGTTCCGCGCGCATTGACTAGTTGTGCCGAAACGCCCGCTCGCGAAACCGTGATTTTGAGAGCCGCGTCTGCCTCTTCCGCGTTAGTCGTCGCAATGCCGCTCGACTCAAGACTCTCAGCGATGTTGCTGCGTATCTCATCAGCCGCCGCGTCGCCGCGGATCTCTACGTAGATCTTTTTTACTTCGCTGAGCTTCAGATCCGGAACTACATTCCCACTCCGCAACACACTCGCGGCAGCGTCTTCATCCCTGGCCGGTGCGGGAACGGGAGCCGAGGGGGCCCTCGCCGCAGGCGATCGCTCACGCTTAGCTACTGGCGGTGGTTGTGAGGTTGGCGCTTCGCGAACGGGAGCGCGAGGAACGGACTCAACCGGAATCGTCTGCGCAATGCGGGTCTCCTCTGTTTCGCGCGACCGCAGCATCACATATCCCAGAAACCCCGCAACACAAACAACCAACACCCCACCAACAACCACATGCCGCGCAGACACTCCGCCCCACAAACCCTGGTCCAACCGGAAACGAAGCATCAGCCGTTGCCACCACAAACGCACAGCTCTCAACAGCTCCGTCTCCCTGTAACCAAACTTCACCAGCAGCTCGGCCTTCGGTTCGCTTTGTCTCCTCGTAATACTGAGCGACAAATCCTGCCCACCTTCCAAACGGATCGACGACACAATCTCAAACGAGGTGAGCAGGTGCGTCGCAAGCAGTAGATCGCCGTGCGAATCCGTGGTCTTCACTTCAATGATCTCCGCATCCTCATCGACGCTAAAACTAATGCTCGACTGCTCGACAGGATTCAACCGCGCACGTTCGACGCCGTCGACCATAATGCGAATAACACCCGTGGGTGACGAACGGCGCCGCCGCCCGGCCTGTTCGTCAAAAATGTGATTGATCTCAGCCAGCTCTTCCGCGCTCAACTCCGCAGGCGCGCTACGCGGTCGTGGCGGCGACTGATCATCCGCCTGGTCCATGAAAAACCGCGGCAACTCCATCCGCTCCTCCGGCGAGCGGTAACCAAACGCCGCGACTAATCTCTCAAAACACTCCGGATGCAGAACGGCGTGGATGCGATTGACTTCGACTTCGTTTTCATCAGCGTTACTCTTCGACGTTAGCGACGCGATCACAGACTTAAACGGATCGAAGTCATTCGGGACGGAGCATTGCGTGTCCCACGGGGTGAACAGTCGCAGGCACTCTCCCATGAGCGACCGTAGTTCGTTTGAGCCTTGCTGAGTTTCGAACCTTTCTTCTCCTCCCCGGTGGCGACAGGCTCGTATCAACTCACCAAAGCGCTGATACATCTCGTGCATCAGGATGGCCTTACGCGAGCGATAGTAATAGTCGTCTTTCGCTCGCTCGGGCTCACCGATCACTGCGTTATAAATTTCCATGGTTTCAACCGTGCTGTAATTGTGTAGGAGGCGGCTGACACCGAGTGTGACGTAGAAGGCATTTCGTTTTGTCGTAATTTTCACGAGGTGCTTGATGAAATAAACGAGGAGGTCTTCCTCACGCGCTGGGTCGCCGTCAGTGGGAACGCCTGTGGCCGCACGCTCCTTCTGGCGTTCATAAGGTTCGGATTCGCCGTATATCAGGCGCTGCAGCAAGTGAAGATCGCTGAACAGCGCTTTGTTGCGGATGCCGTCAGAGCGGCGCGATTCTCCGTGTGAAACCCTGCCCACAGGAGTGTAGGTCAGCCGCTTGGTCTGAACTGCCATCGCAACGTTCAACTTCAGCGTGGCAGCGACGACGATCCGGATCGCGATATCTTTGTCTTGATGGAGAAAGTAGGCGAGGCGATAGGCCTTGTTCAGTGTGTCTGCAGTGTAGACTCTATTCACCTTGCTGTCCTGACTTTTGGGCCAAGGCTTTGCACAAACAGTGGGTTGTCATAAAGGGCCCCGGGTCTGGCGGAGCGAGTTGCGCTTGAAACGAGTGCTCCGGAGGAGCACCATGTTTATAGCCTCGCGTCTCCCAAAGAAGCCGGCGCTCCAGCGGAGCGCCATGTGCACTGCCGCTTCAGCTTACATACCGCTCCTGACGGAGCGGGATAAATCTGGAGCCGGCGGCTATAAATATGTTGCTCCTCCGGAGCAAGAACCTCGCTGCCATTAACAGTACTCTTTGTGCAACGCTTAGGGTGGCCACGTAGGGCCACCCCTACAATTGCATTTCACCGCACCGCTGTCTCGGGTGCCGTGGCATTTTTGGAAGTTTAGAAGCGGAGCCGTGCCGGAAAGTAAAACACTTCCGCGATTCTGTGTGTGGTAAGATGGGCCACTAACACATAAACCCGACCTCACGGCTTAGCCCAGATTAAGGAGAACTTAATGAGGAAGACGCTAGCTTTGCTGCTCGCCGTCGCTTTTTTGTACTGGGCGCCACCATCTCCACTTCTGTCGATCAAAAGCCAGACTCTGGGCGCGCCCGGCAAGTTTCAGAGGGTCGCCAATCCGATACCCAATCGCTATATCGTTGTACTGGCGACAACTGACTTTAGTCCTATCGCCACTGCTACGGCAACACCAGCAACAACCACTCCCAAGAGCGCTCAGACGTCATTCGACGCGGCAATGACACCTGAGTCGACGGCGGCGTCCGAAGTTGAAGGACCAGTTCCTACCGACCCGCAGGTGGTTACGACAGCCACGCAGTTGACGGCCACTTACGGCGGCACATTCACCGACACCTGGAGCGCAACTATCAAGGGCTTTCTCCTGAACTCCACCGAGGCAGAGGCTATAGCGATGAGCGGCGACTCGCGCGTCGCATTCATCGTCGAGGACGGCGCGATCGCAGTGGGAACGCCGGACACGGATCCGATCGTCATGACTCCCGATCCCGGTGCTTTCCTGAACCCGCAGCCCAACGCTTCATGGGGTCTCGACCGCATCGATCAACGCCTTCTACCTCTTAACCAAAGCTATGCGTACGTCAACGACGGTCAGGGCGTGAATGCCTACGTCATCGACACCGGCATTCTCCCGACGCACTACGAATTCCACCAGCGTGCATTCGCGATCTACGACGCAGTTGATCCGGAAGGCAACGGCATTGACTGCAACGGGCACGGCTCGCACGTGGCAGGGACGCTCGGCGGTCAAACTTTCGGCGTTGCTAAGAAGGTGCGATTGTTCGGTGTGCGTGTACTCAACTGTCAGGGCGCCGGCACGTGGTCTGACGTCATCGACGGAGTCAACTTCGTGACGTGGCATCGCGGGCAGCCGGGCCAACAAGGTTCGCCGGCGGTTGCGAACATGAGTCTCGGTGGAGCTACTCACAGGGCCGTCGACGCGGCCGTCAAAAACTCGATCAGAGCACGTGTGACGTACGTAGTAGCGGCAGGGAATTGGAACAGTGACGTTGCCAATTATTCTCCGGCAGGACTCGCTGAAGCGATAACCGTCGGCGCGACTGATCGGTTCGATTCTCGAGCGGAGTTTTCCAACTACGGATCGTTGCTGGATCTTTTTGCACCCGGCGTCAGCATTCCGTCAGCATGGATCGGCGGCGATTTGATGATCGCGACCGCGACAGGCACGTCGATGGCATCACCGCACGTGGCCGGAGTCGTAGCGTTGTACTTGCAGAGTCATCCGAATGCGTCGCCCGCGGACGTACGCTCAGCACTCGTCGGCACGTCAACGACAGGTGTCGTCAGAAACCCGGGACAGGAAACTCCAAACCGCTTGTTATTTACGAACTACTGAATTCAGGCGGCGATCGCGTGTACTGGTTCTCGCCGCAGCGCGCAGCTACATGTCGCGGTCTCTTCTCCCTTTGGTGGGAACATGTGGTAGTACATGCCGGCGATCATCGGAATGAACACGACCGCGTTGTAGAAGAGATGTATTTCTACACGCAACTTCGGAAACAGCAGTTGCAGGAAACTTACCGGCACCGGTGAGCCAAACCAGAAGTTCTGAGTGATCGCCTGCCATTGCAAAACAGCATGCTCGATGTGATGCCAGAACTGGATCACGAGAGCGATGGTCCACCACTTACGTGAGGTTCCAGCGAATCCTTTCCTCAGTGTCCAAAGACCGGCGAGCATTACGATCGCGTAAGCGTAGTGCATGAGTTCGGAGCTCACGAGCCACGGAAAAAACAAGCCAAGAAAACCACCAGCCTGTGGACGAGGCCACTGTAAGACATAAACCTGGTAGGCCTGTGCCAGATGTTCGGCCCAGTGGGCCAGCACGATGAACATGAAGAGGTTGAGTGCGCGTCTGTGCCAAACGGTATTCAGCCTGTGGTGGATTGTAGCTGCTGACATTTCGAGCTTCATTGAAAATGTACTGCCGAGCGGCGCTGCAAGTGTGCGTGTACTTCGAGGGAGGAAGGCGAATATAGACGTTTTGGTTTTGAAATGCCGTGGCATTTTTTCCAAAAATGCCACGGCTGTGAGAGGTGTTAATTCATCGCGGGAGCGGCGGCTTTGTCACTCTGATCGTGCGCCTCACGGTATTTTGCGACCCCACTTCGCACTAACTGCACGATCGATCTACGGTTCTGGAAGATCAAATTCAGCCACGCCCTTTTCGTCATCTGCGGCACGTAGATTCCGCGAAAGAAAAGCCGCATCAGAAAATGCATTCCACCAACAGCGAGCCCCCTTGGCGTAAGCAGGTCAATAACCTCCTTGTTGCGCTGCGGGCTGTACGACTTTCGCCACGCACTGTCGAGCTCCTGATGCGCCTCCGCAATAGTCATCTTCAAAGGCGCGTGCGACATCTTGTACTGCGCAAACTTCAACCAGTGCTTCGGCCTCGTCAAACGTCCGTCAGTTTTTAATCGCTCATACAGCGGCGTCCCGGGTAAAGGCGTAAGCAGGCTGAACACCGGAAGTCCCGGCGGCCATTGTTCAATCTGTTGCAGAGTGCGGTCCGCCACACCCGGCGTGTCGTTATCAAGCCCGAGAATAAAAGAAGTGATCGCGTAAATGTCTCGTTTGGCGAGCCGGTTCAGCACCGCCGTGTACTCTTCAGGCTTACTGAAGCTCTTGTTTACATCCGAGAGGTTAACGGTATCGAGAGATTCCATTCCGATGAAAATCCATTTACCTCCGGACGCCGCAATCAAGTCCACAAGCTCTTCGTCACGCAAAAGGTTGGCGCTGATCTGAGCGGTCCATGGCACCTGGGCCTTCGCGGCGATGATGTCGCGGAGCAGTGATTTAGTGCGTTTGATATTGATGGCGAAGTTGTCGTCGATGAAGAACACGGAAACTTTTCCGCGTTCGCTGCGCGCGCGACGCTTCAATGCCAGCATTTCATTAACGACGCTTTCGTTGGTCCTGAAGCGAATCGAATCTCCGAAGAAACCTGTCACCGTGCAAAACTCGCAACCGTAAGGACACCCGCGGCCCGATTCGATCGGCATCATGTTCAGGTACTTCCATCCCGAACCTTGTCGCTCAGCGAAACGCCGAAAGATCCTGGGAATCAGATTGAACTGGTCCAGGTCGATCGTCTCCCAGGGGATGGCCGGGTACGACTTGAGACTTGGCTTTTGTTCTTTCCCAAACTCATCCACAGGCTGGTAGATCTCTTTCAACTGGCCCTTTGCAGCATCAGCAACGATGAGCGGCCACGTGTCGTCGGCTTCGCCAAGTGCGACTGCATCAGCGTGCCGAGGTCCGCCGTCATGGCCCAGCGCTTCGGCTGGTAATTCGGTAACGTGTGGACCACCCATGACGACTGGAATACCGGCGGCGCGTAGTGCGTCGGCAACGGAGTAAGCACGCGAAATCATTCGCGTCATTGCACCGATACCTACGAGGTCGATCTTTTGCTGGCGCGCAAACCGCACCAGTTGTCGCTCGTTCATCGGCTTGGCGTTGCCGTCGATTAGCAACACTTCATGCTCGGGTGGTGTGAGCGACTTAAGCAGAAACATCCATAAGTGAGGCATAAAATTCCGCGTCACTCCGTTGTCCGGGTTGTAAAGTAAGATTCTCATGTTGTGATCCCGAGCTATTCGTAGCCAATAGTTACGCCACGCAGGTCAGGTTAAGGACCTACGGAGCGAGTTTCTTCTTGTGAGGTGCAAATCAGTGTGGGGGCTGATCGGTACTACCGAAAGGTAAACACTTCAGCTCAGGAGTTTCGGTCCTTCGAAGCTGGTCGCCGTGGGGACGTTAGGCGAGTCATCGCAACTAGGGGAGTCAGAAAGGGTGAGTCATATTTAACATATCTCAAATATGTTGTCGACTCGAAATGTCGTGTACATGACATAGGACATGTGAGTTAAGTTCGGTTGCGTCGCAGGTTCCACAGTCCGTGGACTGCCAGAACTACCGAGAACACAGCGGTGACACCCATTGCCAGCAGCGTGAAGATGAAGAAGAAGCCTCCGCTGGAACCCGCGATGCCGCTCGCGATGCCGATGCCTTTGCCCTGCATGTGGATGAAGGGAATTCCTGTCGCAAGCACCGAAAAGAGAAGCACGATGATGTAGCCCGAACGGCGTCCGGCAAGCACGAGCGTTCCGTACAGCCATGCGACAGCAATCGGCACCGCAAAGAGGTTTGAGAGTCCTCCTCTTTCAAACCCGCGGACGATGTCGTCCGCAAGATGAAGCATGAACAACACGATCGAGAGCAGAGAAGTGATGGTTAACGTAAGGTTGTGTTTCATTTCGTTGGCCTCGCAGAAACACAAGCCTATATTCTTTGAACTTCCAAGTCTCCACACACTGTAATCGGATTGTAAAAAGTTGTACCGGCAGTTTACTCGACGAAGCGATAGCCGATTCGATGAACGGTAATGATGTGCCGCGGCTCTGACGGGTCTTGTTCGATCTTCTGTCGCAGCCGCGCGATGTGGTTATCAACCGTGCGCGTCACAGGCGTGCTGTCGTATCCCCAAACTTCGTCAAGCAGTTGGTCGCGTGTAACGATCTCACCTCGACGCCGGATCAGGTAGTGCAGGATCTCAAACTCGCGCGCGGAAAGATCCAACGGCTGCCCGCCTTTGCGCGCCGTGTACTTCTTGAAATTCAACTCGACGTCGCCAAACGTAAAACTCTCGAGTTCGACCACCTGCTTCGCAGCTCTTCGCAAGTGTGCCCTGATGCGCGCGAGCAGTTCCTTAATGCTGAACGGCTTCGTCACGTAATCATCTGCGCCAACTTCCAGCCCGACTACCTTATCAATCTCCTGGCTCCGCGCAGTCAGCATCAGAATCGGGGTTTCGATCCCGCGCGTGCGCAACTCGCGACACACGTCTATTCCACTCATCACCGGCAGCATCACGTCGAGCAGAATGATGTCGACTTTCTCAGTCGACGCCTTCTCCAGTCCTTCTTTCCCATCGCGTGCGACAGAGACCTCGTAGCCTTCATACTCACAGCTATCTTTCAGCCCGAGAACCATGTTTGGTTCGTCTTCGATTATGAGCACTTTCACCAACTTACGTTTCTCCTATGCTCGAGCGTCTACGTCTTTCCGCGTCAACGGAAGAAGAATGGTAAAACGACTTCCTTTACCAAGCTCGCTTTCAACCGTGATGGCTCCTTTATGAGCTTCGACAATGTGCTTCACGAGTGACAAGCCGAGGCCGCTGCCCTTTACGTCATGGACCAGACCGTTGCCCACACGATAAAACTTCTCAAAAACCTTCGACTGTTCAGCAGGTGGAATCCCAATGCCTCGATCAGCGATTTCAATCGCGAGATCGGATCCGCGTCTTTCCGCCGTGATAGAAAGCTGTTTCACGTCGCGTGAATACTTGATCGCATTATCGAGCAGGTTTGAAACAGCCTGCGCCATCGCCTCGCGATCGATCGAGACCGGCGGCAGATCTGGTTGAATGTTTGTTTGAACGTCGAAACCGGCGTTGACGATCTGGTAGCGATAACTGGAAAGCACCTGCTCGATCACGACAGCCATATCAGCGTCTGCGAAAACATACGTCTTCCGTCCCGCTTCGATCTTTGAGAAGTCGAGGATGTTGTCGATCATCTTGTTCAACCGCAGGCTTTCATGCCGGATGATCCGGTAGTACTCCGTTTTCTTCTCTTCAGTTTTAACCCGACCGAGTTCGAGGATTTCGGCAAACAGCGTGAGTAACGACAGCGGTGTCTTCAGTTCATGCGAAACATTCGAGACGAAATTTGACTTCGCTTGCGCCAGACGTGCTTCGCGATCGGTTGCCCTGAGCGTGAGTGCCATACCCCCGAATAAAAACACGAGCACCAGGACAGTTGCACCCGCGCTGTGCAGAAAACTGTCACGCGCGAGTTCATCGAGATTTGTATTCTTGAGGGCGAATCCCGCTTTCCAGTTGGAGAACGGGCGATCGAGGTTGCCTTCGAGAAGGTACGGTTTCTGCGCTGCCGCGTTTGAATAAAGCACCCGTTGGTTCTCGTCGCTGATCGTGATCGTTATGGCTGATGAGCCGGCAGTGGCTCCGTGATATGCGGTTAAGGTCTTGCCTATAGTGCCGGCGAGCAAGTCGTCTTTGATAAACCGCTCGTTTAATAACACACTCGCAAATCCGCTCTGCATCGGATAGAACAGATACGCTCCCTCGCGCGTGCCAGGCGGACATGCAGGGCAGGAATTATGCACGAACAAGTACTTCCGATCAGCATCAACAAAACTCTGGGCCAACCGCGCTTTCTCGAAAATCGCCAGAATGCCCGATGGCACATCCCGATCGCCCGAGTAAACAAAGATCTCCTCGATCTCAGGACGAGATCGTTTTACCTCCGCCGAATCTTTTTCCAGGGTCTGAGCTGCAATCTCCTCCAGACGCCGCTTCATTTGCTGCTCAACGATCGTTAATCCCTGTCGCAGGTTGTCCTTGAATGCGCCTTTTGTTGTGTTCTGGAGCTCCGTGAGCGAGCGATATTGCATGTAAGTCAGCACGAGGACTGGCAGCAACACACCTACTGAGGCCACTATCGCCAGCTTCTGTCGCAGCGATAGTTTCCCGATCGCATTTCCGAACATACTCCACGAGAGCATACCTCCAGATTCTACAGAAGTTGCCATCGTTCGTACCGCAATTGTAAAAAGTTGTAACCGCGGATTGGGCGGATCAAAAACGAGCGATTTACCGCGGAGCGGAATTGATTGGCAGCAAGATGTGTGAGGGCTGCCGCCTGGAACGATAGATTCGCTGCGTCGCCTTCTGAAAATCCGAGTCCTTCGCGTTGAAAATGTTCGGCACGAACTTCTGCGGATTGCGATCGATCACCGGAAACCACGTGCTCTGCACCTGGACCATGATCCGGTGTCCTTTCCGGAACACGTGATCGTTTGCCGGGAACGCGATCTCGTACGGTAGCACCGCGCCCGCCGCGATCGGTTGCGGTTTTTCAAAACTGTTCCGGTAACGCCCGCGCACCACGTCGCCGGCAATCATCAACTGGTAACCGCCCATCGTCGGATCCGCTTCATACTTCTCCGGATAAACGTCGATCAGCTTCACAACCCAATCGGAATCGGTGCCCGTAGTGGAGGCAAACAGCTTCGCGATGATCTTGCCGGAGACGATCACGTCTTCCGCCAGCGGTTCTGTGGACCACGTGAGCACGTCGGGACGGTGATGCACGAAGCGCTGGTCTTCAACCAGCCACGTGGACCAGCCGGTTCTGAGGGTAATCGGCCGGTGCCGGTACGGAACGGGATTAGCCGGATCGGAAATGTAGCTGTCGAATGCATTCGCGCCGTCCGGCGGTGGCGTAAACGACAGTTTGCCGTCAGGGTGGAAGTAGAGTTCGCGTGCGGTCGCAGTCTTCGGCGGCCACGTGTCGTGCCGTTCCCATTTGTTCACGCCAGTCCTGAACGTCAACGCTTCCGGCAGATCGTGACTGCCTTTGTCCTTCAAGTGATGCGCCAGAAAACGCGCGAGCACATTCTGCCGGTAATAGAGCGCCGTCTTGCTGCCGAAATTGATGCGTCCCAGTTTGTCTCCATCGCTTCGCGACCAGCCACCGTGGTTCCATGGTCCAACGACGAGGAAGTTCTGATTGGCTTTGTCGTGACGTTCGAGTAGTTCGTAGATCTTGATTGGACCATAGAAGTCTTCCTGGTCCCACCAACCCGCAACGTTGAGAATCGGCACCGTGACGCGATTCAGCCACGGCTCGAAGCCCTGTCGTTTCCAGAACGCGTCGTAGTCCGGATGATTCACAAAATCGTTCCACGTCGGCAGCTTGTTGTGCACTAACTTCGCATTCACATTCGCGAGCGAACCGAGACGCAGATACCACTCGTACGTGTCGTAAGTGTCAATGATCGCGGCAGGATCAGTGATCTCCTTTGACGACTCCATCATGTAGGCGTACTCAAAACCATAGCTCAAACGAAACGCGCCGTTGTGATGAAAATCGTCGCCGATCCACATGTCCGCCGGTGACGCCTGTTGCACGGCGGCTTTGAGCGCCGGATGCGGATCGAGTGTTCCCATCACCGTGAGCCATGCACCGTAACTCGTACCCGCCATCCCCGCGCGTCCGTTGTTCTTCGGCACGTTCTTCAGCAGCCACTCGACGGTATCGTAAGCGTCGGTGCTTTCGTCGATCCCTTTCGCATCTTTGCCGTCTCGCGGTTGCCGCAACATGACAAACTGGCCTTCCGATTTAAAGCGCCCGCGAATGTCCTGAATCACGAAGATATAGCCATCCGCAGTCAGCTCCGGAAGCATGGCCGCCACGCGTGCTGAGTCAAGGCGGCCCGTGCCGTACGGCGTTCTGAGAAGCAGAAAGGGAAGTGGCTCGCTCGACTCGCGGGGCACGTAGATCTGTGTGTAGAGACGAACGCCGTCGCGCATCGGGATCATTGCTTCGGTGGCGCTAAAGACCGGATCCGATTCCTGCGCGTGTATGGGCGCGACCTGGATTACCAGGACGACCCACAGGAAGGTTCTTAACACACGAATCATCTTGAACCCCCGTTTGAACTGCGATTAGAAACACGATTGATTGGCGCCGGTCGCGGCACTCGCTTCACAGGATTTTGTTCCAGCAACTTCATCGCTTCCTGCACGGCGCGCTCGAGTTGCGGATCCCGTCCTTTCAATACTTCAGCGGGCGTGTACTCGACTTCGATATCCGGCGCTACGCCTTCGTTCTCAACTGCCCAGCGACCGGACAAGTCGTAGAAAGCGAGTGTGGGCGCAGTGATGCCGCCGCCGTCTATTGTCGGTGGGATGCCGAGTGTTCCGACGAGCGCGCCCCAGGTTCGCGTGCCGATCAATGGACCAAGCTTGCGCAGACGGAAATAGTAGGGAAGTGCATCGCCGCCCGATCCGGCCGACTCGTTGATGATCATTACCTTCGGACCATAGATGCCGGCAGTCGGCGACGTCGAAGGCTCGCCACCGCGTTGTGCGAAATAGCCGAGCAGCTTGCGGTCCAATTCGTTGACGATGTAGTCCGCGACTTGTCCGCCCTGGTTGTAACGCTCGTCGATGACCGCGCCTTCTTTGTCCTGCTGCGAATAGTAGTAGCGCGTGAACGCCGTGTAGCCGGGACCGGCAGTGTTAGGCAGCCAAACGTACGCGAGGCGGCCGCCGGAAAGCGTGTCGACGAGACGTCGATTGCCTTCGATCCATGCACGCGTGCGAAGTCCGTCTTCACTCGGTACGGGAATGACGGTTACAACGCGCGAGCCTTCGGCAGACGGCGTCTTGCTGACTCTGATCAACGTCTGACGGTTAGCTGTGCCTTCGAAGAGACTGTAAATGTTTGCCGGAGGCGCGAGGGCACGGCCGTTGACCTCGAGCAGGTAGTCGCCTTCAGAAACCTGAATTCCCGGCGCGCTGAGCGGCGCGCGCAAATCGGGATTCCAGTTTTCACCGGTGTAGATCTTCTTGATGCGGTAACGACCGTTTTCGATCGCGAAGTCTGCGCCGAGTAATCCAACCGTCACCGGATCTTCACTCGGCACGTCACCGGTCCCGGTCAGGTACGAATGGCCCACGGCCAGTTCGCCGCCGACTGTGGCGATGAGATAAGCGAGATCGGCACGATGGCGCACGAACGGAAGCAGCGGTCGATACTTCTCGTAGACCGCGTTCCAATCCGCGCCATGAAACTGCGGATCGTAGAAGTGCTCGCGTTGCACGCGCCACGTCTCGCGAAAGATCTGTTCCCACTCCGCCTTCGGATCGACATGCGTTTCGAGTTGGGCCACGTTGATTGGACCATCGCCGACCTTTGCCGGGCGATCGGTGGCCACAACTCCCCACGACGTGCCGCCGCCCGCAGCCGCCTGGTAGAGGAGTTTCTTTTTGTCAGCCGAAACAGAGTAGGAGCGAATGCCTTCGAGGAACGGCGCTGCTGCGCGTGCGCGGAGTTCGTAGCGCTGCAATCTCAGAGGCGGTGCGGGACCGCTGGTGGTACTGATGATCGGTTCCGTGTAGTAGAAACTGCCGGCAGCGCCTGCTGCAAGATTGGCGTAGTCGCCCGCGGGAACGTTGATCGCCAGTATGCGCTGGCCGATATCGTTCACGTCGATTCGTACGTTGACTGTCCGGGGCTGCGGCGGCGCCGGTGGTTGAGCTGGTGCCGGCGGCTGTTCGCGTGGCGGTGGCGGTGGTTCGTCGCCTGTTTCCGGTAAGAGCGGCGACGGCTCAGTCGCACTCAGCACAACGAGATAGATCGCACGTCGCACAGGCCGATCGATCGAACTCATCTCGAGCCAGCCAGTGCTTGGTCCATAGTTGGTGCTCGCCATGAAATAGAGATACTTGCCGTTGACGTCGAAAGCCGGCGAGACCGAATCGGCAAGGCCGTCAGTGATCTGGTGCGACTTCTTATCCGCTACGGAATAGACGAAGATCGCGCGCAATTTACTCGGAAGGTTTTTCGAGTACGCGACCCACTTCGAATCAGGCGACCAGGTTGCGTCATACGATCGAATCGGATCGGGATAGTTGTCGGTGTCGATCTTCGTAGCTTTGCCGGTCGAGAGTTCAATAGCCCACAAATTGCGATGATTGTCCTGCAGCAGTAACTGAGCGCCGTCGGGTGACCATGCGGGCGCTGAGAAGAACGAGGTCGCAGGCAGTTTGATCGCACGCGCGGGCGTGACGCCGAGCGGATCGCCGATCATCAGTTGATACTCTCCGGTCGCGTCTGACAGCCACGCGAGTTGCGCTCCGTCAGGCGACCACGCCGGGCTGCGATCGTGCGCGCCCGCCGATTGTGTCAGGTTTCGGTAGTCGCCTTTTTCAGTGGGCACGGTGAAGATCTCGCCGCGCGCTTCAAACACAGCGCGAATGCCGGTCGGCGACAGCGAGGAGTTGCGAATCATGCTGACGACTTTCTTGAACTGCGGCCGCGCCCATGGAAAATCACCGGCGACTTCGATGTTCAGACGGCGCGGTTTTCCCGTTGACGCGTCGACGAGATGGATGTAACCGGCTTGTTCGTAAACGATCGCGTCCGAGCCGGCGGAAGCAGTCATGATGTCGAAATCGTCGTGCCGCGTCAGTTGCGTCAGTTGCTTGTTGTCGATGCGATAAGCAAACAGGTTCGTCGTGTGATTGCGATCGGAAAGAAAGTAGATGGTGTTGCCGATCCACATTGGCAACGTGTCGTTGCTGTTGGTCCAGGGCAGCTTCTCGACGGAGTTGTCCGCGAGATTCATGATTCTGACCGGATGAGTGCGACCGCCGCGATAGTGTTGCCACTGGCTCAGTTGATACCAGGGTGGAATGAACTCCGTTGTGATCTCTTCGTATGCGAGTCGTTTGTGGTCGGGCGAGTAAGCGACGCTGAACGCGCGTGGCATCGGTAACGGCTCGGGAAGTCCGCCGTCGACTGAGATGGACCACAAACGCCAGTAAGCTTGTTGCGGTGCGCTTGTTCGCGGTGAAGCGAAGACGACGCTGCGGCCGTCGGGCGTCCAGCCTCGTACGCGATCGAGGCCCGGGTGGTAAGTTAGACGTTTCGGATCGCCGCCTTTGGCTGAGACGACGTAAACGTCGGTGTTGCCTGCGACGGTTGACGTATACGCGATCTGCGAACCGTCAGGGGAGAAGAACGGATCGAGTTCGACGCCTTGTGTCGAGGTTACGCGTCGTGCCTGGCCGCCGTTGCGCGAGACGACCCACAGGTCACCGCCGTATTCGAAAGCGACGAGTTCGCGGCTGACGGTTGGATGGCGCAGCAGTCGCGTGCCCTGGGCCGACACCGAAACTGCGAAACAGGTTAGTAGCAGGAGAATGAATGCGAGTCGTGTTGAATTCATTAGGTTCCTCAGTTGCGTTTTTCAGTTCAAGCAGCTCTTACCGGAAAGGTGGACCTAAGCCTGCGGAGCAGGCGCGAGCGTAAAGCCTGGGGCGTAAGCCCCAGGATCAGATCACAAAATAAACCGTGGAGCCCGTGATAACGGGCGATAGCCTGAATCAGCACGCTGTCGCCCGCTTCGCGGGCTAGCGCCCTTTTTATTTGAGTTACCTGGGGCTTACGCCCCAGGCTGTATGCTTACGCCCGCTTCGCGGGCTAAGAAATCTGATCGAAACGGACGTTCAGGATTGGATACTTCTGCCAGTCGTTGAAATCGAAGTGCCACCACTCCGCCGGGTAAACCGTAAAACCCTCCGCCTCCATCGCGGCGCGGAGCAGGTCGCGATGCCAGCGCTGCAGCGAAGTGCCGCCCGGATAATCCGGATACGCGCGATCGGTTGTCTCGTCGTAAGTGCTTACCATGTCGATCGGCTTCTTAGTCTTCAGGTCGTACAACGTGATATCGACGGCGCACCCGCGGTTGTGGCGTGAACCCTTCGACGGATCGGCGACGAAGAGTTTCTTATCGCTGGGCGTCGCGTCCCAAAACACTTTCGTCACGTACCACGGCCGGTAAGCATCATGGACCAGCAGCCCGTAACCAAGCCGCTTCAACTTGCCACTGACGCGCACGAGAGATTCGGCTGCCGGCCGTTGCAGAAACGCGCGCGGTTCGGAGTAGAAGACGGTGCCAAACAGGTTGTTAGTGGTTGCGTAACGAACGTCCAGACGAATCGTCGGATCGAGTTTGATCAGTTCGACGAGATCCGGTGAACGGAAGTCGCCGCTTTCCGCCGGCGGTTGCGCGGCGAGTGCTTCCTTGATCAGTTCCGGAACCGGACGCACCGGCGGAACGCGAAGCTGGTTGGCGCCCGCTTCGGGTTCAATGCGGCGGCGTTCAAGCGAGCTGTTACGTATGCTGACCTGTGTCGCGCGGCCACTACCATCGCGTGTGAACACAACGCGTTCGTCAGGGAGCGGCGGAAACGTCGTAAAGGCAAACACGTTTTCAGAGATCTCGCGTAGCGGTTGGGGCTTGGTGCCTTTGGCGAACGCGAAGAGCTTTCCGTCATTTTCGAGTATGTAGAGGATCTCGTTGTCTGGTCCATACTCGCCGATCAGGCCGAGCCAGCGCGCCGGAGCCGGTGCGGGTTTCGGCCCAGTTATTTTGGTCGCCGGCGCTGTCTGTGCACCAACCTGCGCGATTAAGACAAGGACCGCAAGCTGTCTAACTACGCTTCTCATTTGCCTAAGATGTAGATCCCGACTTTCTCATGGCCGCGAGTCTCTCGATAGAAATCGACGACGGTGTAACCGGCATCGATCGCTTCAGTGAACGCGCGTCGCGTGCGTTCGCGCCAGTCTCGTGCAAGTACGGGATTCTGTTGCTGCGCTGTGTTGATGTCGCCGGGTATCTCAATCAGGAGTTTGTCAGCAGGGTTCTCGCGCACCACATCTGTTTTATCGAGACGCTTCAACACGCGTTCGCTATTCAAGATCCACTTCACCCAAAAGCGATCGGTGCCGCTCTGATGCAGGAAGCTGGCCGCCTCTTCGCCGTAGAAGTTGATCAGGTAACGATCTGAGATGACGCCTAACTTGGCGAAGTTGAAATACGCGTTAAGGCTTTGCAACGGATCGAACGTCCACGTGATCAGGTTGATGCCTTGCGCCAGCACGGCTTCTCGTTGTGCGAGTTTCAATTTGTAGCCGAGATTGAAATTCCGATACGCGTGTTTGACCGCGAGCATGTGCGAATGATGCGCGATCTCGCCGTCTTCGTGGGCCACAAAGCCATAGACGAAACCGGCAAGCGTTTCAGCATCGAACGCGCCGAGCAGCACGCCGCCCGCTGCTCTAACCGCCGTCAGGTGCGTGAGCGGGACCACGTCGAGATCGGGAATGCCCCAGACTTCCTTCTGCATCTCCTCAACCGCGCGAAGTTCTGCAAAAGTCTCAACCTGGCGAATCTTGATCATCATGTTAATCCTGTGAAGCTACTTTTCGGGCACAGGATTTCAGGATTAGACATGATTAGAACTCGATTCTTAACCCGACCTGTCCTTCGCGTCCCGGTAGCACCTGTTTCAAAGTCCCAAAGAGAGCCGAATTCACTGTCTCAACAGCCGCCGGATTCT
The DNA here is from genome assembly GCA_035761985.1 of Pyrinomonadaceae bacterium. Classification (GTDB taxonomy): domain Bacteria; phylum Acidobacteriota; class Blastocatellia; order Pyrinomonadales; family Pyrinomonadaceae; genus PSRF01. Next base: position 27,548 of record DASTQB010000056.1, read on the forward strand.
GCCGGTTAAATACATTGAACAACTCAAACAGCGCGTGAACTTTGAACCGCTCTCCAATATCAAAACGCTTTGTGAACCGCATGTCCAGATTCACGTACGCCGGCGACGTGAACGCATTTCGCCCCGCAACGATGTCGATACCGCTAAGAGTACCATTGCCGTCAGGATCGAGAGACGATCCCGTGCGGCTGTAATGAAATCCACTCTGCGCGCGGAAGATGCCGCTGATCTGCACCTGCCACGGAAGCACCAGCAACCCATTGAGCTGGAACGTGTGGTCCACCGACAGATCAGACGGCCCCTTGTCCAGGTCCGGACCATTCACAAACGATCCCGCTGCCGCCACGAACCGTCCATTCGCTCGCGTATATGGACCATTCGCATTCGTTCGCAACACGCCGTTCTCCACACTCGACACGACAGGCGCTATGCCGATGAAGCTATCCGAAGGAAGCGTGTTAATGCCTAACTGGTTATCCGTCTGTTGTGCGTAAGCGTAGTTGCCATTCAGAAGGAAACGCCGGCTCAACCGTTTGTTGAAACTCACGACCAGCGAGTCGTACACGCCGCTGTACCATGGACCAAACGTGGCGATCGCACCGGCAGTGAACGGCGGCAGGAACGTACGCGCACCCGCGCGAGAGTTGAACGTCAGGTTCGACTGCCGCACGCCGAGAATGTTGTTCATCTGGCGGTGGAAGTAGTCAACCTGGACCACGAGATCCTTGCCGAATTCGCGTTGCACGCCGATGCCCACGCTGTTTGTGTAAGGCGTCTCAAAACTACTGTCGATACTTGTCGGAAACAGTTGCGGCGGAATCGCCGCGTGCGTCAACGCGCCAAACGGTCCCCAGAAGAAGAAGCCCGGCGCTTTACCGACCGCGATACTTGCCTGGTCTGCAAACTGCTGCGGTGAGAGTCCCGAAAGCTGTTGAATGTTAGCGATGTTGATGACGGCGTTTGCCGGAATCAACGCATGTCCGGGTGCCACTACTCGATTCAGCCGATCGATGCCTATAAACAGTCCCGGCGAAAACGGGCAAGCGATGTTGCCGGCAGCGATCTGTGCATCAGTCAGGCTGGTCGAAACGCAGAGTCCACCGGGAAACAACGAAGCATTGATCGCGGCGGGCGCGATGGTCGGCACGCCGAAGAAGCCGCGCGGATAAGAGAACGGTTGGACCACTCTCTGATCCGCGCCGCCAAACGACGGCACCGCGCGAGCGAGGCCGAGACGGAATTGATCGTAAAAACGTCCGAAGTGACCACGCACGACAGTCTTCGGCGTCGCGGCCCACGCAAATCCCACACGCGGCGAGATATTTTCTTTCGTCTCAAATTCCGAATCGTAGTCCCACCGCATGCCAAAGTTGAGTGTCAGGTTGTGGCGAAACTTCCAATCGTCCTGCGCAAAGATCGTGTGATAGTTGTTGCGCAGGTGGAGCTCATTGGCTTGGGGTGTTAACCCGCCGACGGTAGTAACAGTGAAAAAGCCAGCGTTGACTGGCCCAAACGCCAGGAAGTCGTTGGCCGTGGCAAAGAGTTGGAGCTGTTGGACCTGTGGCTCGACACCGTCAACGCGTGTGCGCAAGAACCCCCACCCGAATTTGAGATTGTGCTCACCGAGCAGCTTGGCGATGTTTGCCGACAGCGAGGTGTACTTCTGGTCCAACAGCCCCGGCGTGTTCAGATTCCCAAACTGAACCGCGCCCAGATCCCCGGCGATGCCGCCGGTCGTAAACGAACTGAAGATATTAAACGTCGTGCCTGCGCCTGCTTCCGGATGCGCCGGCGCCGTGTTCGATCTGTCGCCGCGATAACCACCACGCAGCGTCAACACCCACGGGTTGGCGTGGTCGCCCAGTAAAACGAGATCGCTGAAGCCAAGCAGTAGACTCCGCAAGCTCGTATTGTTTCTGCGCGAGGGCAAACTGTTTGCAGCCGAGAGCGGCAGAAATTCCTTGACGACGCCGTTGGTGTAATTCACTTCCTGCGTGAGCCGGTGACGGCCGAGTTGTTCGTCGAGCTTGAAGAAGCCGCGCGTTTCGTAAGTGCGCGAAGGATTATCAAACGGTGTTTCGAAGTCGCGCAGGATCTGATTCGCCTGCGGATTGCCGGTGTTAGGGAAAGTAAAGTTCAAGACTCTGCGTTCTGTAATTCGTTCTCCCGAACCAAAGAAGAAAACCTTGTCTCTAACGATTGGACCACCGAGTGCGAGACTGTAGTCGTATCGTCGCAGCTCCGGAGCATCTTCACCCGCGGTGAGTGAGTTGGACGCGTCAAAAACATCGTTGCGATGAAAGATCGAACCCACACCGTGAAAACCATTGCCGCCGCTGCGCGTAATGACGTTCACGATCGCGCCTGAGGCCTGGCCGAACTCTGCCTTGTAGCCGGTGGTCAGCACCTGAAACTCCGCGATCGTCTCCTGGTTGAATTGCGCGGCCGCGCCGCCGGTGACGGTGTTTTTGTTTGGCTGGCCGTCGATCATGAAGTTGTTGTTGCCGGCACGCTCGCCGAGTACCGGCGTTGAATTGTCTGAGCCGGTGTTGGCCTGGTGGTTGATCACAACGCCGGGAACGAGTTGTAACAGGTCGAGATAATTACGACCGTTGACGGGCATTTCCCTGATCTGAGTTGGCGTGACACTAGCGCCGGTCGCGGGCGTGGTCGGATCGATCGCAAGCGCCTCGGCCGTGATACTCACGCGTTCCTGCACTGGTCCAACTTCGAGCTGCACTTCGATCCGGGCCGTTCGATTCACCGCCAGCTCGACGTTTGGAAAGGTCTGCGTCGCGAAGCCTGTGTGTGACGCAGACAGCGAGTAGAGTCCCGCAGGCAAAGCAGTGAGACGGTAAAAGCCGTCCTCATCGCTCGTCGTTGTACGTTCGATGCCGAGTGTTTCAGACTTCGCCGTGAGCTGTGCGCCCGCGACGACACGACCCTGCGCATCTTTTACCGTGCCCTCGATTGACGCGGTGGTCGTTTGCGCGGTCGCCGGTTGGACCAGCAGGTGAGGCAAGATAAATCCGAAAGAAAGCACGATCAGAATGGACGCGAGTTTCATTTGCCTACTTGCCTCCTCGAAATTAGCTGTGGGTGGAACTGTTCGACGCTGGGGTAGCCACGGAGGGCCACCCCTACAATTATTTTTCGATGCGTTTGAAGGGATAGTCCGCCATGCCCGGCAGACCGAGTGTTAACGTGTCGAGGTTGCCCTGCGCGTTGAGCGCAAACGTCACAAAAACTTTTGACTCTCCGGACGTGACGAAACGCGCACGAAACGTGTCGAAATGCCAGTGTGTCAGATCGCCGTTGAATGCTGGTCCATAGCGGATACTCAACTTCCCGGCGTCATGAGTAACTTTCACATCGCCGTAAAGATCGTTGCGATACGTACCCGCATACTTGTCTAAAGCCAGCGAAGGATTCGTGCCCGTGACGCGTTCGGCTTCCTGTTTTTTCTCTGCGGCCTGCGCCGCGGCTTCCAGAGTTTTGAAACTCTTCAGCAGGTCGGCGCTCCAGTCGCGCGGCGGCGCGCCCAGAAGAGCATCGAAGATGCGATACATCATCGCCGTCGGCAGACCCGAACCGCCCATGTTGCTGAGTACGACGAGCCCGATCTTTTCTTCGGGCATCAGCGCCACTTGCGCTCGCATGCCGTCGATGGCGCCGCCATGGTCCACGACTTTGCGGCCGCGGTAATCACTCAGGAACCAGCCGAGCCCGTAGTTGAGAAAATGCGCTTCGGGATACCACATCGAGTAGGGCGGCTCGAAACGAATGACTGTTTGCGAGGCATGCATTTCCTTTGCTTGCGCAGGGCTAAAGAGTTTCTGGTTCTGGAACGTGCCCTGGCCCAGTTGCAGGCGGACCCAGTGCGCCATATCCGCAACGTTCGAGTTGATCGATCCCGCGGGAGCGATGTTGTCGATGTTGCGCCAGGGAATTGCAATTACTTTCTGTTCGATTTTGCTGTGTGGTGAGGCGACGTTGTTCGCCGTCTTCAAAGCGTTGATGCTCGTGCTGCTCGCCGCCATCCCGAGCGGCCCAAAGAAACGCTCGCGGATAAACTCGTCCCAACTCTTACCGCTGACACGCGCGACAAGCTCGCCCGCAGCGAGGTACATCAGGTTCTGGTAGCCAAACGTGCTGCGCAGGCTCCACGAAGGTTTCAGAAATCGCGTGCGCTTCAGGATCTCTGCGCGATCGAGTTCGGTGCCGTACCAGAGCAAGTCGCCGCGTTGCAGTCCGCTGCGATGTGTCAGCAGATCGCGCACTGTCAGTTCGCGCGTGACGTACGGATCGTACATCTCAAACCCGGGCAGGTACTTCGTGACCGGATCGTCCCACTTCACTTTGCCTTCATCGACGAGCATCGCAAGCGACGCGGCGGTGAACGCTTTGGACGACGAACCGATCGCAAAGAGCGTGCGTTCATCGACCGGAGCCGGATCTCCAATCTTTCGTACGCCATAACCTTTCGCGAGTACGATCTGATCGTTCTTGATAATGGCAATGGCGAGACCGGGCACTTCCCATTCCTTCATCGCCTTGTTGACGTACTCGTCAAAGCCATTCAGCGATCCGTTCTGGGCGAGTGCCACTTGTGCTACTGCTGCAATCAGCAGTAACTGCACCAGCACACAGATAAGTTTTCGTAGTCTCATAGAAGGGCCGCTCACAAAAACGGAAAGAGACGCTTAGTTGGAAAAGATGCGCGTTATATACCGCACGTGCTGCATTATGTCAATGGATGCTGCAAATGCTGCAAATCGTATTGAGTTCTGAAGTGCGATTTGCTATTGTGCGCGGCCATGCAAACTGACACTGCGGTTGCTCTGCCGCGTATTCCAGCCGGGTCTGAACCGCTACAAATCGAGGAGATCGAGGTTCGGACCGTACGGTTGCCGCTCAACGAGCCGTTTGAAACCAGCTTCGGGCGAATCGAATCGCGCCTGATCTTTCTCGTTGCGGTGACGGGTGCTGGCTTAACTGGCTGGGGCGAAGTGGTGGCCGCGGAAGAGCCGCGTTACAGTTATGAAACTGCCGGCACTGCGCGTCACGTCATTCGTGATTACCTCGCGCCGGCCATGCTGGCGCGGCCGTTGACGGATCTGGCCGACCTCGGTGAGCGCTTTGCGCCGTTTCGCGGGCATAACATGGCCAAGGCGGGACTGGAACTCGCGTACATGGATCTACTGGCGCGAGTCCGCGGCGTCTCCCTTTCGCAGTTGATTGGCGGAACGCGGCCGGCGATTGCTGTCGGTGTCAGTCTCGGTATTCAGTCAACGCTGGATCAGTTGCTCCAGCGTGTTGACCGTTATCTCGCGCTCGGTTATCAACGGATCAAGTTGAAGATCAAACCCGGTTGGGACGTGGACGTCGTAAGGGCAGTGCGCCGCCGCCATCCGGACATCCTGCTCTCGGTTGATGCGAACTCGGCGTACCGCATCGAGGACCTGCCACACTTGCAGGAACTGGATGAGTTAGGTCTACTGATGATCGAGCAACCGCTCGATCACGACGACCTGTTGGACCATGCGCGGATGCAGTCGGAACTGAAGACGCCGATCTGTCTGGACGAAAGCATTACCAGTGCACGTCGTGCGAGGCAGGCGCTCGATCTTGGCAGTTGCCAGATCATTAACATCAAGATCGGTCGTGTGGGCGGTTATTCGGAGGCGCTCGCAATTCACGATCTGTGTTTTGCGAAAGGCGTGCCCGTGTGGTGCGGGGGCATGCTGGAGTCGGGCATCGGACGCGCGCACAACATCGCGCTCGCAAGTCTGCCGGGGTTTACGTTGCCCGGCGACATCTCGGCGAGTTCGCGTTATTTTGCACGCGACGTGATCGTGCCTCCGGTGACGGTCAGTGCCAACGGCTTCGTCGAAGTGCCCCACGGTGCGGGCCTGGGGTTCGACGTTGATCGCAGCTATCTCGAGGCGAACACGGAACAGGTTGAGCGAAGCAAAATCAAAACGCCTACCGCGTAGAGCAAAGAAAAACTCTCACGCGAAACCCGATCTTCCGCTCGCAACGCTCGACGGCGGCGACGGAAAAACTGCGACCACCGCGCTCGACGAACGTTTCGCCCACGCGCGATCGAAACTGAACGCACGCCGGCAGCGACTCGTACGCGATATTCTCGACTCCTCGGATGAAACCTGCTTCCTCTCCTCCCGCGAAATGGCAAAACGTTATCGCGTGGATGCGACGACGATACTGCGTACGACACAGGTTCTCGGTTACAAGTCGTTTGCCGACTTCGCGGCTGATCTCCGGCAACACTTTGTCGCGCGCATCACGCCGTACACAGTGCTCAAGGCAGCGACTCGCGAGCGGCGCAGTGTGGCCGACCATGTGGACCAGGCGCTCGATAAAGCGCTCGACAACCTCAACGTTCTCAAAACCAATCTCGACAAAGACAAGGTGATTGAGCTTGCCCGTACGATCAAACGTTCACGTCACGTGCTGGTTGTCGGATTGGATTTCGCCGCGTCGCTTTCGTACTACCTGGCGTACGGCCTGCTCGCGTTGGGTTTTGACGCGGAGGCGCCGATCGGAAGTAGCGGCAACCTGCAATACAAAGTGGAAGTGTTGACTAAGAAGGACGTGCTGATCGCGATCAGCTTTGGTCAGTGTTTGAGAGATACGGTAGAGGCGGTGTTGCGCGCGCGGAAACAGGGTGTTCCGACTTTTGGCATTACCGACAGCAACACGTCACCGATTGCACGTCATTGTGATTCGTATCTGATCGCGCCGGTAGTCAGTCCGTCGTTTTTGAACTCCTACGTGGCGCCGATGGCAGCGATCAGTGCCGTTCACGTTGCCTGCGCGCACATCGATCCAAACCGTTCGTTGTCGCGCCTGCGACCGACAGATCGCGAGTACGCTTCGGGCCATCGCTGGTATCGTGAGTCAAAACGATCGAACGGCAACGAACCCCAGGATTAACCGGATTTTCAATTCCACGTCATCCGCGGCTAAAGTAATTTACCCTCGAGCGTCTGCACCACTTTCCCTTTAGCATCAAGCAACTCAATCTTCATCACGTAGCCAGTGTAGTGGAACACCGTGAGGCCTACGTCTCTCATCTGTGCATAAAGATTAACTCTCTGCTTCAGCCACTTGTCTTTTTGCTCAGCTAAAACATTGCCAATGTCGGGTCCGGTACAAATAAGAAAGCCCCAGGGATGAAAGGGCTCGTCCTCGATTGGCTCGCCACGACGCGCTCCTGACCGGGGTTCGTAAACCTGCAATACTGAAACCGGGTCGCGCTCTCCAGCAGGCCTGATATCTTCGAGTACCACATTGCGAATCTTGAACGTTCCGTGACGGTACTGGTTTGGATATTCACCGAACTTCTCTAAGCTGATCGTGCGAACGCGCGGGGCCTTCCTCGCTCTTTGAACAGCGACAAAGGCTCCCGCGCTCGATTGCAGGCAAATGAGTACAACACAAATGAGAAAGCCAACGCGGACTCTCATGGGTTATGGAGTCAACTCTGACGTCAGCACTGCGCCATTCAGATTCGGAAGCACGGCCGAAACCTTCAACACCTTCCGGCTCGCCTTATCGATCCAAACAGTCTGCTTATCTGCGTCGTTGTCAACCGCTACGATCTCCACCTTGTGAGCATCGAACGTGCCTGCCGGAACAGTGACGCTCTCGGATCCCACAACCTTCAACTGCTTGACCTCAGGCTTCTGCTTCTGCACGTCGAAGTTTCGGAACGTCGCGCTGTAACCACTCGCCAGGGGAAGTGAAGCAATCACGTCCAAACCGCCGGCGCCGTCGGCAAACAAAGCACCACCGGCATCCACGGCAAGTGGTGTGGATTTTCCGTTCATCGTCGTGGTGCCGGTCACCTGCTTTGGCTCCACGTTGATCTCCATTGTCATCGTGCCTTGTTTGATCACGCGACGCTTCAGCAGCAGACTTCCTTTTTCGAGGGTGCTTACGTCTGAGACCTCGCCTTGCGGAGTCTGTACTGTCTCAGTGACGGTCCATGCTCCATTCTCTTCCTTGATTTCCGACTTCATCGTGAGCGGAACAGATTGCCCGCCGAGAGCGATCGTCGCCTTGTACGTGGCAGTACCCGGCCGCAGATCGACGGCAGGTTTCGGAACCTCGGATGAAGTGGAGCTCATCATCTTCGGCATTGTCACCGTGTTTACGTCGACCGTGATCTCCTTCAGACGTTGGGCCACTTCAGGCGTCATGCTTTCCTGGTAACGCCCGCCGAGGTACTTCGCGAGAAACTTCTCCGCGCTCGCAAACACGGCCATGCTGTTTACCGGACGTGCAAACCCGTGCCCTTCGTCCGGCGCCACGATGTACTCAACCGGAAATTTTCGATCCCGCAACGCGATCACGATCTGATCCGATTCGCGTTTGTTGACGCGTGGATCGTTGGCGCCCTGGATCACGAGCAGAGGAGTTTTGATCTTCGTAGCCGCGGTCAACGGCGACTGCCGCAGCAACTGGGCTTTTCCTTCAGGCGTGTTTGGATCGCCCATGCGCTCGTAGAAGAGTTTTCGAATCTGTTCCCAGTACGGCGGAATCGATTCGAGCAGCGTGATCAGGTTTGATGGTCCAACAATCGAAACTGCGGCCGCGTAAACATCGGGAGTGAAAGCGACTCCGGCGAGCGTCGCATAGCCGCCGTATGAGCCGCCCATGATTCCGACCTTTTTCGGATCGGCGATGCCCTGGGCGATGAGATACTTCGCGCCCCACGTGACGTCGTCCTGCATCTTGTCGCCCCACTGCTTGTTTCCGGCGTCGAGAAACTTCTTGCCGTAGCCGGTCGAGCCGCGGAAGTTGGGTTGCAGAACAGCGTAACCGCGATTGGCGAGAAACTGTGCAAACGGATCGTAGCCCCAACTGTCGCGGCCCCATGGGCCACCGTGTGGCACGATCACCGCGGGAAGGTTCTTCGCTTCGACGCCCTTCGGCAACGTTAGATAAGCGGGGACCTGCAAACCGTCAGACGACGCATACGTGACCGCCTTCATCGGCGCGAGGTGCGCGCGGTTCAGCTTCTCGCGCAACTGGTATTGAAGCGTCAGCTTCTTAGTGGCGCGATCGAACAGATAAGTTGAACCGGGATCTGTGTCGCCGTATGCGGAGATGAGATACAGCTTTTCATCTTTGGTGGAAGAGCCAAAACCGATCTCTTTGCCGGGGAGTTGTTTCTGCAAGTGCTTGTAGTCGGCTTCAAAGGCCTTGTCTTTCCAGTAGGTGCGTTCGCGTTCGTCTTCGTAAGTGGTGGCGATCAGTTCGTCGGAGACTTCCGAGAACATGGCGCTGCCGAAGTCGACGCGTTTGGAAGGATCGGATTCGACTAGCTCTTCTTTACCGGTTGCGGGGTTGAAGAGTACGAGACGAATGAGATCGACGCCGGCGCCGGTGTTTGTTCTGAAGTAAACACGCTCGCCGTCTTTGTGATAGCGAATTGGCCCACAGCTCTCGAACACGTTGCAGCTGTAGACCTTGGTGAACTTGTCAGTGTCGACGCGCAGGACTTCGGTGTCGCCGTTTTCGGCTGCGCGGGTGGCGAGACGCAACTGGCCTTTGAGATCGAAGACATAGGAGGTGATGCGTTCGGTGTTTTTGCGGACGAGTGTGCGTTCGCCGGTGGAGATCTTTACTTTGTAGAGGTCGTGCCATGCGGGGTCGCGATCGTTGATGCCGACGTAGATGGCGTCGGGTTCGTTACGCGGCACGGAATAGATGGCGGCTCGGACCGCTTTCGCCTCGGTGAGGTTTCTGGCAGTAGGTACTTCCTGACCTGAAGCCGGCGTGTCACTCGGATTAACCGCGTAGACGTTGTAATTCTCGTCGCCCGCTAAGTCCTGCACGAACAGAATGTACTTGCCGTCGCGCGACCAGAAGTAACCGGGGATCGGTCGCTTCATGTCGGCCGTAACGGGCTTCGCGGCGCTGAACGGCTCCGCCGTCTTCTTCACCCAGACATTCCGCACGCCCTTGTAGGGCTTAATGAAAGCAATGAACGCCCCATCGGGCGAGATCTGCGCCCCCGCAATCTCCGGATCTCCGAAGAACAGCTCGCGGTCAATCAGCGGCGCCTGCTGCGCCCAAACTGGCGCCGCCACCGCAAAAATCATTGCGATTGTAATTATCCCTAACCCCAAAACCGACCGGCACGCTTGCGCGATAGAACGCATAAACACCTCTTTCGTTTAGTGATTGTTGATGGGTTTCCCCGAAATGAACGATTGTGTACGCAACACAACCCGGTGAGGTTTCAAATCAACAGAAATTCGTGTGACCTGTGGCTATAAACCCGCGTGAACACATTCTCGAGCAATTGCGGACCATCAGACTCGTTTTACAGCAGGAGTTTCCACTCCGCCGCATGGCCTTATTCGGGTCATGGGAGCGAAACGAACAGACTGAGACAAGTGACGTGGACATCCTTCTCGAAGTCGACCCATCAATTGGCCTTCACTTCGTTACCCTCACCGAGCGCTTAGAGTCGTTGCTCGAACAACACGTCGATCTCGGTGTCGGGCAGCGCGATCAAATCCAATCGAGGCTGAACTTATCGATGTCTAAACGCGACCCCGGCGTCCTCCTGGACGACATCATGCTGGCACTTCAGACGATCGGGTGTTACACCTCGCAAATGGATCATTACGCGTTTCTGTCCGATGAGCTCGTCATAGATGCTGTCGCGCGCAATCTGGAAATTATCGGCGAGGCTGCGCGCCAACTACCGGAAGAATTCAAGCGCAATCATGCCGAAGTCGCGCGGACGCAACTCGCACGACTGCGGAGCCGAATTGTTCACGATTACTTCCGCTTGGATCTTGAAATTATCTGGGAAATCATCCAGCACGATCTGCCCGAGCTTGCCAAGCAAGTCCGCATTCTCCAGAGTTGAAGCACCAAGCTGTGAGAAAACACAGAAGGTCCCACTTCGCTCCACAAGCGATCGTTGCTCGCTTATTTAAGCGATGTGAGAGCATCAATAGTCGGGTTGTATGTCCTTAAGTTCACTTGCTTTCACTCAGGCAATACGTCGTATACTACCACGTCGACTTACAATCCAATTACACGGTTCCAGTCAGCAATATACATGTAGAGACGTTGGAATTCACTTGGCAAAAGCATACGGTTGTGTGCGATGAAGTTTCGAGATTTTTCCAATTCGTCCATTCTTTGCTTCAACCAGTGCTGCGTAGGAATAATGTCCTTGAAATAATCCCATTTCACGATGATGAGTTGGGCGAGATGGCCAAAATCAACAAACCCGAGGAGGTCTGCCTTTTCTCCTTCCAACCACGAGTCCTTAAGTGCAGATTCCCGCCTCGATTCGGCGTGTTCTTTGATCTTCGGCGGGAGGTTATCAACCCAGTTCTGTCCTTCGGCTTCCTCGAGCACATCTCTTATAAAATCCCTAATTTCATTCTCGAAACAGAATAAAACCGCAAACAAACGCGCCATCTCTAAAGCACTATTTCGACGCGCGATGCTGAAAGGAGCCAAAGCTTCTTTCAGCAAACTCTCTTCCGCTTCTGTTGAATCAGCTCCAATCTGGATCCCGGCCCGCCGAAACCGATCGGATTCTGCTTCGAACATTAACCCGCGAAACAGAAAATCTCTGACATCCTTATTTCTCAAGTAGGTGCTCCCTTAAAGATTTGAAAATTGCATTATAAACTTCTACATCTTTCGTAGCGGGAAGGTGGATTTGGATGTTGTAATGCAAGCCGAGCTCACTGGGAACCGCAAAATCGGAAGGAATTTTTTCGTTCCGCTCCGGCTGATCCTTCTCCAAAGGCTTCGGCTGTTCCGGTGTTGTAGCGTTTGAAAGGTCAGCGAGTGCTAAGAGACCTAGAAAGGTTTTTGCCATAAGACCCGCAACATTGTCGCTGGCGTTATGGAAGCTCTTAAACTTCCCTTCTATGGCGGCCCTATCTGCGCTGGTAGGATTTTCTTTTATAAGAAAGATGTCCCCATATGCTTCGCGGACAGCTTGGCCCATCACCTGCTTTGAACGCGAATGGTCACGATAATCATTGTATCTCTGTGTAGGCCTTCCATCGTCTGTGAGGAAGCCCAGAGCCTTAAGTAAAGGAATAAACGATCGGTCGTTTGTTGAAGAAAATCCCCAGTCTTTCAGGAGCTGTTGAGTAAATCTTTCAGGCGCCTGCCCGTCTCGAATCCTGTTAAAAAGGTCGGGTATTCGGTTTGTAGGCTGTACCCAAGCACCGGTTAAAGCCATGGTTCGTTACCTTTCGGAAGAGGTCAGGGTGAGCGAACGCAGAGATTACACCAAAGCTTACTTCAATCCACAATAGTGAGTAAGTGCTAGGTCGAAAAGGCAAAATTCATGATCTCCTAATGAAGGACAATCGAGCACCCCCCGCACAGAGAATGACAGAAAAGGAGAAACATTACATTTGCAGACCGTGGTATAATCCCCGCACCCATTAAACAGAAGCGGGCCGACTCGTGTTGCACCACGAAGTCGACCCTAGGACCATCAACCTTCCTAAGAAAGGATGACGATCATGGCTAGTCATAGTAGCGCAAGCACGCGCAAACAAACACCTCACGCAAACCGAACAACCAGGACCGCAACTATCATGAATGCTCTGAAACATAGAGCGCGGGCAGTCTTGAATGATGAATCGATCGACGCTAGGAGTCGTGCGATTCTTCGTGACGCCTTAAAGACGAATGATCCGTGGCTCGCTGAACTCGTGCGGCGCGCGGATCAAGATGAAAACGTCAGCGATTCATTCGATTCATCGCAAACACCCGAACCTAACGAAGCTAATTCAAGGGAAGACAAGGTCGAAGCACTTGCAGAAATAATCTGCCGGGGCGCCGATGAATCTGCTGCTGCGCTGTTTGTGCTTATGGGAGCGTTTCAAAACTCCGCCGATCCGAAAGCACTTGCGAACACCATCAAGCACTTTGCCTTCACTCGCTGTGGTGAGCTAAACCTCTTCGGAATGGTTGACGCTCAGATTGCAGTGGTTGAAGGTGAGCTGTTCGCGGACGACACAGTTCAGTGCTGATAATGTAGCCTTGCACGAAGAGCTGGTTTACAGGATTTACATGATTCATCGTGATTCCGGTAAAGATTATCCTGCTCCTGTGAAGTTGGCTCTTCGTGCAGGGATCAACTACTGCCAACCGCAGATGGTTAAGATGGCCAGCTCGAATAAATCAATGGTCCGAATCTTTATTCCGACAATAAGCGAGGGACCAGCGTCCTACAATAAGCTATTCGCATTGTGGCATCAGGTGAAAGGTGTCGGGCGTCGGTTCTTGTTCGACTTTTCGCAGTGTGCGTTTCTTGCGCAGAACGGCGTTGCTTTTATCGGCGGATTGATAAGAACGATTGAACAGCGTGGTGGTGAAGTCGCTCTCGATTGGGGCACCCTACGGTCCGAGATAAAGATGAACTTGGCTCAGAACGGCTTCCTCTCCGTATTTCAGGGCGGAATGGGACCATGGGAAGGCAATTCAATACCCTACAGGCAGGACTCGGAGCTAAACAAAGATGGCCTGGTCGAATATTTAGCCGATCGATGGCTCGGTAGAGATTGGGTACATCTTAGTGATGGATTGCGATATGCCCTCGCGGCGCGAGTATGTGAGATCTACGTGAATGCTTTCGAGCATAGTGATTCTCGAGTAGGTGTCTTCAGTTGCGGGCAGCATTACCCCAGATTGAGAATGGTTAGACTGACAGCAGTCGATTTCGGTGTTGGCATACCTTGCAACGTTCGCGGGTTCGCCCGGAATCAGAGTATTCACGCAAGTTCTGCCATGAAATGGGCATTTCAACGAGGCACCACTACCCGGCCGGGGAGCTCAGGTGGGGGAGTTGGCCTGGACCTATTAAAGGAGCTTGTTCGGTTGAACGGAGGCGCTTTGCAGGTATTCAGTCACGAGGGATATGCGGTACTATTAAGTCAGTCAGAAAGGTATGAAGAACGAAACAAGAACTTTGAAGGAACCATGGTTACGATAAGTCTCCGGTGTGACCAAAAACACTACCGCCTCACGAGTGAAAGAGACGACAAGCCACTTTTCTGAAGGACGTACTATGAAACTCACAATCTTCGATCTGATTGGACCCAACTGTGTAACCTATACAGATGGCCTGAAAGTTTATGACCTCATCCATCCCGAACTTCAACGCGGTCGAGCCGTCGAACTTGACTTCACGAACGTTCGAGTTATCGTGTCGCTGTTCTTGAATGCTGCAATTGGTCGTCTGATGCAGGACGTCCCAACAGGTGAGCTTAATCGGTTGCTTACCATTTCAAACCTGCCTCCCGGCGGGTTTGAGACTCTAAAACGGGTCATTGAGAATTCGGATGATTTTTATCACCACCCTCAAGTAAGGGAAGCATTAGATCGGATCCTCGCCGAGCACGCTGCTGAGGTCTAATGGCTGTAAACTACCGTGTCGAGGCGGATGTGATAGATATCCGCACCGATACTCCTCAACCTTCCGATGAGTTTCTTGTCGATACCAACGTTTGGTATTGGATGACCTACACGCGCGCATCATTGGGAGCGAGCCCGCCCCATACAACGCAGTTAACGGATTACCCAAATTACATAAACCAAGCTTTAAGTAACAGTTCTCAATTACGTGTTTGCGGGTTGGCCTTTGCTGAACTGCTTCATCTCGTTGAGAAAACCGAGCGAGAGATTTACAGCGCCGCCACTGGTCAGATTTCCGCCAAGGAGTTTCGTCACAATTTACCTTCACAGCGTGCGAATGTTGTCTCAGAAGTCCAATCCGCGTGGACTCAAGTAGCCGCTTTAGCGAATTCGATCGAAGCTAACGTTAATGACACGATGATCAATGCGGCAGTTCAGCGATTTCATTCTGAGCGACTTGACGGTTATGACCTTTTCCTCCTGGAAGCTGCCAACGCTGCTGGTATCAGTAAAGTGATAACTGATGACGGAGATTTCTGTGGTGTGCGGGGCATTCAGATGTTTACGAAGAATCAAAGAGTGCTTACGGCGGCGCAAACACAAGGCAAGCTGGTTGTCAGATAGAAACTCAGAGACTGTTGATCGCGACATATCGGGTTTTTGAAACTGGTGCTTCGGTGTGAGTATGGCCGCCCTTGAGGTCACGATCTGTGACCCCAAAGAGCCAAGCCCTGCGATTCCGGTCTCCAGGATTTA
>DASTQB010000057.1:0-14676 GCA_035761985.1 Pyrinomonadaceae bacterium
AGATTCAAATCTCTTCAAAGCTTCGATCACTTCGACGTACGGATTGTATGGACCAGCATTCGCGAAGCCGCTCGGTGGACGGAGCGCTTTTGCTGCCTTCTCGAGGTCGGTGGTGAACTTTTGTTTGACCTGCAAACTGCCGGTGCGGAGATAGCCGACCATCACTCTTGAACCCTTTGGCAGGCCTCTGACGAAGTCTGCCAGCACCTTGATCTCCGGTCCCACCGAAACGAGATCCTCCTGGATCAGCAGAGCAATTGTTATCGGCGACGTGGGTCCAAAACCGCGAACGGAGATAATCGTCTGCGGATCGCCGTCCTCGCTGATCGTGAGGTCGACGCTCTGTAGCTCCGTCTCTTTCTTCGCTTTGATCGTTACGGGAATGGTGACAGGCCGGCCCGGCGTGCCTCCTGCGTTAGGGCCGTTGATGCTCTGCGCCTGGCCGAAGACAGGCTGACTCATGAGAGTAAAACCGACAATTAGAGATAGCTGTAATAATGTCAGGCGTAACGACCGGAGGTTCTTCATGGGATCTTCCTTTGCTGTCTGGTGAGACATTATACAAACCTGCATCCGAGAGATCAGCCGTGGACGGCTCTTTTGCTGAGCCGCTGGCAGACACCTGCTCCATAAGCTAAGATTCGGGCCACAAGATATGAGTCAGCAGTTAATGAATCAGCCTCAGGGCAAACTTTCCAGTAAAGACGCCACCACTGCGCGATTGCTGAAGGTTGCCCCATGGATCGCGGTCCTGGCGACCTCGATTCCGGCTCCGATTATCTTTCTGCTCCTGTTTTTGACGACTACAGCAACCGATTCGGCTGCGGTTTACTTGCTATTGACCGGCTTGTCCCTGGCGCTTGGATTCGCTGTTGGGCTGTTGATCGCCGCCATTTTGCTGGTTTACCGCCGGAGTTGGCTCTCGAAATTGCGCGACCGGTTAGCTTCGGATGGAATCACGGCCAATGAGGTTGTATGGTTCCGTTCGGAATTGACGTCGGCGGAGCGGGCCGCGCTTGCGGAAATCGAGTCGAGCAACCCGCTTTTGGCGGATGCTTATCGCGAGACACTGGCGAGCCGGCTGACTGCTTCGCGCATTATTTCGCGGTCAAAACGGGAGATGTTGAAGGTGGAGCGACAGTTAAATCGCGCCCGGACGATACGGACGCCGGAATCGAACCTGTTGCAGAAGGAGCTTACTGAGGACCGCGAACGGCTGGAACACGTGCGGAAGCAGGCGGCAGAACACCTCGCGAACGCTAAGACAAGATTGCAGGCGATCGAGGCTACCGCGAGCCGGAAGTTGAGCCAGGGTGAAACTGACTTGATGATGCAGCGCCTGGGTAGTTCGCAGGATCAGCTGCCACTCGTGCTGGAAATGGCGAAGATCGAGCAACAGGCACTGACGGAAGCCAGACAGGACTTAGCACAGGATTGAGCGGATTTTTCATGATTCTCATGTAAATCTTGCTAATCGTGTAAATCCTGTCCACTAAGGCGATAAACGCCGGGCGCCAATCGTTGCGCGAATCCCTCATCAACCAACGCCCAGTTTCCCAAACCCGCTTCGGGCGAACTCAATCCTGTCACCCGCGCGAGTTCGCCGCGCACCGTCATCCCGGCGCCAGTCAAATACGAGCGCGCAATCTCCTTTAACGCCTCTTCCCTTCCCACTTTCTCCTTCAGTTGCTCAGGAAAACGAGCTTCCGGAATCGACCAGATGTAAGTAAAAGTCGGCTCATACAAAACTTCCGTCGGAATAATCTTCAACGCCTTCTGTAGCTGAACCATCGCCTTATCAAAACGCGCCCGCTCCGAAATCCCGCTCGCCTCTCGCAAATCACGCGTTCCCATCTCCCACTCACGCCGCATGATCTTGAGAATCGCCTGCGCGTCGTTTGAAAGCACCTTCTTCTCCATGCGCTGTGGAACTCCCCACAACGCATTGAAGAACGGTAACAACCGCGGCGCGATGAACGTCGACCGACCGCGAAGAAGTTTTCCATAGAAACACTTCCCACGGCGCATCACGTCGTCCTTTATATTCCACGCCAGCCGACTCTCAGGATCCTTCTGCACGTTTCGCGGCATGTGCGCATCGCGACGACCACAAACCGCGACGTAAAGCGACGGCCCGGGACGGCGCGAGTCAGTCAACGCCTCACAAAATCCGACGTCTTCAATGAACCGTTCGGCAGCATAAACATCCTCGACACGGGTCTCTGGATCGCGCCGCCACATGCGGTCGCGATGGGCTTCGATCTCTTCCGGCAGCATGGACCGGATTCTATCAAAGTGATTCCGCGCGGCAGTCAATCTGAGTTGATCGGTCAATCTCAGACTCTCGACAGTTTCGCTAAAACTTTCCCTAACTTCTTCGCTGCTAACGGGATAGGAGTTTATCACCAGCTTGGCACAGCCCCTGCACAGTGGTTTTCGCCAGTTTGTTGTCTTGGCTGGCAAAACCTCAAACGCACGGAGAATGACGACAGTGATATCGATGCAAAGAACAAAACGCTTCCTGGTGCTGGCCTTACTGACGAGCCTTGCAGTCGGACCAACCCTCTTCAGCGTGAATGTTCACGCGCGAGGCAAAGGTTCGCCGCGAGGCAACAAGACCCAGAGTCCGAAGCCTAAGAAGGTCGCCTCAGACCTTAGCGATCTGCTCGCGAACAACAGCGATAGCCTGGTCAAAGTAATCCTCCAACTCAATCAGAAGCCCAGTGGTCAACTTAACGCGCTGCTGTCAGCCAACGGCGTCAAGATCAGAAGACACTTCAACAACCTCAACTCTTTTGCCCTCGAATTACCCGGCAGCGTAGTAAATGTTTTAGCAACCTTTCCGGAAGTCGCTTTTATTTCAGTTGATAGTCAGGTAATGACGCTCGGCGGTCACGTCGCTCACACCTCGGGTGCAGACAATGTTCGTTCGATGAGTGCCGACGGCGCACTCGACGGCAACGGAATCGGAATCGCGATCGTCGATTCCGGTATCTACGGCGCCCACACTTCTTTCCTCGATA
Source organism: Pyrinomonadaceae bacterium (assembly GCA_035761985.1). Taxonomy (GTDB): domain Bacteria; phylum Acidobacteriota; class Blastocatellia; order Pyrinomonadales; family Pyrinomonadaceae; genus PSRF01. The sequence continues at coordinate 3,024 of DASTQB010000057.1, forward strand.
CACAAACCGGACAATCACGAATCGTCGTCAACCAGGACTTCACCGGCGAAGGCCGCACTGACGATCCATACGGTCACGGAACTCACGTGGCCGCCGCAGCAGCCGGAAACGGCATCGTTGCAAGAGGTGAGTACATCGGCATCGCGCCGCGAGCCAAAGTGCTCAACCTTCGTGTTTTGAATTCCAGAGGCACTGGTTCAGTTTCAAACGTTCTCGCGGCGTTCAACTGGCTGCTGTCGAATGCTTCGGCTTACAACGTTCGCGTCGTGAATCTCAGCATCGGCATGCCCGCGGTCAACTCTTACAAATTCGATCCACTCTGTGTTGCCGTGCGCGCACTCGTTGACAAAGGCATCGTGGTAGTCGCAGCAGCCGGTAACAACGGAAAGAACAGCGACGGCCAGAAGATCTACGGTCACGTCCATTCGCCCGGCAACGAGCCCTCAGCAATTACCGTCGGCGCAGTTGACACACGCGGCACCGATCGACGAAACGACGACTCGATTGCGACTTACAGTTCACGTGGACCGACGCGCAGCTTCTGGACTGACGAGAACGGCATCCGGCACTACGACAACCTGATCAAACCCGAGATCTCTGCTCCAGGTAACAAGACGATATTTGCCCAGTCGCCAAATAACTATCTCGTTTCGCAAAATCCGTCGCTCGACGTCAGCGTCAGTAACAATCCGACCCGCCAGCAGATGATGCTCAGCGGAACGTCGATGGCGACGCCGCTTGTTGCCGGCACCGCCGCTCTCATGCTCGAAGCCAACCCAACTCTTACCCCCAATCTCATTAAGACCCTGTTGATGTACACCGCCCAGCAGCTTCCCGGCTACAACATGTTCGAGCAGGGAACGGGCTCACTGAACGTCGACGGCGCTGCGCGTCTCGCAAAGCTCGTTCGCACCACGCTCAACAGTTCGACCACGCTTGGTGCGTCGATGTTGACTGGTCCAGCTCCGGCTCCGCAAACAAGCATCACGTTTACGGGTGGAGTTTCAACCTTCACGTGGTCGCAAGGCGTGATCGTGGGCCACACTTACGTAACCGGCACCGCGCTGATTAATCAGTATCAGAGAGTGTATGCGCGCGGCGTACTGCTCGGCGACGGTGTGTTGCTCGGCGACGGCGTTCTGATCGGCGATGGTGTGCTGATTGGCGACGGCGTACTCATCGGCGATGGCGTGCTGATCGGCGATTCGACGATGTTCACGAATGGCGTGCTGATCGGCGACAGCATTTTCACCAGCGACGGCACAACGATCGGTGCGGGTGAATCGTTCATCCCCGTTCAATGGCTACTCGGAAACGGCGTGCTCATCGGCGACGGCGTGCTGATTGGTGATGGTGTGCTTATCGGCGACGGCGTGCTGATCGGTGACGGCGTACTTATCGGCGACGCGTTTCTGCAGGCGTTCAACACGCTCACAAACGGCGACGCTACGACTTCAATGGCAGTTGTGCCCGACGACTATACGGACTATCTCGGTTACTAAGCAGTAACCAGCTACTCAGGTCCCCCAAGGAGCTAAAGGTAGACCAATGTTGCACACGAGCACAGTACATTCAGTAAAAGGAAAACTGAAAACCACGGCAAGCGTGTATGTCGAGCGACTCGAGAACAGCGACGCGGAGGAAGTTTTACAGTTTCTGTCGCAGCGTTCGATACACACAGTGACGATGATGAGTCTAATACACGACAACGGAATCGTCAGTGCTTTCAATCGCGGCACGTTCTATGGTTGCCGCGATCTGAAAGGGCAGCTTGAAGGTGTTGCCTTAGTGGGCCATGCAACGCTCATGGAAACTGTTTCCGATCGGGCACTCGCAGCGCTCGCGCAAGTCGCGCGCGAATGTCCGAACACGCACATGATTATGGGTGAAAAGGAGCGTGTCGCCGACTTCTGGACGCACTATTCAGAAGCAGGACGGCGCCAGCGCCTGGCCTGTCGCGAATGGTTGCTGGAGTTTAGCCGGCCCACCGAAGTACGCGAACGTGTTTCGGGTTTGCGACCTGCGCTTCCGGAAGAGCTGGAGCTCGTGATGCCTATCCAGGCAGAGCTCGCCTTTACTGAAAGCGGAGTTAATCCGCTGGACGTCGATCCGGAAGGATTTAGTCAACGTTGTCTCCGCAGGATCGAACAAGGAAGAACCTGGGTAGTGGTAGAAAACGGCGTTCTCGTTTTCAAAGCAGACGTGATCTCAAAGACCCGCGAGGTTGTTTATCTCGAAGGTGTTTGGGTGCGAGAAGACCGGCGCAAACAGAACGCCGGCACTCGTTACATGTCTGAACTGATGCGACGCTTACTTAAAGACACGAAATCGATCTGCCTGCTCGTCAACGAAACGAATACGTGGGCGCAGGGTTTTTACCGGAAGTGTGGTTTTAACTTTCGTGCGACCTACGAAACCATTTTCCTTCCGCGGAAGGAGCAGGCACACAACTAGTGACTTACATTCATCCCCCGATCTGTCCTGATGAAAGGCAAACCTGACCTCACTTTTATAACGACCGACTGGTCGCCCTGGCGCCATGGGAAACAAATTCTTCGGGCCATTCCTCTGGGTAATCACTGGATGCGGAATCCTCGCGTTTGCCTACTCCTGTTCGCGGCTCGACTTTAATCAAATCGACGGAAACTTCGCTGTACTGCTCGGACTCTCACTGATTCTCACCTCGCGAATCACGATCCCGATCCCCCGCTTCAGCTCACAGATCTCTGTTTCCGATACGTTTGTATTCCTGGTCCTGCTGCTTTATGGCGGCGCCGCGGCGGTTGTAGTCTCGGCGCTCGAAGCTCTCTTGTCCTCGCTCTGGTTTAGCAAAAGGCCAAAGATCATGGCTTTCAACTGGGCCTCGGCCGCAGTTTCGATATTCATTACGAGCTCTGTGCTGGAGCTGATTTTTGGCAGCGTCATAGAGCTCCGCGCGCACCCAATCACCGGCACATTTCTCGCCGCGATCTGCACGATGGCCCTCACGCACTACATCTCAAACTCCGGAATCGTCGCTATCGGCGCTGCACTAAAAACCGACCAACCGATCTGGCAAACCTGGCGTAAACATTATCTCTGGACCTCGATAACTTACTTCGCCGGCGCTTGTGCCGCGGGTGTGATCGCCGCCCTCGTCTACTTCATCGGCCTTTACGCTTTCGCAATCACGCTTCCGATCATCGCGATCATCTTTCTTACTTATCGCACGTATCTACACAACGTCGAGACTTCAGCAGCGCAGGCGGCGCAGGCGGAAAAGCACGTCAAAGAGCTGTCGCATTACATCGCCGAGCAGGAACGCATTCGCGAACAGTTTTCCCAGATGGAGAAACTCTCCGCGCTCGGCGAGCTAGCATCAGGCGTCGCACACGACTTCAACAACACGCTCTCAGGTATTCTCGGCCGCGCACAGTTGCTACAACGCACGGACGATCCGGAGAAGATCAAACGCGGTCTCGAGATCATCATCAAAACTGCCGAAGATGGGGCGAAGACAGTCAAACGCATTCAAGACTTCGCGCGCCAGCGTCGCGATCACGATTTCGAGCTCGTGTTAGTCGATCAGATTTTGATGGATGCCAGTGAGATCACTCGCCCGCGCTGGAAGAACTGCGCCGAAGCTTCAAACATCCACATCACACTCGATCTGCAGATCGGATCGAACGCGATGGTGATGGGCGATGATTCAGAGTTGCGCGAAGTGCTCGTCAACATGGTCTTCAACGCGATCGACGCGATGCCGGAAGGTGGAACTCTGTCGCTGATCACGCGGACCGTAAATGATTCAGTGCTGATCAGAGTTGTCGATACGGGCGTGGGAATGTATCCGGAGGTGCGTTCACGAATTTTCGATCCGTTCTTCACGACGAAAGGCAAAGCGGGACTCGGGCTGGGCCTTGCCGTGAGTTTCGGAATCATCAGGCGACACGGCGGCAACATCGAAGTCGAATCGCATTATGGAAGTGGGACCGAGTTTCGCATCACGCTTCCACTCGCGAAGATCGCCGACAAGACCGTCAAAGAAACTGAATGCACTGCACTGCCGTTGCCCGCGCCGGCTGTCGGCGCGGAGTCACGACCCAGCGAACGACCTCAGACGCGCTTGCTCGTCGTTGACGATGAAGATTTTGTGAGGGAGTTGCTGCGCGACATTCTTGAGGGCGAGCACTGTGAAGTGTTTCTGGCGGAGAGTGGCGCTGAGGCGTTGTCTCTGTTCGGCCAGATGGAGTTTGACTGCGTGTTCACAGACGTTGGGATGCCCGGAATGAGCGGATGGGAACTCGCGCGCGAGATACGCCAGTCAAACACACGTATACCCATCGCCGTGATTACGGGCTGGGGCGAAGCGGTGGGTTCTACTGAACAGAAAGCGGCGGGCGTTAACTGGATCGTGGCGAAGCCGTTCACTGCCGATCGGATCGTCGAACTGGTCCAGGAGATCCGCGGCCTCGGCGGCACTGCGCGCGCGAGTTCGTTTTCAACCGTCGCTGCTTGAACGCCCGGCGCGTAGCGCGCGGTTCACGCTCTCCTCGACCACTTCCAAACGAAACGGCTTCAATAGATATTCGAAAGCGCCCATGCCGATGAGGCTCTCGGCCTGTTCCTGATCGCTCAGGCCCGAAACCATGATCACCGGTGTGCCCGGATACATTCGCAGGACTCTCTTCAGCAACTCCATCCCGCTCAGCCCGGGCATTGAAACATCAGTCAGTATCACGTCGAAAGATCGGGCTTCCAGCTTGGCCAGCGCGTCTTCCGCCGTCTCTGCCGTCTGACACGAGTGGTCCTGCGATAGCAATTCGCAAAGTGTGTCGCGGATCACTTCGTCGTCGTCGACGACCAGGATATCTGCCATGTGGTTCCCTCCAAGGTCATTACCAAAGGCGTCCTGGGCGAAACGCTTTTTCTCCTGCTTGTTCTGGGCGCGCGCAAATCATAACACAGACAGATTGTGCGTGCGCCGGGCGTGATTGTAGGGGTGGCCCTCCGTGGCCACCCCAACGTTGAACTGTGCGTTTTTTAGTTCCACGCTGGGGTGGATACGGAGGGCGACCCCTACAGTTATGTTATTCTGTGCGCGTGAAATCAGTTGTTCGGTTCGTAGCTGAAGACTTATTCCTCGGAACTACACCGTCGGGACATTCGCTCGCGCTCGACACCGATAAGGAACGTTCATCGGCGCCAACTCCCGTCGAGCTTCTCCTCGTTGCCCTCGGCTCGTGTACTGCGACAGATGTCGCGAGCATTCTCGCAAAGAAACGACAACAGGTGACGAAGTACGTCGTCGAGGTTTCGGGTGTGCGCCGCGATGAGCATCCGCGAAAGTTCACTTCGATGACCGTGCATCACATCCTTACCGGCAGATCGCTTTCGCCGAAAGCTGTCGCCGATGCGATCGAACTCTCCGACTCCAAATACTGCAGCGTCGCTGCAACCCTGCGGCCCACTGTGGAAATCAAAACAACCTTCGAGATCATCGAAGACGCGTCAACTTAACTTCGGGAGTAACAAAACAGAAGTGTTAAAGAACGTCGTAGCCTTTTTCCTTTGTCTTACGTGCGTGGTTACGGTTTGTGCACAATCCGCGAGTGAAACTACGCTCGCCGCTGTGCGCCGCAGCGATGCGGCAAATCGTGACGCGCAGGGAAAACTGAAGAAGCTCACGCCCACTGAGCACATGCGCCGCGCCGCGGTTTATCTCTCCGTGCGTGCTTTTGAAGAGGCACGCGCGCACTGGCAGACGCTGATCGATAACTTCCCGCAGGATCCGCGTGTGCCCGAGGCGTGGCTCGGCATCGGACGTTCTTTTTTTCTCGGCAAGATTTATGAGCGCGGGTACACCGTCTTCAACCAGTTGGTCCAGGATTATGGTCCAAGCAGGGAAGGGCGTGAGGCGTTGAACTTCAGTGCCGCTTCCCTGCTGCGGATGGGCCGTTTTTCGGAAGCTGCCGAACGTTATGCCGAGTATGTGAATCGTTTTCCGAATGGCGAACGCATCGACACCGCGCATCTCAACGTGATCGACACACTGCGTGAAGCGAATCGTCCGGATGAGGCGCTCCAGTGGGTTGCGCGGACGAGGCAGAAGTTCGCCGGCAGTGCGACCGAGACGAACGCGATGTTTGCAGCGTTGCGGCTGTATGTTGCGGAAGGCCAGTGGGCGGATGCGGTGCAGATGGCGGATCAGTTGTCACGACGATCGTTTCCGAAAGCGGTGCTGACGAGTCATTCTGAGGTGGCGTATCTGAAGGCATTCAGCCTCGAGCAGGCGGGCAGGAAAGATGAAGCGTTTGCCGCTTACCTGGCGGTGCCTGACGGTCTCGAGTCGTACTACGGCTGGCTCGCAAGCCAGCGTTTGGCTGCGCTCGCTGGTCCATCGCGCGCTGAAATCGTTGCGAAGCGTGAAGAACGAGTGAACTCGGCGATTGCGTCAGTGTCCGACTCGTATCCGGCGCCGTACAGGCAAGCGATACTGAGTGCCGCGAAAGCTCGTAAGCTCGATCCTCGTTTCATTCTCGCGTTGATAAAGCAGGAGAGCGTTTTCAAACCGTTGGCGAAGTCGCCTGCCGGCGCGCGCGGGTTACTTCAGTTGACGATGGATGCGGCGGTGAAGTATGCGCCCGCGGCGGGGTTCAATTCTGTCCGTGAGAGCCAGCTTTACCAGCCGGAGACATCGATCACGGTTGGTGCGGAGTATCTGGAGCATTTGACGAAGATGTTTCCGGGGATGATGGAGCCGGTTGCTGCTTCGTACAACGGCGGTGAAGACAATGTCGCGCGCTGGTTGAAGCGCGCGAAGCGAAACGATCCGGGCGTGTTTACGTCAGAGGTTGGCTTCGAGGAGACGAAGGGCTACGTGCAAAAAGTGATGGCCAACTACCGCGTGTACCGCAAGCTCTACACCGCCGATCTGATTCGACGGTAGTTGGACAAAGATTTCAGGATTTTCAAGATGGACAACATTTAATCCTGTTCATCCTGCGAATCCTGAAATCCTGTCAAACTATGGCTCGGGACTGAAGCCGCGCGCATCTTCACGCGAACGTTTCGGAACAATACCGAGGCTGCGTAAGCCGGCATAGAACTCGTACCTGATCGTCACCTCAGCCGCTGCACGCGAGTCGAGCTCCATGTCCACCCAACGCACATCGTGCCTGACCGATCGTCCAATACCCGTCGCCGCATAATCTTCATCTACGATCGCCGCCTCGCCTGCAGCTTTCGACTTAGGCGCTGATGACGACTGTCGATCCTCGCGATGAGTAGGCGTCGCTTGTGTCACCGGCCTTACGTGACGTCGCTCGCGAAAGAACACCGCCGAGATCACACCGAGGTTCGCAGTCTGCCCGAGCTTCGCTCCGTACGAATCTCGTTCGTTCGTGAAGTAAAATCTGCGCGCACGCTCCGAACTCATTTGCCAGCCGTTGATCGTTATCGTCTCATACGGCTCGATGACCCACTTGCTCGCATTCCATGCGGACGTGTGTTTGGCGTCGATTGTGTTGAGCCCGTCCACCGACAGTGCCACGGCCACACGCTCCGGTGAAGAATTGCGCACACGCAATTCGTACTCGGCACCCTTGAGTGCTTCAACGTACGTCCGGCCTCGCGCGTAGTACTCGGTCAACGGGCGCCCATCGACAAGCACCTGCATCTCGAAGCGAGGGTATGGTCTTCGGCCATGTGTAATGCGATCTGTTTTTGAATCCTGCATTGCCGCGGCAGGGACATCGCGGAGGAGCAGAAATACGCCGGTACCCAGCAAAACAGCCACAGGAAACGCTAAGAAACCAGCCAGTAGACGAATTCGACCCATAAAACTGCCTCCTTTTAAGGCAAGAACGCAGGGTGGCCCGCATCTTGCAGGTTTCGTTTCGGGTTGAGTAAATTTGGCGGGGAGGCTACAATTGCGCGCCACTCCGGCGATGAAATACCGACAATTGTCGTCTTAATCACTTAAGTGAGGCTCGAGAGAAACTCATGGAGTATGCCCTAACCGCAACCAAAAACAAGGCCCGCGCGGGGTCGTATTACGACCGGATCGCGCGTCTATATGACCTGACTTTCAAGGTTAATGGTTATGGCCGCGCCCTGGATCAGTACTTTGCCAATCATCCTCTGCCCGTCTCGCGCGGTGCGAAGATTCTGGATGCCGGATGTGGCACAGGGCTACTCACGCTCGCGTTGTTGCGGGCGATTCGTTTTCCAGTTTCAATAACGGCGCTCGACCTGTCGTCGACGTCAGTTGTTGCTGCGCGCAAATCGCTTTATTACAGTCCGGGCCGCAAGCGAGACGTGACGTTCACGCAGGGGAATTTATTGTGCCTGCCGTTCGCGGATGAGTCGGTTGATCTGGTGGTGACATCGGGCGCGCTGGAGTATGTGCCGCTGGCTGATGGTTTGACGGAGCTGGCGCGCGTGATCGCACCGGGTGGGCATTTGCTTCACTTCCCGGTGCATCCGGGAATGGTGGGTGTGTTCCTGGAGATATTGTTCAGGTTCAAGAGCCATCCGCCGCAGGAAGTGATTGGCAGAACTGAGGACCACTTCCGGATTGTGCACCAATACCGGTTTCCGCCGCAGCAGGCGATCGGCTGGAGCAAGACAGCGATTCTCGCGCAGAAGGTTTAGCGCGAGCTTCTCTGAATAGGACCTATAGCGCGCTCTTCTGTATAGGTCCTATAGGTCCTATAGGTCTTATAGGTCCTATTTCATTGAGCGGGAACGATGCGGAGGATGCGATCATCGTCCTGCGCCGGGTCGCCGCGGCCGTCGCGGTTTGAGGTGGAGAAATACAGGAACCCGTCCGGCCCTTCCGCAACCTCGCGAATCCGCCCGTACTCAGTCGCAAGATTCTCCTGATTCAAAACACGCCGTCCGTCCAGTGAAACCCTGATCAACCGCTCACCACGCAAGCACCCAAAGAAATAGTTCCCCTTGAAATTCGCCAGCGCCGATCCGCGATAGAACGCTCCACTCGCAGGCGCGCACGCGGGCGTGTACTCCAGCAACGGCGCCTCCATCCCCGCACGCGTCTGGGTATGATGAATTACGGGCCAACCATAATTCTTCCCCTTCTCGACGATGTTGACTTCATCACCTCCCTGCCCTCCATCAAACCCGCTTGGTCCATGCTCAGTCTGAAACATCAGATTCGTTCCCGGTTGAAAATCCAATCCCTGCGCATTGCGATGTCCAATGGACCAGATCTCCGGACGCGCATTCTGCTGGCCCACAAATGGATTGTCCTGCGGCACAGTACCATCGTCGTTCAACCGCAGAGTCTTGCCCGCAAGTGAGTCAAGCTGCTGCGCCAACTCACGCCGCCCGGCATCTCCAGTCGTGACGTAAAGCTTTCCGTCTGGACCAAACCGAATACGACAGCCGGCATGAAACCGCGCCGCAGGAAGATCCTGAATAATTATGTGGCGATCAACCAGCCCTTCCGCCGCCTCGCGATAACGCACGACGCGAACGCGCACGCCTCCCTTCGTATACGCATAAGAAAGATAAATAAACCTGTTACTGCTGAACTGCGGATGCAACGCCACACTCATCAAACCACTCTCGCCCGCGGCCTCAACATCATCAACAACAAACAACGGCTGCGGCCGAAGGTTCCCGTTTTCAATCACCCGCACACGCCCTTCACGTTCAGTGAAGATCATCCGCCCGTCAGGCGCCCACACGATGGACCACGGCACTTCAAGCCCACCTGCAACTTTTTCGATCTTGAAACGTGTATTGGACTGCGGCGGCGACGCTGCAACTTCACCTTCCACACGTCCAGCCGGCCGGCTGCAAGCAACACCAAGCGCTACCGCGAGCGCGATTAGAAAAGTTTTCATTGTTGTGCTTTGTCGTTAGTGCTGAATGTACTCGTGAAGCAGCTTGATCTCGTCGCCTTGCTCGCCTACTTCAACTCGCAGCAGGTCGCGCATCGAGAGCATTCCAACCCAGCGTTCACCATCGACAACCGGAAGGTGTCGAGTGCCAATCAGCTCCATGCGTTCGAGGGCCTGGTGGGGTGTTTCGTCGCATCGAATCACTGCCCGCAACTCACTCGTCACCTCTCCGACTTTGACGGTGTGCGGATCGCGTTCTGCGACGATGATGCGATTCAGGACGTCGCGCTCGGAAAAGACGCCGAGCAATCTTCCTTCTTCGTCGATTACACAGACCGCGCCAATATTTCTCGCGGCCATAAACTCTGCTGCTTCCTGCACAGTAGCAGAGGCCTTTGTCGAGTAAGGCTCACGGTTGCGGATCACGTCCCGAATCAGCATCGCTCTAGCCTCCTGATTATTTAGCTGTGGGGTGCAGGTATTATAGAGAATGAATTCGCCGCTGTCTCTATTAAAACAACGACGGCTGCGCCGAAGGCCTGCGGAAGGTCGTGCCCGACGGCGTTTGGTGGGTGCGTTTTTTATTAAACCCGAGACGCTGGCAGTGAATTTTGAACAGACGTTCAGTGGCTTCCCAGTACTGGCCTTTGCCTCGCATGCGTTCACCGAAAACACTCGAATTGAGTTTGCCGTCGCGTGCTTCACGAATCCTGTTCATCACGCGATCAGCTTTGGTCGGTAACTTCGCGCGCAGTCGTTCTTCAAAATATGGTGCAACGTTGCCGGGCAGCCGCAGCATGTTGATGAACGCTTGTTCCGCGCCTGCTTCTTTTGCGCGTTTCAGAAGGACCGGAATGTCAGTCGATAGTCCGGGAATCACTGGTGCGATACCGATTCCAACGGCAATGCCCGCCTTGGCGAGTGCTTCCATCGCGTGAAATCTCGCTTCCGGAAGCGGCGCAAACGGTTCGACTGCACGCGCCACATCAACATCCGTGAAAGGAATCGTGAAGAACACACCCAGCTTCGCATTGCGCGAAAGGTCCTGAAGCACGTCGATGTCTCTTCGAACGAGGGCCGACTTTGTAATCACTCCCACCGGCTGGTGAAACTCGGCACACACTTCCAGACAACGGCGCGTCAGTTTGTAATTAGCTTCAAGCGGAATGTACGGATCGGAAGTGAACGAGAAAACGATCTCCGCGCCTTTCCACGAAGGCTTCATCAACTCTTTCCGCAAAAGCTCAGGCGCATTCACCTTCGCGATGATCTTGCGATCGAAATCGGTGCCCGCGCCGTAGCCGAGGTATTCGTGCGTAGGCCGGCTGAAGCAATACGTGCAACCGTGAATGCACCCGCGATAGCAGTTGACGGTGTAATCGAAACCTACGTCAGGACTGTTGTTGTGAGTGATGATGTGACGTGTTTCAGTTTCTTCAAACACTTCGAGCGCGGCTTCGGGCGGTTCGCCGATCCACTCGACCGAGTGCGTCAACCAGGGATTAGGCGGATTTGCTACGTACTGCATAAAACTTAACTATCCGCTTCACTCACCGCCATCGACTCGATGGCGCCATAGAGAAGATAGACGCGCTGATCGGGTGCGATGTTCGTTTCCTGCAAACAAACATAGTCGTTCGTGATCTCGGCGATGCGTCCGGTATAAATCCCGCCGGAGATCGTCTTCACATCGACCATTTCACCCTTGAAGCGGCGAAAGAGATTTTCAATATGTTGTCCTGCCATCGTCGTTCGTCCACGTCACAAAAAAGTATCGATACTTGTCAGGATCTTCGAGCGTCACA
>DASTQB010000058.1:0-4408 GCA_035761985.1 Pyrinomonadaceae bacterium
GCCATGTCGGGTGATCTGCAATTGAGGGGCAACATTCTTCTCGAGATGGGCCGGCATGACGATGCGCGCAAGGCATACGATCAGGCGTTGAAGGTGACGTCGGAATCAAACCTCTCGCAGGAGGTGAAAGACAATGCCGCGCGGATTTATCGTTACAACGTGGCACGCGTGGCAATCGCGAAGAAGGATCTCGCGGCGGCGAAGACTGAAGCTGAGACATTTAGAAAGGCTGTAGAAGCAGCGAAGAACACAAACCAGCTAAGGCAGGCCCACGAACTCGCCGGGCGGATTGCGTTAGAGGAGAAGAATTACGACGCGGCAATAGCGGCACTGACCCAGGCGAACCAGCAGAATCCTGATGTGCTTTACCTGCTGGGCCAGGCGTATCACGGCAAGGGCGACACGGGTAAGGCGAAGGAGAGTTTTACCAAAGCGGCGAAGTTTAATTCATTACCGCTGTTGAACTACGCCTTCGTTCGCAGTAAAGCCCAGCGCGCCCTGGCCACGTGATTTCATCTGAACGGCGTTATAGGTCCTATAAGTCCTATAGGACCTATAGGACCTATTAGCGACTACGCGCGGTACATCTCGCCGAGGTCATAACTTCGTTTCAAGCGCTTCTTTCGAAACACGAGCCTCCCGAACTGCACGGTGATCGTAGCGCCACTGGCGAATAACAAACCCAATTCCAGTTCATCACCAACGCCGACCAGCTCGTACGTGTATAAATCACCGGCACTCTTCGCGTACCGCTCGTCCTCCACGAACAGATCGCACGTAACTCGATTCACCTTACGCAAATCAAAATTGTAATGCGCGTTCTGTTCGTAGTTCAGAAGCTCAATAACAACGGACAAACGCCGGCGGTTCAGCAGGAACGGTTCTTGACCGTCGGCGAGGTAATCCAGCCCATCACCAGCACACAGCGAGAGCAGCCGCGCATCGTGAAGCCCCTCGCTCCCGAACCCATATCGAAAGAACGCGTACGCATCCCCGCTGATGCGAGACTCCAGCGACTCCAGCTGCTCTTTATACTTCTCGAACGCCGACGCATATCGCGCCTCAGCCTTGCGTCGCTCCGCCACGCTCTGGCCACCCCACGCGTTCGCTGCCGAGATCAATTCATAAGTGAAATAGCGCATCGCCGGCTTATATTACCCGGATTTTGAGCTCGCGAAGCACGCGAACAGCGCCCCCGCTTGGAATTCAATTCATTCCGAGGAAGCCTGCGAAGCAGGCGGACAGCGTAAAGCCTGGGGCGTGAGCCCCAGGGTTCACGTATCTAAATTGATTCTCGGGGAGCCCGCGGACGCGGGCGAAAGCCTGCGACGTTACGCAGCGATCGGGTGGGCCACAACCGCGGAACTAACCTGAAATACGCCATCAAGTCGCGTAATCTGCAAAACCTCACGCAACGTCCTGTTCACATTCACGAGCTGGAACCCGCCACCTTTTGCCTGACACTGCTCACGAGCCTGCAGCAACACGCCCAATCCGTGCGCATCCACAAGCGTGACGCGCGACAGATCGAGTATCACTGAACTCATCCGCGGCAACGATTCAACCGCATCGCGCAGCGTTTCAGTCTGCCCAATCACGATCTCGCCTTGCAGACTCAAAACCGCCACCCTACCCAAATTTTTAGTTTGTACGTTCAACATTGCAACTTCCCCTGTATCCTTGGAACTGCTTCCCATTTGTAGACGCTGCTGGTTACGTATCCGTTAACGGCCGGGCAGAAATTTTCTTCCGCAGAAATAACACCGCCAAACCCGGACTTATGCTGAACTTTTTAATCCTCACGGGATTTCAGAGATTTCACTGGATTTACGTGTGATCGAAAGCTAGTCTGACCGCATGCCCGAAGGACCGGAGGTTCGCAAGTATGCTGACGCGCTCGATGCCGTCCTCACCGGCCGCGTTATCACCGGCCTCGAGGCTCGCACGCGCGATGCGCGACTCTGGTTGAAAGACAACGAACAGCGGCTGTTGGGGCGTCGCGTCGAGCGTGTGGTCTCGCACGGCAAACATCTGCTGGGCTACGTCGAAGGCGGGTTCTACTTTCATTCACACCTGATGATGTGGGGACGCTGGCTGACCCATGCATCAGACGAGTTGCCTGAAAAGGACCGCCGCGAACGCGCTCGTATCGTCGTGAAAGACGGGGCCGCAATACTTCTTTCCGCGCCTATCTTCAATGTTGGTGAGGGCAATCCTTACGACAAGATCGAACACCTCGCGACACTCGGCCCCGATGTTCTGCCTTACGATGGACGTTTCGACACCACGGAATTCCGTCGCCGCCTCCTTCTTCCGGAACATCTCAAAGTTGAGATCGGTGCAGCATTATTAAATCAACGCGTGGTTGCCGGACTCGGCAATTACCTGCGCGCTGAAGTCTTGTTTAGTTGTAAAATCGATCCGTGGCGCAGCACCGGCGATCTCACCGAACGCAATTTGAAGTGTTTGACTGAAACAGTCCCGCGCCTGGCGCGACTCTCTTACGAAACAGGCGCGACTGCGAGTGCGCATGATCGGAAGCGAATGACTGCCGATTCGAGTCTGGTTTATCAACCCGGTCGCGAGTACGGCACACGCCACCTCGTCTTTCGTCGCACGAATCTTCCGTGTTTACGTTGCGGAGAGACTATCCGGCAACTGCGACAGAAGACTTACGATCCGGACCACCTCGAAGAAGACAGTGAACGCACGCGCATTGTTTACTTCTGCGCGAGGTGTCAGAAAGTTAGGAGACCCCCAAATGCGAGCAGTTGAAAAGCGCGCATCCTCATGGCTGGTGTCCGCAATTACTTCCATCGACGGAGACCCGCGAAACCGGATACGTGTTGTGGCGGTGGTGATTGGGACGCTGGTTACGATCGTGATGTGGGTGGTCCACTGGCGTTACCCTCATCTGTTTCAACGACTGCTCCACGCGCGAACCGAGATCAAGCTGTTGTCAGTCCTCGTGCTGGCGCCTCCATTCGCGGCAGCCTTTAGCATTGGGCACCTCATCAACCCGCAAGCCAGGGAGACGGTCGACCATGAAGCCGGACCGATGTCGGGATACTTCTACCGCAGATCGGCAGACAAGAAGTGGACGATCGGGATCGCTGCCGGAATAGTCGCCGCTACTAACTTTCTGTTGATGTTTATTACTGCTCAGTCAAAATAGCCTTGAGCGTTAACGTATACGCAGCGCGAGCAGCTTCCAGTACGACACGGGTACGAGACGGGCGATGAGGGAAATGGCTTTTGCATCTGAGCCGATGAGTATGCGCGGTTGCCGGCGTTCGATGCCGCGCACGATCGTTTCGCCTGCGATCTCGGGAGGAAGTCGCAAGAGCTTCCGGTACCTCTCGTGCCGCCGCGCGATCTCCTCCTCGCTAACGCCCGCCGGAACACGTGCCTTTTCTGCGATTGACGTGGCGATTCCTCCCGGATGGACCACCGTTACACCTACTCCTGAGCCTTCGAGCTCGTGTCGCAGTGCCTCAGAGAATCCGCGCACGGCAAACTTGCTCGCTGCGTAAGCGACCTGCTCGGGTGGCGCGATCAGACCGTAGACGCTCGACAGGTTGACCACACGCGCGTCGCCGCTCGCTCGCAGTAACGGCAGGAAAGCGCGGGTCATGCGCACCACGCCCCAGAAGTTGATCTCGAACAGCCACTCGAAGTCTTCGTCCGACACCTGTTCGAACGTACCGCCGACTGCAACGCCCGCGTTATTGATCAGCACGTCCACGCCGGAATGTTCGGCCTCGACTATCGATGGAAAAGCGGCTACTGCGGTGCGGTCCGCGACGTCGATGCAGTGTCGAGACACGCGAACGCCGTAGGCTTGCACAAGATCAGCCGTGCCTGCCATTCCAGCTTCGTCGATGTCCGCAAGCGCGAGGTGACAGCCGCGACGGGCCAGTGACACAGCGATCGCGCGTCCGATGCCCGCAGCCGCACCTGTGATCACGGCCGTACGGCCATCGAGGCGCATGCGTTCAGCCATGGACCATCGCTCCAGCTTTAGCACTGCTCGTCATCGGCGCTGATTTAAACTCCATCGTGCCGTCGTCAACACGACCGTATCTCATGAGCGAAAGATCTTTGACGTAATTCTGGTGCAGGCGCCAGGGCGTTTTCGATCCCTGGCGTGGCAACGTGTGCAGTGCGCGCAGCACGTAACCGGAGTTGAAGTCGATCACCGGCTCTTCTTCGATGTCCTGATCGTTGATGCGCGGCGTGCAGGTTGAATAGCCGTGTTGGTCCATGTAGTTCAAAAGCCTGCAAACGTAGCCGGCGGCGAGGTCGCACTTCAAGGTCCACGATGCGTTGGTGTAGCCGATGGCGAAGGCGAGGTTCGGGACGTCGCTGAACATCATCCCCTTGTAGACAAGTGTCTTCGGAAGATCCA
>DASTQB010000059.1:0-12061 GCA_035761985.1 Pyrinomonadaceae bacterium
ACGACTTTCTGAAGTACGACCTGAAGCCTGACAAAGTCAACTTCAACTACATCCGTCCGCCTTCAGCGGATCCAAAGGAACTGGACATCGATCATTCCCGTTACGCGAAGTTGGCGCAGATGATCGACGACGATTCGCGTCACGCCGCGATCAAGAACAACTACGGCGGCGATGCAGGTTTCTTCAAGGCCGCGATCGACATCTACATGCACGGTCTGATCGCGAAGACGCAGGAAACGCAGACTGCGCAGATGAAGTGTTATGCAGGCACTGCCGGCGGTGTGATTTACGACGAAGGCACCGTCTCGTCATGCGAGAACCTCGAGCCGATTGCCAACCTGCGCGACTTCGACTGGAACTTCCAGAAGCTCTGGCTGTCGCCCGCGATGCAGGCGCGCCGCAAGAAAGCGAGCGACGGATGTTTCTGCACGCATGAGTCGAACAGTTATTACCCGTCGTTGCCGTTCAATCCCGGACACTTGATCCAGATCAAGAAGCTCGAGCGGGAGATGAAGAAGGCGCGGAAGGCTGCGGAAAAAGCGGCGGAGCCGTTGCCGGAGGCTGATCGATTGCCGGTTGGAAGATAACGAATGCAGCAACAGCGTATCCCGAAGATCCTGATCATCTCTTCCGACACGGGCGGCGGGCATCGTTCCGCGGCTGCGGCGATCGTGGCGGGCGTGCAGAAGTTTTTCGAAGGCGAATCGTACGCGGTCAGGGTCGTGCGTGCTGTTGAGGAGTCGCATCACCTGAGTGCCAAGCTCGTGCGTTTGTACAACTGGATACTGCGTAACCGGCAGCACTGGATGAAGTACTTCTACTGGTGCATGAACCGAGTCAGGCCGGAGACGCGCGAGTTTTTTCATAAGCGATGCGTCGGGTATGTGCTGGATCTCTTTGAGCGCTGGTGTCCGCACGTCGTCGTGAGTGTTCACCCGCTCACGCAACACATCTTTGGTCGCGTACTTAAAGAGCTGAAACTCGCGGATCGCATTCCGCTCGTTTCCGTTGTGACAGATCCCTGTTACGGCTTCTGGAAAGGATGGGCCTGCGACGCCGTTTCGCTTTATCTCGTCGCGAGCGAAGACGCGCGCCGGCAGTTGATCGACTACGGTGTTGCACCCGAACGCATCAAGATCTCAGGCATGCCGGTGCATCCCAAGTTTGCTTATCCAGGCGAGGAAGCAGCGCAAGCCGCGCGTCGCGCGCTTGGATTGGATCCGGAGAAGTTCACGGTGTTTGTGAACGCCGGCTGGATCGGCGGCGGCAACATTCCGCAGATCTTCCGCGAGCTTGTTCGCGGTGAGCTCGACGTGCAGGCGATCTTCCTCGCAGGCAAGAACGAGGATTTGCGTGCAGCCGCTGAAACGATTGCTCTCGACGCGCCGTTCCCGATCAAAGTGATTGGCTACTCAGACGAGATCGAAAAACTGATGAGCGCGGCAAACGTCATGATCTCGAAGCTCGGTGGACTGACGACGTTCGAAGCGCTCGCCTGTCGTGTTCCTATCATCGCCGACGTGATCACCGAACCGATGCCTCAGGAGCAGGGAACTGCTCAACTGATCGCACAGCGCGGCGCCGGAGTAATGCTGAAACGTTCGAGCGACGTCGTACCGGTCGTGCGCCGCATGATGGAAGACGAACTCCACTATTCACGCATGCGTGCGGCCACCGCCGGCCTCGCCATCCCCAACTCCACACGCTACATCGTCGAGGAGATCGCGGCGCTAATTCCGAAGTCCGAAGCCCCCGTAATCTCCGAAGCCGCTTCTGCCTGATTCGCGTTTATCCGCGTAAATCTGTGGCTCAATTTCTGCGGAAATCCGCGGCCGGTTTGACGGCCACTGCCTTTTCACGATTTAATCAGCCCGCATATTAATCCCCGTCACTTCAGGAGAAACATAGTTAAGTGAGTCTGTTGCTTGAGGGAAAGCGCGCGTTCATCACAGGCGGAACGCGTGGCATAGGTGCGGCCATTTGCGAAGTGTTCGCGCGTGAAGGTGCGGATGTGGCGTTCAGCTACAACTCGCGCGAAGACCTTGCTGCCGAGATGAGTCAGAAGATTGAGGGCCACGGCCGCCGCGCGTTCAATTCAAAAGTGTCTGTCGTCGATCGTGTCGGCATGAAGAAGTTGACGCGCGAACTGGTCGAGAAGTGGGGCGGGATCGATATCCTCGTCAACAACGCCGCAATCAATCGTGGCGACAACTTCGCCACGACTACCGATCGCGCGTGGGATGAGGTGATTCACACCAACGTCGACAGTCTCTTCGCCGTCACCAAGCCGATCTACAAACAGATGATCCGCCAACGCAAGGGGATCATTCTCAACATCACTTCCATCGGTGCCATGCGCGCGCTGCCCACAGCCGTACACTACGCAACGTCGAAAGCGGCGATGATCGGGTTCACGAAATGTTTGTCGCGTGAAGCTGCAACGTTTGGCGTGCGTGTGAATGCAATTGCGGCGGGGATATTCGACACTGACCTGGCCCAGGCGCTGCCGGATCGCTTACTTCAAATGCACGACTTCTGGACTTCGGCGGGACGACTCGGACGGCCGGAAGAGCTCGCGGAGTATGCGGCGTTCATGGTGAGCGAGAGGAATAGTTTCATGAACGGCGAAGTCGTGATCGTTGATGGCGGCGCGATAACGTAGCCACAGATCACGCGGATTTATTTTTAGATTCGAGCCGACGTTCCAGATCGCGTAGTTTCCTTTGCATCTCACCTAAACGTCTGAAGGCGGCGGTCGAACGCAGCCAATCCTTGTTATCAAACGCCGGAATTCCTGAAATAACTTTTCCTGCCGGAATGTCGTGACTCGTCGCGCTCTTCGCCGTGAGCACTACGTCGTCTCCGATTTTCAGGTGACCAGCGACGCCTGCCTGCCCCGCAAGGATCACTCGATTCCCGATGTGTGAGCTTCCGGCGAGTCCGACCTGCGCGCAGAGCAATGAGTCTTCGCCGACTGTACACGAGTGGCCGATCTGGACCAGGTTGTCGAGCTTTGAGCCACGGCCGATCCGGCTCTCGCCAACCGACGCTCGATCGATCGTAGTGCCTGCGCCGATCTCGACGTCGTCTTCGATCACGACTCGTCCTGCCTGCGGGATCTTCAGCCATCGCTTCTGCTCGTCTTTGGCATAACCAAAACCGTCGCAACCGATGACGGAGTTGTTGTGAATGACGACTCGTTCGCCGATGACAGTGCGTTCGCGAAGTGCGACGCCGGAGTGGATCACTGAATCTTTGCCGATACTGACGTCGTCGTAAACGGTAACGTTTGGATGAATG
Organism: Pyrinomonadaceae bacterium; assembly: GCA_035761985.1. GTDB lineage: Bacteria > Acidobacteriota > Blastocatellia > Pyrinomonadales > Pyrinomonadaceae > PSRF01. Next base: position 3,301 of record DASTQB010000059.1, read on the forward strand.
CACACGCCTTCGGCTACCCGGACGTTGCGGCCGATCACTGAACATGGGCCGATCGCGACGCCTTCGGCAATCTTCGCGGACGGATCGATCACCGCGGACGGGTGGATAGTAGGTTCGACCTGCGGCTCGGGATAAAAGATTCTCAGCGCGCGTGTGTAGGCGAGATACGGATCTTTGGCACGCAGGATCGCGATCGATCTTTCAGTCTGGGCGTCTTCGCTCAGGTAGATGGCTGATGCGCGTGTGGTGTTGACGCGTGGCGTGTAGCGTGGGTTCGCCAGAAACGTGACGTGTCCCTCGCCCGCCTCGTCGAGACCTGCCGCACCGGTGATCTCGATATCGTCATTTGTGCCTTCAACACGCGTGCGTGTTAACTCTGCAAGCTCAGAAAGTTTCATCTTGTTATTCCTAAAAACCTGAAATCCTGTCACAGGATCGAGACAGGATCGATCTCTAAGTTGATTGAACGCAGATTGATTCCTTTATCCGTGGCGGATTTAAGGGCCGCATCCGCCACCTCGCGCAGATGTTTGCGGCTCCTCGACTTAATCAATAGCTGAAAACGATGCTCGCCTTTCAGTCGTGAAAGCGGCGCCGGTGCTGGTCCAAGTACGCGACACTTCCGCTCCGGATTAGCTTCGTCGAGATGCTTACGAAGTTCCAAACTATCCGAACGAACGCGACCGAGATCCGGCCCGTGGACCAGCACGCTCGCGAGCGCGACGAACGGCGGGTACGAATGATTTTGCCGGTACTGAAGCTCCTGCTCGAAGAATGCTTCGTAATCCTGTGCGCACGCGTGTCGCAGCGCGTAGTGATAAGGATGATACGTTTGAATTAAAACCCTGCCCGGACGATCGCCGCGGCCCGCTCGCCCTGCAACTTGCGTGATCAGTTGAAACGTTCTTTCAGCGGATCGGAAATCGGGTAACGCGAGGCCTGCGTCAACCGAAACCACGCCCACCAGAGTCACATTCGGAAAATCATGTCCTTTCGCGAGCATCTGCGTGCCGACGAGTGTATCGATCCGCCCGGCGCTGAAGTCTGACAGCGACTGTTCAAACGCTCGACGCCGCCCAGTCGTGTCGCGATCGATACGAGCGACGCGCAACGCAGGGAAGAGAAGTTTCAACATCTCCTCGAGTTGCTCTGTGCCTTCGCCAACGTAGTAGATGTATTTCTTCCCGCACGACGGGCAAGCGCGTGGCACTGCTTCGCGGTGGTTGCAGTAGTGACAGACGATCACGCGCTCGCTGCGATGGTAAGTCAGCGTCACGTCGCAATTCGGGCACTGAATTGTCTCGCCGCACGAGCGACAAAGAATGAAGCTCGAATAACCACGCCGGTTGAGCAGGATGATCGACTGTTCTCCGCGCTCGTGTGTTTCGCGAATGCCTTCGAGCAATTCATCTGAGAAGACACGCGGTTTTCCGTGTCGCGCAAAGACGGTTCGCATGTCGACGATTCGCGCAGTGGCCATCGGTCGCGCGCCGATGCGCTCGGGCAAGGTCAGAAGCTGGTACTTGCCTCGGCGCGCATTGTGAAAAGATTCGAGCGAAGGTGTGGCAGAGCCAAGCACGACCGTGGCGGACTCTTTCTGAGCACGCACGATCGCGACGTCGCGAGCGTTGTAGTACGGCGATTCCTGTTGCCTGTATGACGATTCGTGTTCTTCGTCGACGACGATGAGTCCGAGGTTTTTGACTGGCGCAAACACGGCGGAGCGTGTTCCGATCACGACGCGTGCGTCGCCGTTTCTCACGCGCGTCCATTCGTCGTAGCGCTCACCCTTTTGAAGTGACGAATGAAAGATCGCGACTTGATCGCCAAACCGCGCCCGAAGGTTGCGTGAGAAGACGGGTGTCAGGGCAATTTCAGGAACGAGCATCATCGCTGAGCGACCGAGTTTCAAGGCCTTGTCCATCGCGCGCATGTAGATCTCCGTCTTGCCGCTGCCAGTGACGCCGTGCAACAGGAAAGCGGCATACGTTTCGGAGTTCATTTGCTGTTCGATGCTATCGAGCACGGACGATTGCGCGGATGTGAGTGTGTGAGCTTCTGACTTCGAATCAGAAGGTCCGAGCGGATCTCGACGGATCGCTTCCGTGTAGATTTCGACCTGACCTTTTTTCTCGAGTGATGAAACCGTTGACGCGCTGACGGATGCGTTCGTAAGTAACGACTGCAACAACATCGGACCACTGCTTCGCAGCGTTGCGAGCACACGCTGCTGAGTTTCCGTGAGCTTCAATCCGTTTTCATCCGCGGCTTCGCGTAAGCGAACGAACCGCCGCAACTTCGGTTGCACAAACTTCGCAGCGCTACGCGCCTTTGGCGTCATGCCGGGCGGCAAAGCCGCTTTGATCACTTCACCGAGCGGACAGGCGTAATAGTCTGCTACCCAGCGAGCGAGTTCGAGTATCTCTCGACTGCAAACCGGTTCCGTGTCGACAAGTGTTTGTGCGTCCTTTACGTCTACGTTGGCGAGCTCGGCAGGAAGTTCATCGTGAAGACCGACGACATAGCCGGTAACCAGGTTTCGGCCGAGTGGCACGACGAGGCGCGCGCCGACTTCTGCCTGAACACTCTGTTCCGGACTCAAACGATAGGTAAACGTTTGAAAGACGTGCAGCGGAACTGCAACTTCAGCGTATGAGGTATTAGCCACAGATTTCACGGATGGCTATCAAGATAGTCGCGGACTTTCTTCAGGTCTTCCCATGTCTCGCGCTTCTTGGAAGGATCGCGCAGCAGGTACGCCGGGTGAAATGTCGGCATCACCTTGATGCCTTTGTAATCCTGAAAACGCCCGCGCAGCCGCGTGATGCCTTCGCGTGTGTCGAGAAGATTTTTCATCGCCGTGTTGCCGAGCACGACGATCACTTCGGGTTGGACCACTGCGATTTCACGCAACAGAAACGGCTTGCACGTCGAGGCTTCTTCGATCGTCGGCGCGCGATTACCGGGCGGACGGCAGCGATTGACGTTGCCGATCAGCACTTCTTCACGCTTCAAACCGATCGCTTCGATGATCTTCGTCAACAACTGTCCTGCACGTCCGACAAACGGGCGCGCCTGGATGTCTTCGTCTGCGCCGGGCGCTTCGCCGACAAACATCAGACGTGCTTTGCGGTTTCCTTCGGTATGGACCACGTGCGTGCGTTCCTGGTAGAGCGGGCAGCGCGTGCAGGCGCCGATCTCGGCGTGGATCTGTTCGAAGGTCTCGGTTGATTTGATTAGCACGGGTGTCTCAGGTGCGAGATCAACGAAGAGAGAAGTGGACGCGGATGGCGCGGATTTTAAAACCGGGATTGGGGGCGGTGGGGTCGTAGGCGCGTGGATACCCTCGACGCCGAGAACACGCAGGTGCTCGAGCTGTTTTTTGGTTTCGGTTAGGAGATTGCGAATTTCGTCCATGATTTAGATCGAGCGAAGGCGCGCAATGACGTCCAGGATCCGATCCGCGGCTTCGGTTTTGGACATCAACGGCAGTTCGATTGCTTCATCTTTCGTCAGTATCGTAATCGCATTATCCGCGGAATCGAAGCCCGCATCTGCGCGCGACACGTCGTTCGCGACGATCGCGTCAAGATTTTTGCTTTGAAGTTTTCCACGCGCGTTATCGACGACGTTCTCTGTTTCTGCGGCGAACCCGACGACGAGCATTCCATTCGTTCGTGCTGCTGCAACTTGCGACAGCACGTCGGGCGTTCGTTCAAGAGTCAACGTGATCGAATCGTTTGTCTTCTTGATCTTCTGCTCGGCCCGTTGTGCAGGACGATAGTCGGCAATCGCGGCAGCGCCAATGAAGACGGTCGCGTTCGCGCGTTCGCGTGCGACAGCCTGCGACATCTCTTCAGCCGACAGCGCTTGCACGAGCCTGACGCCCGGCGGCGGATTCGCCGTTGTCGCACCTGATACGACAGTCACCTCACCGCCGCGTCGCAACGCTGCTTCCGCAAGCGCAAACCCCATTCGTCCCGACGATCGATTCGAGATAAACCGCACCGGATCGATCTCTTCACGTGTGGCGCCCACCGTTATCAGGAACCGCTCGCCCGACAGATCTTTCTTCTGGTCCAACTTCGATCTCGACAGGATCTCGAGCCCCGCAGCGACGATGCGTTCAGGTTCACTCAGCCGTCCTGGTCCAATCGTGCCGCACGCCATCTCACCCGCATCCGGTTCCATGATGTGAACGCCGTCAGCGCGGAGTCGTTCGAGGTTGCGTTGCGTCGCCGGATGTTCCCACATCGTAGTATTCATCGCCGGCGCCACGAGCACCGGAGCCGAACACGCGAGATAAGTCGAGGTAAGAAAGTCGTCGGCAACTCCGTTTGCAAACTTCGCGATGATGTTTGCAGTCGCAGGCGCCACGATCAGCAAGTCCGCAGTTTGAGAAAACGTGATGTGAGCAATCGGATCGGGATTATCAGGCGCGTAGTCGTCGACAACGACGTGACTGCCGGACAAAGCGCGAAACGTGAGCGGTTGAATAAATTCACACGCCCTGCGCGTCATTGCCACACGGACCACGCAACCCGCACGCTGCAATCCACGCAACACTTCGACAGCTTTGTATGCGGCTATCCCGCCGGAGACGCCGAGTGCGACTTTCATTCCCGATACTGTAGCCTGAGGATCAGTTGAAGGCATTGCCGCTTAACGTAAATTGAAGATCAATGTAACATTGCCGAAAGATGGGCGCAATTTAGTGAATCAGGGTGCTGATATAATCCGCCGCCATAATAAAAACGCAGCATTGCCTCCCGCCAGGAGCAAAGCCATGGCCGTCCTCAGTGGAAGATTTTCCGGGTTTCTGCTGGTAGTTTTCTTTGCGCTCACGTCTGTTCAGGCCACTCAGACGAAAAATAATTCGGACGACGAGTTTGGACCAGTGGTCCGAGCTTACCTCGGATACCTGCGCAGCGAGCAGGAAGTGGTTGACGATCGCGCCAGCCGTCACGAGGTGAGTGCGAGTTATTATCGGCGCAACTCCAACCGTATAAAAGCGTTGCGCCAGATGGCGATACGGCTCGCGCGCGAGTCGGAGAACGATTACCTGCCGGAGCTTGAAGCGGTTGCACCGGACGAGATGAACCTGCTTTTCGGCTCACGCCCGCCGCAGCCGTCGAAATTGAAGGTCGGGGAAGTGTTGAAAAACACTTTCCGGTTCCTCGGTGTCGTCCGTGCGGGTGAGACGTTTTATCTTTTCGCGAGGCTGGATCCGTATGAGCAGGCGGAACTGTCGGAAAAATCCTCGGCTTCGCGTCCGCCCGCGAAAGATGAGCCCCGGTAGCAGCATGACGCGCTCGAGGTTTGCGGAGCCCAAAATTGGCTCGTTTGGCCCGACACATTTTTGTGGCAAAGTTAAGCCAAATGATTGTTGACACAGGGCTTGTATTAGTGTAATAAATCCAAGTGTTAGTGGCTTAGAGGCCATAAACCCCAAGCAATACCGGGCTTTGCACAGGTTGCTAACCAACTTGCAGTTTTTCCCACGACTGTTACGCCGTCGCGGTATGCTATTAAGACCTTTGTGTTTCACTATACGGGAGGAAAGTTAATGATCAGCAAATCTTGGGGCCGCAAGTCCATCGCGACTGCTGTGGCAGTTGCCGTTTTGAGTGTCTACTCAATGGTGGTATTGGCCGCGCCAGGCGCCAAGGCGTCAGGCGAGTTGTCGGTCTCCGGGCAAGTCACGGTGAATGGCCAGAAGGTTGTATCGGGCGGCACCGTGTTCTCCGATTCAACGATTAGCACCGCGGCTCAAAGCAGTGCTTCAGTGAGCATCAGCAAGGTTGGTCGTGTTGAGCTCGCACCCAACAGCAATCTTCGTCTCAGTTTCGCAGACAACAGCATCACGGGCGTGCTCGAAACCGGTAGTGCTCAGGTAGCGACCCTGGCCGGAACGACAGTGAACCTGACAACCAAAGACGGCACGGTTATCGTCGATGGCAGCCAGGCCACGACGTTCACAGTCAGTGCAAACCGCGGACGTACTTCGATGTCGACTTTGTCGGGCATCGCGCAGTTCAAAACGGGTGGAAGCGTCAAGCAAGTTGCGGCAGGCGAAAGTGCAACGGCAGGCGTGCCGAATCCCCAGACCGATGACGATGACGACGATATGAGCGGTGGCGCACTGGCAGTGTTGCTGCTTGCAGTCGGTGGCGCAGTGGCAGGCGTTCTTTATGCCGCGCTCCACGATAACGACCTTAACTTTGGCGGCAGCGTTACCGTAGTCAGCCCGACCAAGTAAGTTCGCCAGTCTCGATTCGGCTTGAGTAAAAACACTGTGGCACTGGTAGCCAGGGCTGCGGTCAGCCAAATTTGCCTTGCGGGTCACGCGAATTCACGCGCGTGGCCCGCAAGGTTTTGATTGTTAGGCCACCAACAAGATGCATATTGCTGTAATTGGTACCGGTTACGTAGGACTTGTAACCGGCGCATGTTTTGCCGAGTTTGGTGTTGACGTTACCTGCGTCGACGTCGATGAAGACAAGATCCAGCGGTTACTCAGAGGAGTAATGCCCATCTACGAGCCGGGTCTTGAGCAACTCGTCGCCAAAAACACCCAGGCCGGCCGGCTCAGATTCACCACCGACGTTCGACAGGCAGTCGAACAGGCTCTCGTCATCTTCCTCGCCGTTGGCACACCACCCAAGGCTGACGGATCTCCCGATCTCAGTTTTGTCGAATCAGCAGCGTTGTCTATTGCTGAATACATGAACGGCTACAAGGTGGTCGTCACCAAATCGACGGTGCCCATCGGAACGGGCGAGCATATTCGGAAGCTGATCAGCGAGCGAAAGAAAACGCGCGCCAACTTCGGCGTCGTCTCGAATCCAGAGTTCCTCAGAGAAGGAGCGGCGATCAACGATTTCATGCGGCCCGACCGCGTGGTTATTGGCAGTCGCGATGAAGAAGCGATCGCGATCATGAAAGATCTCTATCGCCCGCTGTACCTGATCGAAGCGCCTTTTGTCATCACCTCACTCGAGGCCGCGGAACTGACGAAGTACGCGGCTAATGCGTTTCTGGCCACGAAGGTTTCGTTCATCAATGAGATTGCGAACCTGTGCGACAAGATCGGTTGTGACGTACACGACGTTGCACGCGCAATCGGCATGGACAAGCGAATCGGGAGCAAGTTTCTGCATCCGGGTCCGGGTTTCGGCGGCTCCTGTTTTCCAAAAGACACGCGAGCACTCTCTTCAGTCGCACGGCATTTCGACTCGGCATCGCTCATCGTCGATGCTGTGAATGAAGTCAACGAGCGACAGGGTAAACAAATGCTCACGAAGATCAGGAACCTTTGTGGTCCACTCAAAGGCAAAACGATCGCGGTGCTTGGTCTAGCTTTCAAACCCGAAACCGACGACATGCGCGAAGCGCCGGCGCTCGGTATCATTCGCAGCCTGCTCGACGACGGCGCCAGCGTTCGTGCTTACGATCCGGTCGCGAAGTCGGAAGCGATGAAGCTGCTTCCAAACATCGACTATGCCGACGACGAGTACGCAGCCGTGAAAGGTGCGGACGCGCTTGTGTTCGTGACTGAGTGGAACCAGTTTCGCGCACTCGACATGATGCGAATTCGCGATTTGATGGCGACCCCAAAGGTCGCCGACCTCCGAAACATTTACGAGCCGGAAGACATGCGGGAAATGGGCTTTGAATACGTGGGTGTGGGCAGGTAAAACTTAAACGAATGGCACTCACAGGAATAGCTCTCGTCACGGGCGGCGCCGGCTTCATCGGTTCACACATCGCTTCCGCACTTCTTGCGCAGGGCGCGCGCGTTCGCGTCCTCGACGATCTTTCCACCGGTCATCGCGAAAACATCGACGAGATCGGCGGCGATGTCGAGTTCATCAACGGCAGTGTCGCGGATGAGGAGTTGCTCGCAAAGGTGCTCGACGGTGTCGAGCTAATCTTTCACGAAGCGGCAATTCCTTCGGTACCGCGTTCTGTTGAAGCTCCCAAACAAACTCATATCGCCTCGGTAGATGGAACTTTCTCGCTCCTCGTCGCCGCGCGCGACAAGGGTGTGAGGCGTGTGGTTTATGCGGCGTCGAGCTCGGCCTACGGCGATCAACCGACGTTGCCGAAGTCGGAACAGATGCTTCCTGATCCGCTTTCGCCTTACGCAGTTGCGAAATTGGTGGGTGAGTATTACTGCCAGGTGTTCACGCGCTGCTATGGCTTGGAAACTGTGTCGCTGCGTTACTTCAACGTGTTTGGACCACGCCAGGATCCGGGATCGCAGTATTCAGGCGTCGTTAGCCGGTTTATCAGTGCGCTGCTGTCAGGTGAGCGGCCGGTGATCTACGGCGACGGCGAGCAGTCACGCGATTTCACGTACATCGACAACGTGGTTCACGCAAACCTCAACGCCGCGACAGCGCCCGACGCCGCGGGCAAGGTTATCAACGTTGCGAATGGCGAGCGGATCACGTTGAACCAGCTACTTCATGAGTTGAAAGAGCTGACTGGAAACCAGCACGTGACGGCGGAGTATCTCGAGCCGCGCGTGGGCGACGTGCGTCACAGTCTTGCAGACATTTCGATGGCGCGTGAGCTGCTCGGATACGAGTCGAAGGTGGACCTCAGAGAAGGTTTACAACGCACGATCGACTGGTGGAAAACAAGCCGCTTCGCTCAATAACTGCGCTTGGCTCAATAATTGTAGGGGTGGCCCTCCGTGGCCACCCCTGCGTTGAAATTGAGCCAGGGGCGGCCACAGAGGGCCGCCCCTACAATT
>DASTQB010000060.1:0-8878 GCA_035761985.1 Pyrinomonadaceae bacterium
ATCTCCGCGCCGATGCGGTCTTTTAAAGGAGTGATGATCTTGCCGCGCGCGGTGTAGTCTTCCGGGTTTGCAGAAAACATCAACATCATATCCAGTGGAAGGCGCACCGGATAACCCTTAATCTGCACGTCGCCTTCCTGCATGATGTTGAAAAGCGCGACCTGGATCTTGCCTGCAAGATCGGGCAACTCGTTGATCGCGAAGACGCCGCGATTCGCACGCGGCAGGAGGCCGTAATGGATCGTCAACTCGTCGCTGAGCAGGTGACCGCCCTTTGCGGCTTTGATCGGATCTACGTCGCCGATGATGTCCGCGACAGTGACGTCTGGCGTAGCTAGCTTTTCGACAAAACGCGCTTCACGGCCGACCCAATCGATCGGCGTCTCCTCGCCGTGTTCTTCCAACATGCGTCGCCCGTACGCCGAGATTGGGTGAAACGGATCGTCGTTCACTTCGGAGCCGGCGATGATCGGAATGCGATCGTCGAGCAACTCGGTGAGCAGACGGATTATGCGGCTTTTGGCCTGGCCGCGAAGGCCGAGCAGGATGATGTTGTGCCGGGAGAGAATTGCATTGATGAGCTGCGGAATGACGGTGTCTTCGTAGCCGACGATGCCGGGGAAAAGTTTTTCACCGGTGCGCAGCTTTTTGATTAGATTCCGGCGCAGTTCGTCCTTGACCGGAACCGATCGATACCTGGCCGCCCTTAGTTCGCGAAGAGTGCTTGGGTGATTCATGGGTGGGAGAGATTCTACCCGCAAATCGACAGGATTGCATGATGGGCAGGATTTAATCTTGTAAATCCTGAAATCCTGGCAGGTGCCCCTCATCGCGCAGCTTCTCGAGATGTGCGATCACCGCGCGCTCGGCCATCGCGTGGGCTTTTGGGGAAACGTCGGTGTAAACACGCTCCACAATCTCTTTCGGCGTTGTTGCTCCTGCACGCACAGCGGCGAGGATGTTTCGCTCGCGTTCGAGCCGGTGTGAGATGTACTGATCGATCTTCTGATACGGCGTCGCGATCGCTGGTCCGTGTCCGCCAAACAGAACGCTGAGGTTCGGCAACGCGCGCATGCGTTCGAGTGACGCAAGGTAGTCGCGCATGTTGCCCTGCGGCGGATCGATCAACACCGAGCCGAGTCCGACGATGTTGTCGCCAGTCAAAAGCACACCGCGTCGCTCGTCGTGAAAACAAAGATGGCCGAGTGCGTGACCGGGCGTGTGCAACGCGCGCAACTGAATCTGCGGTTCGCCGTCGAGCGTGATCACGTCATTGTCTTCAATGAACCGATCGACATGAACGTCAGCGAGGGCCTCGGCTGTTTGTGCGTGTGCGGCAACGGCGACTGCACCGCCGAGATGTTCTTTCAGCGCATTGACGCCGCCGACGTGGTCCGGGTGCAGATGCGTGATGATGATCTCGCGCACGCGGCGGCCTTCGCCGATCATTTCGTCCACACACGCTGCGAGAGCCTGCTGTTCTTCTTCGTACGGCGAACCTGGATCGAAGATCAGCATCTCCTTCGAGTTGTAAACGATGTAGCAACACGTGTGCGTTGCAGGAGGGCGCGTCGGCGTGCGAACCGGAAAACAGATGTAGTTGGGCCGGAACGTAATCCGCCGCGCAGGCTCTCCGTGAGCCTGCGGAATCGAAAGAAACCGCTCGCTGAGATCTGGTCCAATCCCCGCGCCGAGAGTTCTCAACGCGTGCAACGTCGGAGGCACGGCGACCACGCGATCGTTCATCCAACAATCGTAAGCCTCACGCGCGGGCAGCCACTCGCCACTCTCCAACTCGCCGGCGATCACGTTTGGCTCCTGCTTCGGCGGACACGTCACCAGGAAGAACCACGTATCGAAACGTCGCGCGTTGAACGGCGGCGTAACCCAGCGCCCGACGTAAGTGAAATCATCAGCGTCGAGATATAACTCGTAGTGATCCAACAACGCCGGCCACGACATTCGTCCCGCTTCAAGATCGTCGAGAATTGAGACTCTCTGACCTTTGGTCAACGCTTCACCGCCACGCACAACCAGCACGCCCAGCTCTTCAAACAACTCTCGCGCAGCGCCGCTGATCATCGCCGCAGTCTCGGGATTCGGCGCGTTGCGTACGACAACCTGCGCATCTTCCGCGTCGATCTGCCCGCCGGGAAATGCGTGAAAGCCACCGAGAAACGCGAGCTTGTCGCTGCGCTTGACCCAGTAGACCTCCGGGTTTGCGGGATCAGTGTCTTGCCGTAGAAGAATTATTGCTGCGGCGTCTTTGGGAGTTGAAGATGTGGGCCGTTCCGCCATTGCTTCACGACCAGCGGAATCGTTCGCCATCACCAGGACCCCACGGCACACCGCGCATGTGATAACCGCCTTCTTCCCAGAAGCCGGCTTGATCGTGTTCGAGGAAACGCACGCCTTTCACCCACTTCGCCGACTTCCACGCGTAAAGCTGTGGAATGATCAGCCGCACTGGACCACCGTGTTCAGGCGGGATGGGTTCGCCGTCGTGCGACCACGCGAAGAGTGAATCGTCGTTGAGGAAGTATTCGATTGGAACGTTCGTGGTCCAGCCGTAATCGTAAGCAAGTGCGAGCACGAATTTCGCTTCGGGTTTCACGCCGGCGAGCCGCGCGATCTCTTTGGCGGGAACGCCGCCCCAGACGTTGTCGAGCCGCGACCAGCGCGTCACGCAGTGAAAGTCAGCATAGACGCGCACTGCCTCAAGTTGAAAAAACTCGTCCAACGACCACTTCTGCGGACGTTCAACCAGTCCGTCCACTTCAAACGTCCACGTTTCGAGATCGACGTCGGGCGTTCCATGTGCGTCGAGCACGGGCCACTTCTTCGTGCGCGACTGGCCCGGCGGAATGCGTTTCTCACGCCGCGTGTCGGGACTGATGATGATCTCCGGATCGTCGATCTCTTCCGGCTTACGCGGATCGGTCGTCTGGTATTTCGGATCCTGGAACAAGTTGTTAAGAAAGCTCATCGCTTCAACGTATAGGTCCTATAGGTCTTATAGGTCCTATACGACCTATGTCTTCTTTCCCTTTCTCTCAGCCAGCGCCAGCAACTCGTCCGGCATCCACTTGCCGACGCCTTTTTCGACCGCCTCGCTAATCCCAACGCTGCGATCGTGCCAGTCGTCGCGCGAGCCTTCAGGCCCGCGTGCGCGCTCGTAGTTTTCAGTTTGCTCGAGACTGAGGAGAATGCCCTGAATCACTTCATTCCAGTCTTCAAACTGAATTCCACGCCTGACGATTGGCAGACCCGCGGTCCAGTCTTCTTCGGGCGCGCGTGCATCCTGCTCGGGAATCGTCAAAGTGTGCAGCGACGGAAACGGCCCTCCCGAAAAGCTTTTAACCAACTGTTCCTGTATCTGTTTGTACGACCAGTCTGGATGATCCTGTCGCAGCGCCTGCGCCTGCCGGAAAATGTCCGAGACTGTCGGTTGCTCTTGAGCCATTGCGTCACCTTTTAGTCTGATTTGAACTGAATACCTTACACGTATCGGAATCGTCGCGCCATCAGCGCCGTGATCAACAACCCGACAGTAATTGCCGCAGACAGCAAACAGTACTGGCAAAACTGGCGAATCACAAAAGCCTGCAGGTAGATCAACCACAGGCTCACGAGAAACATGGCCGCGACGAGGATGGTCAAAAGAGTGCCGGCGATGCGATAGCCAAAAGCCGCAAGCGTGGCGAGACTAAAAACTGAAAAGTACGCGGCAGCGCCGATTGCAGCGAGCGGAACTCCGGCCACTTCAGCGTACCGGCTGCTCAGAACTTCCGAGCAGCCCGAGATGATCGTGCACTGAAGAGAGTTTCCCGTGACGTGTTGGATCGTGAGGTAAAGAGCGTCGGCGAGACCGATGAGAGAGAGGATCGCTGCGGTCACGTACAGTGCGAGTTGCCGTTTGCCAGCTGCCAAATTGCCACTCCAAGGCAATGCGCGATTTACTTCCCGCCACTCCTGAGTTCGTTTTGAATCACAACGCGAAACTTCTCAGGGGCAAGCGACTGAAACGGCACCTCACGTCCGTTTAGGAAAACCGTTGGAGTGCCTTTTACACCCAGCGAGTGCGCGCGTTTGCCGTCCTGAAAGATCCGTTGGGCCACCACGTCGCCGTTCAGATCGCGATTGTACTGCTCGATATTCAACCCAATCTGTTTCGCGTAGCCTTCAAACACCGGCCTCACGTCAAACTCGTCTTTCCACTTCAACTGATTATCGAAAATCAGCTTGTGCATCTGCCAGAACTTGCCCTGAAGTCCCGCCGCTTCCGACGCCGACGCCGCGACGAGCGCATGTCGGTGAGTTGGTACGAGCGGAAACTGTCGATACGTCACGCGTATGTTGTCGCCAAACTCGGCTTCCATCTGTTCGAGGATGGGATGAAACACGCCGCACGGCGGACACTGAAAATCGCCAAACTCTTCGATGTGAATAGGCGCGTTTGCTGGTCCATGCGTGTGTGGCGGTTCTGCGCCGGGCACGCCCTGGTTCACAGCCTGGCGCGCCGGTGTTGCGCCCGGCGAATTTGCCGGTCGCGCCGGTGTTTGACTCGCAGCGGGAATAGGCGTCACCTCGGCCGGTCGCGTTAGATACCAGACGCTGCCCATTGCAACTCCAAGAACAGCGAGAATGATCAAGAGCGGAAGAAAAGTTTTCATATTGAGTGAAAGATCCTCAAACTGCGGCTGCGAGAGTTGCCGCGAGTGAGCGGAAAATGTCGCGGCCATCGCTCGATCCGAGCAGGTCTTCGCAGGCACGTTCCGGATGCGGCATTAAACCGAGTACGTTGCGTTCACGATTGCAAATCCCGGCGATGTTATCACGTGACCCGTTTGGATTAGCGGCGTCGGTGACGGTGCCATCGGGTTCGCAATAGCGAAACACGATGCGGTTTTCCCGCTGAAGTTCGGCGAGCGTGCTGTCGTCGCAGATGTAGTTTCCTTCTGCGTGCGCAATGGGAATGCGCAGCACGGTGCCTGTCTTCATTTCATTTGTAAAAGGGCTGTCGGACGTTTCCACGCGCACGTGAATGTGCTCGCAGACAAAATGCAGGTCACGGTTGCGAATGAGCGCGCCCGGCAGCAGTCCGGCCTCGCAAAGGATCTGAAATCCGTTGCAGATGCCGAGCACGAAGCGGCCGCTTTCCGCAAACTTCTTCACCGAGTTCATCACCGGTGAAAAACGCGCGAGGGCGCCGGCGCGAAGGTAGTCGCCATAAGAAAAGCCGCCGGGAAGAATCACCGCGTCGTACGTAGACAAGTCAGTCTCGCGATGCCAGATGAAATCCACCGGCTGACCCACGTGTTTCGAGATCACGTGATAGGCATCGTGATCGCAGTTCGAACCGGGAAAAACAATAACTCCAAATTTCACGCTTCAATCTCCACGCGGTAGTCTTCGATTATCGGGTTGGATAGCACTTCCCGCGCCATCTTTTCGACGGATTCACGGGCTTGTTGGTTGTCGAGCGAGCCGTCGAGCGAGATCTCGAAATATTTACCCTGCCTGACATCCGCGATTCCCGAGTAGCCGAGCAGCTCGACCGAGTGCTGTATCGCTTTCCCCTGCGGATCGAGAACTCCGGATTTCAGGTTTACATAAACTTTGGCTTTCATTTGTTTCCTGCCGCGCTAAGGGTAATAAAACGTTGCTTCAAAAGCAGTTGTTGGAATAATATCTCCCGCTCGTACCGCTCTGCGTCTGCCGATTTCCCAACAGGAGAAATTTATAATGCAAAACCCGCCGCCCGTCCAAACCGCAAAATCCAGTACAGGGCTCGATGAGAACGTTGCTGCGCTGCTTTCCTACATCATGACGTGGATAACCGGACTGGTTTTTTTCTTCATTGAGAAGAGCAGCCGCCTTGTTCGTTTTCATGCGATGCAGGCCATTTTACTCGGCGTGACGGCGATCGTGCTCGGCTTTGTACTTTGGTTTGGATGGATCATTTTTGCTGTCGTGGGAGCAATGATCGCTGATGTTCTCCCCGCCCTCGTCAGCCTTGTGTTTGGTTTGCTGTTTTTTGTTTTCTGGGTCGGCATTATGATCGCGTGGATCATGTGCCTGATCAAGGCTTACCAGGGGCAGTATTTCAAGCTGCCGATCATTGGGAATTTTGCTGAGAAGTTTTCAGCGAGATAGGCCGCGGATTTTCGCGGATCATCGCGAATCAGAATCGAAAACCCTGTCGTAGATCGCGTCGATGTTCCGCAGGTAATGATCGAGCGAGAACGTGCGATCGATCTCCTCTCCGGACAATTGTGATTTGATCTCCTCGTCGCTCTTCACCAGCTCGCGGAAGTCGCGATTTTCATCCCAAACTCTCATCGCGTTGCGCTGCACCAGTTCATAAGCACGCTCGCGCGAAAGACCTTTGTTCGTCAACACGAGTAACAGTTGTCCACTGAAGATCAGGCCCTTCGTGGCGTTGAGGTTTTCGAGCATGCGCTCAGGATAGACTACGAGGCCGTCGATTAAACCGATGGCCTTCTGAAGAATGTAGTCGAGGGCTGTGCTCGAATCAGGCAGCACCACTCGCTCGGCCGATGAGTGTGAAATGTCTCGTTCGTGCCAGAGTGCGACGTTTTCGAGCCCGACAATACTGTTTGCACGAACCACTCGTGCGATTCCACAGATGCGCTCCGAAATGATCGGATTACGCTTGTGTGGCATCGCGCTCGAACCTTTCTGTCCTTTCGTGAAACGCTCCTGCGCTTCGCGCACTTCCGTCCGCTGCCAGTGACGAACATTCAACGCAAACTTATCGAGGGACGAAGCGATGATCGCGAGTGTTGTCAAATACTCGGCGTAAATATCGCGCTGGATAACCTGCGTCGAAACCGGTGCGGCTTTCAACCCGAGAAGCGCGCAAACACGTTCCTCAACCGAAGGGTCAAGATGAGCGAATGCGCCAACGGCGCCGCTGATCTTCCCGACCGCCACCGCCTCACGCGCGCGCCGCAGACGCTCGCGATTGCGTCGCATCTCGTCAAACCAGAGCGCGAACGTCAAACCGAAAGAAGTCGGTTCAGCGTGAATGCCATGTGTGCGCCCGACCTGCGGAGTGTTTTTGAACTCGATTGCACGTCGCTTCAGCACGTCGAGCAACGCGTCAACTTTCTTCAGCAGGATGTCGCACGAGTCGCGCAACAACAGCGCGTTTGCAGTGTCGACAACGTCAGAAGACGTCAGGCCGTAATGAACAAACCGGCTCGCTTCGCCGATCGACTCCGCGAGGTTCGTCGTAAACGCGATAACGTCGTGATTCGTCGTCTTCTCGATCTCGTTGATGCGCTGCACAGAAAACTGCGCGCGCGACTTGATCTCTTCCAGCGCCTCACGCGGAATCGTGCCCATTTCGGCGTGCACCTCGCACACCGCGATTTCCACATCAAGCCACTTCTGAAACTTGTTCTGCTCCGACCAGAGCGCGCCCATTTCGGGCAAGGTGTAACGTTCGATCATTGCAATGCCGTGGAATTCACAAGGTAACGCGCCAGTTGCCAGCGTCCATTCTGCTCGATCAGCGTAAAAGTCTCCATTCCCTGGCCGCGTTCAAAGCGCGTCTGATACGAGAGGATGAATACGTGACCCTTCAACGGGCCGCCCGAGTTTTCCTGTTCTGTTGCGGAATTCAGAGTGCGATTTTCAACTTTGCCGAGCTTCGTGCGCAACTGCTTGAACACTTCGTTCGACTGTTCGAGAGTTACGTCTCTCTTCCAAAGGTCCGACGAGTCGTTATAGATCTGCTCGTAACGTTCCTGCGCGATCAGATCGCCGATCGTCGTTACCACTTCCTGCACTTCCGACGGAACACGACCGCGTTCCGTCGTTTCCCTGCAAGCGGAAACGATCGAGATCGAAAAGATTACGAATAAGACAGACGAGGCGTGACGAAGTTTACCGATCATACTTCTATCCAGGGCGTCGGCTCCTTTGGATAGGAAAGGCAGACTTCAGTGAAACCAACAAATAGCGGCGCCCGCTCCTGGAGGGCAACTTCGGCGTTGATCTTTGCGAGATACGGATTGTTCGCGCGTTGTGAGAGGTGTGCGAGGACGATGTACTGGGCACATCCGTCAAAGCCTTTTCGAATCCAGTCAGCCAGATCCTCATTCGACAGATGGCCCAAACGAGACAGAATTCGCTGCTTCAGATCCCACGGATAGTTGTCGCAGGCCTTGAGCATGTCGCGGCTGTGATTTGATTCGATCACGATCGCAGCGCAGCCGCGGAGACGTTCGCTGACGAGTGTCGTGATGTGACCAAAATCCATCACGGTTGCGATCTTGACGCCGTGATGAGTGGCAGTGAAACCGAAATTGTCGACAGCGTCGTGTGGGATCGTGAAAGGGTGAAAGTCGATCTCGCCGATGCGGAAGTCTTTGCTTGATTCGATCGTTTCCACTCGATCGCGTAACGCTTTTGCGCGCCTGCGTGGTTCTTCGTTGCTGACGTTGAAACGTTCACCGAGATAGGCGTCCATCGTTTGCGCGGAGATGTAGACGGGACAATCGACGGAACCGAGCAGTACGCGCAGGCCGCCGGCGTGATCGCCGTGTTCGTGAGTGACGAGAACGCCGTCGAGTCGCTGCACGTCTTCGCCGACCATCGCGAGGCGTCGCACGATTTCTTTTGCACTCAAACCCGCATCGACGAGTACGCGAGTGTTGCCTGCAACGATCAAAACAGCATTTCCGGAAGAGCCGCTGCCAAGAACGGTAAGTTTCATTGCGCGGAATGTATCACAAGTATTCTGAAAATTCTGCAATCATGTAATCCTGTGCAACTGTTTGACAGGATTACATGATTCACAAGATTTACAAGATTACCTAGAGCGAGAGGCGAGAGCGATCGACGTTGA
>DASTQB010000061.1:0-24822 GCA_035761985.1 Pyrinomonadaceae bacterium
CGCGGCTCGGGCATGATCTCCACCGTGGCGCGGAGAAACGGATCTTCCTGCTTCCACTCGATGATCCGGATTCGCTCCGTGCCCTGTGCGATGATTCGCATCCCATTCTCGATGCGCTCCATGCGCTTGATCATCACAAGCGTGCCGACTTCATAAAGATCGCCCGACTTTGCGTCAGTGTCGTCTGAACGATCGGGACGAACAGTGATGCAGCCGAGCAGCTTTTCCTCGGTTGCAAGTGCTGCTTCAACTGCCGCAACTGAACGTGGTCTGCCGATGCCGAGGGGCACTACAGTTTCCGGAAACAGAGTGAGGTTTTGCAGGGCCAGAATAGCGACCTCGAAGCGTTGTGGTGTTTGCTGTGCGTTCTGTGATTCCGCCATAAATTAACCTTGTTCACTCCGCACGTTGATGATCAAAAAGCCATCGCTGTAGTCGTGCGCTATCGACGCGCCCTCGATCCGCGTGGGAAACAGGATCGTTTTCTCGAAACGGCTGTAAGTGATTTCCATCTGCTGGTAAACGAAACCGTCGCGATAGTGTGTGTCTTTCCGGCAGCCGCGGATGTTGAGAGTCGAGTCGTGCAATTCGATCTCGAGTTCATCGGAACAGATTCCGGCGAGATCGACTTTGATGACCCAGCCATCGTCACAACGATAGACATCCGCTGCGGGGTTCCACAGACGGCCAGACGGTACCACCCGCCGATCCCCTCGGATCAGCGAGAAATCACGATTCGTGTTTCGCATAGCAGAGAGAATAAGGGAAATGCGGCCGCAGATCTACACGGATGAACGCTGATCTGCGCAATCCGTGTAAATCCGCGGCTAAAAAAATTATCCGAAGATTCTATTCCAGAACGAATGCCCCTTCGAGATTTCCTCGATTGCGTCCGCCAGTTCGCGGTCTTGTCGAGTCTCGACGGCAACGTCGGCCATCGAAACCATGCCAACCAGGTAACCATTCTCGTTAACTACCGGAATGCGGCGTACCTGCTTGTTACCCATTTTCTGGATCACTTCGACGACACGATCATTCGGTCCTGCCGTATGAACGTCGACGCTCATGACGTCTTCAGCTCGAACGCTTGCACTATCTTTGTTCTCGGCAACACAACGTATGACGATGTCGCGGTCTGTGATTAGTCCAATGAGTTTGCCGCGCACGTAGTTGCGGCCTTCATATCTCCGCTCTGATTCTTCGGTTCTGCCGTTGCCACTATAGGGCGTGTCATACTCAACTACCGGAATCACACCAGTGTCTTCCTGTTTCATCATCCGCGCGACTTCAACAATCGTCGTGTCGCGTGTGGCTACCACGAGGTCGCGAGTCATGATGTCGCGAACCCGCAGGCGAGATCGCTCTCCGCCCTGCTCGCGAGATCTACCAGTGGAGAGATCACCGCGTATGTCATAAAGGGAACTGCGTCTGCCCTCCTCGCGATAATCACCGTAGCGGGGCTCGTCCTGATCATACTCAGCGCGTTCGCCAAATCTGCCGCGCTCGCCACCCCACCTGCCGCGGTCCTGCCACAAACCACCGCCGCCGCCGTAATCGGATTCGTGCCGCCGTTCAGTCTCGAACTGACGTCGGGTCCTGAAAGGTTCCTCGTAGGCGCCAAAGTTTTCGCGTCTCATGCGATCTTCGCGCGGATAATAGTCCCTTTCGTCATCCTCGTTTCTGTATCTGGCCATTTTTCCCTCCTCACCAGGAACTGATTTGTCGAGCCTGTTAACAGCCGACTTTTCGAACTGGGGGCTTCGGGGGAAAAGGGGATTACTTCTAATTATTCCGTTCCACCTCCGCAATCACCTGCACTCGCGACTGGACCTCGAGCGTTCCGATCTCGATCGGGGTCTGGACTTGTGCTCCTGTCCCGGCTCTTGCCATTGCAACGTCGAGAGTGGCATAGGGCATTGGTGGTCGAATGAAAAATCCTTCTTCCTGCACTTCCACGATTCGCGCCACGCGCCCGCCGAGTGCCAGCGCGATCATCTGTGCCTTGCTGATTGCTTCGCGCGTTGCTTCACTTAGCGCGCGATCGCGCGCCGGGCGATCCTGTCGCAGCGTAAACATGATTCCCGCAACTTCGTTTGAACCAGCTTGTGCGGCGGCGTCGAGCACGTTTCCGACTCTGTTCAGTTCGCTCAGTGTGACCGTTACACTGTTTCGCACTTCGTAGCCGGTGATCACGGCGGGCTGGCCTTCTCTGTACTGGCGTTGTGGTTGCACGTTGTAGCCACTCGTTTTGACTTCAGCATTCGCTCCGGCCGCTGCTTTCACTGCGCGGACGACTGCTTCGGTCTTCGTCGCGTTTTCCTGTTGTGCTTCGAGTGCACTTTTGTTTTGCGTAACGACGGAGACCGACACGATTGCCGTGTCGGGTTGAGCTTGAACAGTTGAATCGCCGGTGATCATCACGCGTGTGGCCCGGCGGTCGTCGCGGCCCGGCGTCGCAGCCTGCTGCTCCACCGGTTTCATCGATTTCGCCTCGAACGGAGTGCCTTCCATGTACACGGTCATCACATCTTTCGTTTCGCCGACTGCTTCGACGTTGGCCGACTCTTTAAACCAGTCGTTGCTCTGGTAGTTGCGAGCGTTAAGCACCAGGTATTTCGTCTCTCCTGAAACGATTAACCAGCCGCCGGCCTCGACCGTTTTTTGTAGTTTCCCGCGAACGGTAATGTCTTTCGCGTGCAGGACGGTTGCGGTTCCGAAAACAAGGGCGAAAACGCCCGTGATGAGTAGTAGTCGCTTCATAATCTCTCCTCTTCTGGTCCTAGAATCTCACAGCCGTGAGAGAGTGGAAACCGGCCGCGAAGAGTAAGAACGCGTAAGAGATAAAAACTTGCCTGCGACTTATGGTTCTGGTTCCGCAAAACGTGTTTTGTTACCATCCATCAATGCAATCATTCGATACTGACACAGACGACGCCCAGCCATCGCCCGTTCGCGCCCAAAGTTTAGTTGTGGGCAAACTTGACGATCTGCGCCCAGGTGCATGCGTCAGATTTGAGCTGCCCGATGGTGACGAGCTAGCTGTGTTCAATGTGGGTGGCGAATTCTATGCCATCGAGAATTCATGTCCGCACAGAGGGGCGCCGCTTTCGGAGGGGACGGTTTGCGGGCACGTGGTTGAGTGTGGGTTGCATGGTTGGGAGTTTGATGTTCGGACTGGGGAATGCTTGACCGTGCGGGAGCAGATCAGGAGCTATGCGGTTCGGGTTGAGGACGGGCTGGTCCTCGTCGAGGTAAATCCGAGCCACAGATGACGCGGATCTTAAATCCGGATCTAAATCAGTGTCATCCGTGGTTCTTAGCCGTCGTTCCCTATGGCCTCGACCGGGCAGCAGGCCATCGCCTCATCGCAGAGAGCCTTCTCGTCCTCACTCTGCGGTTGCTTGTACACAAACGAATAGCTGTTCTCATCCGAGCGCGTGAAATTGTTCGGCGCGGTGTCGCGGCACACGTCGCAGTCGATGCACGACGTGTCAACGTAATAAGAACCGCAAACGTTCTCTTTAACTTTATCGTTTTTGTCAGGCACGGCTCAGGGATGCGTCATCTCTTCAGGGATGACCAGCCGGTCAAACTCTTCACCCGTTAAAAGACCAAGCTCGATCGCCGATTCGCGCAAGCTGATCTTCTTCTTGTGAGCGTTCTTTGCAACCTTGGCGGCGTTGTCGTAACCGATGTGAGGGTTCAGGGCGGTAACAAGCATCAGGGAGTTTCGTAAATGCTCGTCAATCTGTGCACGATTGAGCTCGATGCCATTGATGCAAAACTCCACAAAACTGTGAATCGAGTCGTGCAGCAGCCGCACCGAGTGAAGAAAGTTGTGAATCATCACCGGTTTGAAAACGTTCAACTCGAAATGGCCCTGCGAACCGCCAAAGCTCGTCGCGAGATCGTTTCCAAACACTTGTACTGCGACCATCGTGATCGCTTCGCTCTGCGTCGGGTTAACTTTGCCCGGCATGATCGACGAGCCAGGCTCGTTTTCCGGCAGGATCAATTCGCCGAGACCGCAGCGCGGTCCTGATGCGAGCCAGCGAACGTCGTTGGCAATTTTCATCAGCGAACCGGCAAGCGTTTTCAGTGCGCCACTCGCGAACACGAGTTCGTCATGCGCCGACAGTGCGGCAAACTTGTTCG
Source organism: Pyrinomonadaceae bacterium (assembly GCA_035761985.1). Classification (GTDB taxonomy): domain Bacteria; phylum Acidobacteriota; class Blastocatellia; order Pyrinomonadales; family Pyrinomonadaceae; genus PSRF01. Next base: position 4,156 of record DASTQB010000061.1, read on the forward strand.
GATGTGAGCGAAACGGCAGACCCGTGAGTTCCGCGATCTTCCTCGCGGCACGTTCGCCAAACTCCGGATGTGAATTCAAACCAGTGCCGACAGCGGTGCCGCCAATTGCGAGATCAAGTAAACCGGGCATCGCTGCCTGCATGCGTTCGATGTCTCGTAAAACGAGGCTCGCCCAGCCACCCATCTCCTGATCGACTGTCAATGGCGTCGCGTCCTGAAGATGCGTCCTGCCGATCTTCACCACTCCGGCAAACTGCGCCGCCTTCGAAGCAATCGCGTCGTGCAGTTGCTGAACACGCGGGATTAGTTTGTTTAACTGCTCCGCAGCAGCGATGTACATCGCCGTTGGAAACGTGTCGTTCGACGACTGCGACATATTCACGTCGTCGTTTGGATGGACCGGAATCTTTGTGCCAACTACGCCGCCCGCGATCTCGATCGCGCGATTCGAAATCACTTCGTTGGCGTTCATATTCGTCTGCGTGCCACTGCCGGTTTGCCAGACGCGAAGCGGGAAGTGAGCGTCGAGCTTGCCCTCGATAACTTCGTCGCAAGCCTGCGCGATCCATTCTGCTTTTTGCGGATCGAGTTTACCGAGTTCAACGTTCACAAGTGCGCAGGCCTTCTTGAGAATGCCCAGGGCGCGAATCATCTCGCGCGGCATACGATCTTCGCCGATGTTGAAGTGATGCAGAGACCGTTGAGTTTGGGCGCCCCAGTAGCGATCTGCCGGGACCTCAACGGGACCCATGGTGTCGGTTTCTATTCTGATTTTTGCGGTTTGTTCAGGGGATAGTTGAGCCACGAACGGATCTTGCCACAAAAAAGCACAAAAAGCACAAACGAATTCGCTTGTGCTTCCTGCGGTTCTGAATAGGTCTTTACAGGTCCTATAGGACATATAGGACCTATAAAAATCCGGTCTTATTTAACGGCCGATCTTATCGCCGATGTCTTCAATCGCCTCGCCTACCTTGCGACGCGCTTTGCCGAAGCCTTCTTCGACTTTGCCGCCCGCATGTTCGGCACGGCCTTCAGCTTCAAGATCACGATCGTCGGTCACTTCGCCGACGGTCTCCTTGAATTTGCCTTTGGCCTGATCCCATTTTCCTTCCATCTCATCCCTGTTTGGTAAACCCATGTCTTAACCTCCTTAGTGTTTATGTAAACCCGTTACTCAGTCCGAACGTGCTCGGCTCCAAGCTCAGTCATCAAGTCTTCGAGACGTTCAACTTCCTCGTCTGTCCGTGCTTCCACACCGATGAGGATTCCACCACCCTTAATGCCCGCTTCGTAAACCTTCGCGCGATATTCCGGAATTCCCGCGCCAATCAGAGCGCCGATAAGTCCGCCTGTCGCACCACCTGCGCCTGCTCCGGCGAGTGCTGCCGCGATTGGACCCGCGATGACCAGATTGATACCCGGCAGGAACAACGTCGTTCCGACTGCCGCGATTGCCGCAAGAACTGCACCCACTGCGCCGCCGACAGCGCTGCCGATTCCGAGTCCATCGGCTGCGTGAGTACGTGTTTGGAGAGCAAATTCTTTGGAGCGAGTAGCGTCAGACATGAGCACGCTAATATCGTCCCGAGTAAAACCTCGCTTCATGATCGCATCGACTGCGGATTCGGCGGAGATTTTGCTCTTAAAAAGTCCCGTTACTAACTTTGCCTTCGTCGCCATACAACCCTCCCCAACAAACAGTGTCTGGGGGAGTAACGGCAACAGGCGTGCCGATGGGAAGTGCTTGATTTTGCAGGGAAACTCGACCGGCGGCGAGGTGATTATCCGGTCAGGTCTGTTTGGGATCGATACGGAGGAAATTCAGCCGCGGATTTACGCGAATGAACACAGATAAAGAAGAATTCTGATCCGCGTTTATCCGTGTAAATCCGCGGCTTATAACTTGTCGATCTTAGCGGCGAGGATGAAATCGCTTTCCGTGAGTCCATCGATCTTGTGCGTCCAAATCGAGATCTCCGCGTAACCCCAGCCGAAGCAGATGTCCGGATGATGACCCTGCTCCTCCGCAAGGTTCCCAATGCGATTCACAAACGTTTGGGCTTCAATGAAGTTTGAAAACTTGTAACTCTTTTTCAAATGATGATCGTTGACCACTTTCCACCCATCAACCTCCTGGTGGAACTTTGCGATCTCTTCTCGCCCGAGCGGCGGTACGCCGCCACGACACGGCACGCAATCCTTGCTCGATAATCCACTCATAAGTTCACCAGCGCTTTCTTTAACATTGCGATCTGTCCGGCGTGATAAAGATCGTGCTGCACGCCTCCATGAAGAGTTACGTAAACACTCGATTGACTGCCCTTCACGATCGGCTCGTTCAATCGCGCTTCATCCACTTTCGCGATCGCTTCGAGCAGTTCACGATGATTGTCGATCAACTGTCGCTTCGTGTTCTCCCACGCTGCTTCGCTCGTATCGTTGATCGGCTGCCAGTCTTCTACGTCGGCGAGTTCTGCCGGATCACCTTCGAGACGCCGTCTGCACGCACGTTCCCACGCAGCGATGTGCAGCGTCAACTGCCAGATCGAGTGCGCGCCCGGAATCGGATGTGCCGCCGCCTGCTGCGCCGTCACGCCTTCGAGCAACTGTCGCACAGATGGACCATGCCACGCTTCGCCATCAAACGCACGGCGAAACTGATCGCGAATTCGTTCGACTTCCGTCGTCATTCATGCCCTCCGTTGATTCGGTGCTCCAGATTCTACAATTTCCGCGAGTTGCGTGATAGGCTACGCTTCACCTTGTCGAAAATTCAATCGTGAGAAACGGCGAACACAAAAGTACTGCGCGCAAGCAGGTCGCGATTTTCTGCGACGGCTCGAGTTTAGGGAATGGACAGGTCGCGAGTCGCGCGGCGGCAGTGGCCCTTCTCGGTTACAAAGGTATCTGGCGCGCCGTGGGTGAATACTTAGGCGTGGCGACAAACCAGCAGGCTGAGATTGCGGCCGCAGCAGTCGGACTCGAATCGTTGAAGCAGCCGTGCAAGGTCAATGTCTTTACCGATTCGCGGTACGTTGTCGAAACGATGAACGGCCGTTTTCGTCGCAAGGCAAACCTGCCCTGGTGGGAACGACTCGATCGCGCGGCGGCAGCGCATCAGGTCAAATGGGAATGGACGCGCGGACACGCAGGTCACCTGCTCCAGGAAGCCGCGGACGACGCGGCGCGCCGCATCGCCGCCGCCGGGCACGTGGAAGAGTCGATCCTGAGAGACGCGGAAGAGAAAGTCGGCACCACCGATGTTTCCGAATGACGCGGATGTTCCGCGTTTGCTCCGCGCAGATCTGAACCCCTATAATTCGGGCTCCCCTAAAAAGCCCATCATGCACAAAGTCATTGCCCCGGCCCTCATTGTTGTCCTGCACGTGCTGACTGTGTCGCTCGCCCAGGCGCAGGATCCATTTCGCGGGTGGCAATGGCAAAACCCTTTGCCGCAGGGCAATTCAATCCACGCGATCCGGTTTGCACCTGACAAGAAACGCGGTTGGGCGGCCGGCGGGAACGGCGTCGTTTTAACTACAAACAACGGCGGCTTCGATTGGGAAGAACAGCGGACGCCGTCTCACACCACGCTTTACGGAATGTACGTCAAGGATCGCTCGCGGGTGGTGATCACGGGCGCGCGCGGCGTCGTGTTGACGACTTCAAACGCCGGCGGGAAGTGGGTGCTGCGACCGAGCGGTGTTCGCGATCATCTCTTCGGGGTGACATTTGCGCCGAAGCAACCGATGTTCGGTTGGGCCGTTGGCACATTTGGTTCGATCATCGCGACAACCGACGGCGGCAAGACGTGGAAATCGCAACCAAGCGGAACGTCGTCGCACCTGTTTTCAGTCGCATTCGCGGACGCGAAGAACGGCCTCGCAGTTGGTGCACACGGAACGCTGCTTGTCACTTCAGACGGCGGCGCAGAGTGGAAGCCTGCACAGAAACTGACTGACTTTGCGCTCACCGGCATCACGTTTACTGCTGAGAAGAAAGCGGTCGTCGTCGGCTATCGCGGCACGATCCTGCAAACCGAAGACGGCGGCGAAACATGGACCATGAAAGAGTCGCTCGTCACCACGGATCTCTACACAGTTTACTTTGCTGACGAGATGCACGGCTGGGCCGCGGGCGACGCCGGAGTTGTTTTGACAACGGGCGACGGCGGAAACATCTGGCTACCGGTCAACGTTCGCACTGGACCAAAGCTCGCGACAGTTTTCTTCGCAGACGAATCTGTCGGCTGGGCAGCGGGCGCCGATGGTCTCGTCCTTCGCAGTGAGGACGGCGGCTTGTCGTGGCAGAGGCTTACCGAAGGCGGCCGCGACGATCTGGCCAACATTTTCTTTATAGACAACTCGCGCGGCTGGGCCGTCGGCGAGCGTGGTCGAATCCTCTACACGAGTAACGGCGGTAAGCATTGGACCATCCGGCCGTCAGGCTCGACGGCGTCGTTGCACGCGATCACATTTACGGGCGAGGAATCGGGTTGGGCTGTCGGCGACAAAGGCACGATTCTTCACTCGGTTAACGGCGGCGTGACGTGGGAGGCGATCTCGAGTCCGGCGAAAGAAGATCTTTTTGGTGTTTCGTTTGTTTCGCCCGAGCAGGGTTGGGTCGTGGGCGCGCGTGGCGCGATCTGGCATACGAAAGATGAAGGCGCGACGTGGCAGTTTCAGCATTCAAACTCGCTCAACTGGCTCGAGGACGTGAAGTTTGTGGATCCGTTGCGTGGCGTTGTGGTCGGTTCGGGTGGCACGATCCTGCGCACGGAAGATGGTGGTGAAAACTGGAAGCGCGTCGATCGCAACCTGAAGGAGTGGTTGTATGCGCTCGCCTTTGCCGACATGCAACGCGGCTACATCGTCGGCGCCCGTGGCGTGATTCTACGAACGGACGATGGCGGCGAGACGTGGAAGGATCTGGAGACGGGCGTCAACGGCAACCTGTTTGGTGTCGCGCTCGCGAATCGCAATGATGTGCTCGTGGTAGGCGAACAGGGAAACATCATTCACAGCCGCGATGCTGGTCAGACGTGGGAAGTGCAGCCGTCGATCACTAATGCTTCGCTGTTTTCGATTGCGTATCGTGGTGGAACGAATGTTTGGGTTGCAGGACGTGGTGGCGCGATTCTAAGGCGCGTCGATCCGATTGCGACAGTGAGTTTGCCGGTGACGAAGTTGCCGCCGATGTTGAGAGGTGGACCTCCGAAGCTGGATGAGGCGGTTGATACCGAAGACATCCCACGCGCAGTCCCGCCAAAAAAACCTTAGCCGCGGATTTACATGGATGAACGCAAATCAGAGAAGAAAGAGGTTTTCTCTTTTTCTGCGTTTATTCGCGTAAATCCGCGGCTAAATAGTTCTGTAACTAAATGCGGACGGGGTGTTCTTTCGCGTAGGAGTACGCGGTGTAGGCGGAGATGATGTGGCAAACCCAGCCGAGTGTGCCGCCTGTGCCAATCCAGAATCCCGGCGTCAGAATCAGCCACAGAATTCCCGCCAGAATCCGGCCGTTATAAATCTGGCCCACGCCCGGAACGATAAAACTGAGAAACCCTGCTAAAACCGGATCGCGCATCGTTCAAGTTACCTCCACAAGTGGAACCAGATACGAAGGTCTGATCGATTTTGTTCGTCTCAAGACTCGCGGCGCACGTCGACGATCTCACCGCGAAAAGTCTTTAGCATCTGTTTGACCATCGGGTCGTTTTCAGCCTTCTGTCGCAGCCGCTGTTTCTCGAGACGCTCTTCTTCTTCACGGCTCAGCGGCTCGCCGTCGGCCGCCGGATCCTTCACCAGGATGCGGATGCCGATCTCTTTCCCGGTCACTTCACGACACGCATCACGCACAAACTTGATGTTCTCAGGCTTTGAGAGCAGATCGCGATGGTGTCGTGCGGCAGGCGGAAACTCAACGTAGAGCTCGCTGTCGTCAACCGTCGCCGCCTGTGCTGCGTCGAGTGCGATAACCAGCAACATCTTTTTCTGACTTTCCAAGACAGCTTTGATCCGGTCGACTGTCGACGCAGGCGCTGACGGCGGTGCTTCGAGCTTCTCTTCAACTTCTCGCTCGATCACCGGTGCAACAGCCGCCGCGGCCGTAAACGACGAACCCGCCGGACGCGAGCTTGCCGGCGGAGTCGACTTGCCCGGAACACTCGCACTTCCACTCGAGCTCGACGGCGTTCGCGTCGGCGATTCACTGCCCACACCTGCTTCGAGTGCTGAGAGTCGTTGAATCAGCTCGCTGATACTCTCCACGCCGCGCAGTTCCATCAGTTTTACAATCCCGATCTCCAACTGGTAACGCGGCTGCGTCGCCGCGCGGAGTTTTGTTTCAGTCTCGGCAAGCGAATGAAAGAAACGCACCAGATCCGACTCCGAAAACATCTCCGCCTGCCGTTTCAACTCCGCTGGTTCACAAACTGCCGACTCCAGCAACTCTTCATTTCCGGAAACTTTCGTCACCAGCAGATCGCGAATGTGCGCGAGCAGATCGCGACAAAAGTTTCGCAGGTCATGACCACGCATCACGATGTCGTCAACCGCAGCAATCGCCTCGGCAGGCCGGTTTGCGGCGATGCTGTCCATGATGCGTTTGAGAATGTCGGCGCCCGCGACGCCGAGCGCCATCTCAACATCTTCTTTCGTGATCTTGTCGCCCGCGAAGCTGATCACCTGGTCCAGCGCCGACTGCGCATCGCGCATCGAGCCTTCACCCGTGCGCGCGATCTCGCGCAACGCCTCGTCAGGAACAGAAATCTTCTCAGCTTTCGCGATGAGCTTCAGACGCTCGACGATCTTCGCAGTCGCGATCGTGCGAAACTCAAACTGCTGGCACCGCGACAGGATCGTTTCCGGAACTTTGTGACGCTCAGTCGTCGCCATGATAAAGACCACGCGCGGCGGAGGCTCTTCAAGCGTCTTCAACAAAGCATTGAACGCCGCTCCCGAAAGCATGTGGACTTCGTCGATGATGAACACTTTGTAACGATCGCGCGCAGGTGCGATGCCGACACTCGCGATGATCGCCTCGCGCACGTTGTCGACGCCGGTGTTTGACGCGGCGTCGATCTCCTGCACGTCGATCGAGCGGCTCTCAGTGATCTCCCTGCACGACGCACACTGATCGGGATCGTCTGAACGACAAGGCGTCGGCGTTGGCTGTTTCGCCTTATGACAATTCAACGCCTTCGCGAGCAGCCGCGCGCTCGTTGTTTTACCGACGCCGCGAGCGCCGGAAAACAGGTAGGCATGATGCAGCCGCTGATGCTCGATTGCGTTTCGGAGTGTGCGTGTGATTGGTTCCTGGCCTGTTACTTCGTCAAAGGTCTGCGGGCGCCACTTCCGGGCGATTACTTGATAGGCCATGGACTCAATTGTGAGACGTGAAATGTTTGAAAGCTGGCCAGACCCCGGACTTTCCCGCAACACACGCTGCCGTTGCTACCGTTGCTCCGTTCCCGGCCTGGCGGGGTTCACAAGGCTAGCGTTGTGCGGAGCCCGGGATCTGATATGTCAAATTCCGATTGTCAATCGCCCTTTTTGGTTGCTCAAATCTCCGTCTTCCGGTGCGCAAACATTCTCAAAAGCCCGTTGATGGCGAGATGAAGCAGCGCGTACGCGATTATCGCTATAACGATCGGAAGCATCAACGTGTGGCCGCCGTCGGTCCGCGGGCTTGCGACAATCCCCTGAAAAGGCAGGTAAAACGGATTGCTGACCGTAACGATAAACTGTACGAACCCAGCGCTGCTGCGCGCTGCCATTAACGCGAGCAGGAACCGCATGGCAAGCAGTGCGTAGATTACCCAGAAGATGTAATCGATAACCTGCGAAACCCGCGCGAGCGATCTCGAGCGCTCCACTTCGCGCTCCGTATGAACAACTTCGTTTACTGCCTTGGATCTGAACTCGCCTGCGACCTGATCGATTCTCTGCGATTCACCCGGTGTCGCTTTTACTGCCGCGCGATCCCTGATCTCGGCGTTGACCTCGCCTTCAACCTGGCTCTTTACCGATTCGTGTTGCGCGGCACGTCTGGCCTCGTCAATCGCTAACTTGTCGTCGCTCATCGATCTCCCCCGAATAGAAAAGTGCTGTCCTTGGGGGCGTCGGGGGAATCGCGCACGTGCGCCGATTGCTGGCGGAGAGGGTGGGATTCGAACCCACGGAACGGTTCCCCGTTCACAGCATTTCCAGTGCTGCCAGTTCAGCCACTCCTGCACCTCTCCAGGTGCTGCCGTTAGAGTTCAAGAACGGTAAAAATCTGGCGGAGAGGGTGGGATTCGAACCCACGGTGGCCGTTAAGCCACTCCGGTTTTCGAGACCGGTGCACTAATCCACTATGCGACCTCTCCGGGTCTTGTTTCGCTTCTCCTGGTCCGGAAAAACTCCTGCATGAGCGCGCGGCATTCCTGTTCCAAAACGCCCGCACTGATTTGGATGCGGTGGTTCAGGAAATCCGTGTCGCAGATCCGAAAGCGGCTGACAACCGCGCCTGCGCGTTCGTCCGGCGCGCCATAAATCAAACGCCTCACGCGCGCCTGAATCAAAGCTCCTGCACACATCGCACACGGCTCGATCGTCGAGTAAACATCGACGCCGGTGAGCCGGTAATTGCCCAGATTACGGGCAGCTTCGCGAAGAGCGACGATTTCAGCGTGGGCTGTGGGATCGCAGTCGGTGCGCGTGCGATTACCGGAAACGGCGACGAGCTGGTTTTCGCTGACGATGCAGGTGCCGATGGGCACTTCGTCGGCTGCCTGGGCTTCGCGGGCGGCGGCCAGGGCCTGCCGCATCCAGTGTTCGTCAACCTCGGTTTCCGCGGCAGTCATACTTGCGCTCTCAGGTCCTTCAAACAACGAACGGCCACTATAGGGTGCGCGCCGAAATAGTGTCAAGGAGACGGAAACCACAGATTACGCGGATTGTTTATCCTCAGATTTACAGAGATCGTTCCGAGCATCTGTGTAATCTGTGGCTGGGTTTGAAATTGCGATCAAGCAATTACTCGGGCCGCGTGCTATTATCAGTTTCCGGAGTTCCGCGCTCCAGTCTGGCCCGCGCGCTCCCCGTTTCCCATGTCCACCGAAGCAAGCCAAAGAGAAAGAGGCAGCGGTCCATTATCGACAGACAGAGGTACCACCGGGCGACTCAGAACAGCGCCGCCGGTCGAACAGCCTCCTGAAGCCTCCGCGCAGTCGGCTGCGAGCCTGATGCGTCGCATGACGCCGTCTGAGTTCAACACCGCGATGATCCATTTCTACCGCGGTGAGGTGCAGCGCTCGAACACATGGCGAAACCGCCTCGACACCACGACCAACTGGGCAGTGATCACCGCGGGCGCTACGCTTTCATTCGTCTTTAGCTCGCCGAACAACCCGCATTTCGTGATCCCGATCAACTCGATCCTGGTCGCAATCTTCCTGCTGATGGAAGCGCGGCGTTATCGTTACTACGAGATCTGGTCGAGCCGCGTGAGAATTCTCGAAACGGGTTATTTCGCACACATGCTCATGCCGGAAGGCCGTCCGGCTGACGAATCGTGGGCGGAACATCTGGCCGCCGACCTGACGACGCCCCACTTTACGATTACCGAGTGGGAAGCCGTCGGCCGCCGCTTGCGCCGCAACTATCTCTGGATCTTTGCTTTGCTGGCGTTGAGCTGGAATTTGAAAGTTTACCTTACACCGTTGCCGGCGCGTGATTTTGACGCGTTCATCGAGCGCGCGACTGTTGGAATCGTTCCCGGCTGGGTCGTTTTCACAGTCGGAATCGTTTTCAACGCCGCTGTATTCTTCTTCGCGATCGGAACAGTGCGACTGCGCGAGGCCACGGGCGAGGTGTTGCCGAAACACGAGTTTTCATTGCAGCCGCTGAAACGAATGACAAGCTGGACAGCGGCAACCACGAGACGCACCACCGTGCGCGCCCGGCGCGCGCGCCAGCGTGTGAGCAGTCGTAGTGGGACGACAGCAGAATTCAAAAAGATCGATATCTCCGAAACACCGGATAAAACGGCCGTTTCGTAATTGGCCACAGATTCACGCAGGTTTTCGCAGATCAGTGTAGATCTGTGTAATCTGTGGTTGGATTTTTATGCTTGAACTTAATGGTCAACAGCTCACTCTGCAGCAGATAGCAGACGTTGCGTACGGACGAGAACACGTAGCGCTAGCGTCCGAGGCACGTGTGCGCGTCGAACAGGCGCGCAAGGTGGTCCAAAACATCGTCGACGAAGGTCGCACGGTTTACGGCGTCAACACAGGTTTCGGCAAGTTGTCAGACGTGAGCATTGATAAGTCTGATTTGCTTCAGTTGCAGTTGAACCTCGTACGCAGTCATTCATGTGGGCTGGGTGATCCGCTGCCGGAACCTGAAGCACGCGCGATGTTGTTGCTGCGTGCAAATGTGCTTGCCACAGGATTCAGCGGTGCGCGTCCGCGTGTGATCGACACGCTGATCGCGATGCTCGAGAAAGGCGTCACGCCGGTCATTCCTGAAAAGGGAAGTGTGGGCGCGAGCGGCGACCTTGCTCCACTCGCACACCTTGCGCTCGCTGCAATCGGAGAAGGCGAAGCGTACTATCGTGGAGAACGCGTGGCGGCCGGAGTCGCTCTCGAACGCGCCGGGATCACTCCGCTCGAGTTGGAAGTCAAAGAAGGTCTTGCACTACTAAACGGAACGCAGGCCATGGGCGCAATCGGCGCGCTCGCGCTTCATCGCGCCGAGCATCTCGTGCGGCTCGCAGACGTCGCGGGCGCAATGGCCCTCGAAGCACTCAAAGGCACGCCCGTCGCTTTTGACGAACGCATCCACACTGCACGTCCGCATCCAACCCAGATCGAAGTTGCCGCACACCTACGCGAACTGCTACGCGACAGCGAGATCCGCCAGTCGCATCTCACAAACGATCCACGCGTGCAGGACGCGTACAGCCTGCGTTGCATGCCGCAAGTGCACGGCGCAATCCGAACAGCACTCGCGCACGCAAGACAAGTTGTCGAAATCGAAAGTGGCAGTGCGACTGACAATCCGCTCGTGTTTTCAGACACAGGTGAAGTGTTGTCAGGCGGAAACTTTCACGGCGCGCCACTCGCACTCGTTTTTGACTACGCTGCCATTGCTTTGACAGACTTGATGAGTATCACCGAACGGCGCATCGACAGGCTGGTAAATCCCGACGCGAACGAGGGACTGCCTCCGTTTCTAACGCCGAAGCCCGGCATCGCTTCAGGCTTCATGATGCTCCAGGTCACGGCGGTGGCGCTGCTGAATGAAGCGAAGGTGTTGGCCCATCCGGCGAGCATCGACAACGTGCCGACCGACGGCGGTAAAGAAGATCACGTGTCGATGGGTATGACTGCCGCGGTGAAGCTCAGATCGATCGTCAACCTTGCCGAGATGGCGACTGCGATCGAGCTGGTTACGGGTGCGCAGGCGCTCGAGTATCGCGCGTCGCTTGCGCCCGGTCGCGGTGTGAAGCAGGCGTACGACATCGTGCGCAAGTTTGTGCCGCCGTTGACGAACGATCGCGTGATGTCGGTCGATATCGAAAGAGTTACTGAAGCGATCCGCCGTGGTGAATTTGCATCTGTGTAAACCGGTCCAAAGAAAGGGAACTGCATAATGGCAAACGGAATGGACGACCGTAGAAAAGGTCTCGAAGAGGAATATTTTCATCGCAAGAACCAGGAGGCGATCGAGAAGCTGCGCGCGAAGATGAAGGTCGCGGAAGACGCGAAAGCCGCGGGCATTTCCTCGATGCGTTGCCCGCGTTGCGACGGCAGTCTTACCGAGAGCAAGTTTGAAGAAGTGTTGATCGACACGTGCGACAAGTGCGGGGGCGTGTGGCTCGATTCGGGTGAGTTGGAACAGGTGACGCGCAAAGAGGGCGGCGGCGGATGGTTCAGCCGTTTGCTTGGTTCTGATAAATAGTCGATGGACCACAGAGTAATACGCGCCCCACGTGGCGCGCAGTTGAACTGCAAAGGCTGGCATCAGGAAGCGGCGCTTCGTTGTCTGATGAACAATCTCGATCCCGACGTTGCGGAACGTCCCGAAGAGTTGATCGTCTACGGCGGCGCTGGCAAAGCCGCGCGCAACTGGTCGTCGTTTGAAGCGATCGTGCGCGAGTTGCAAACGCTCGAGAACGACGAGACGTTGCTGGTCCAGTCGGGCAAGCCTGTTGCGGTGTTTCGAACTCACGACTACGCGCCGCGCGTTTTGATCGCGAATTCGAATCTCGTCGGCGCGTGGGCCAACTGGGAACACTTTCACGAGCTCGAACGCCGCGGGCTGATGATGTACGGGCAGATGACTGCCGGTAGCTGGATCTACATCGGCACGCAGGGCATCGTGCAGGGCACGTTTGAAACGTTTGCAGCGATGGCCGACAAACATTTCGGCGGCGACCTTTCCGGCAAGCTGGTTGTTTCAGGTGGCATGGGAGGCATGGGCGGCGCTCAGCCCCTCGCTGCGACGTTGAACGGTGCGGTGTTCCTCGGGATTGACGTCGATCCGGTTCGGATCGAGCGTCGCGTGCGTACTGGTTACTGCGATCGCATGGCGATGACGCTCGACGAGGCGTTGGATATCTGCGAAGACGCACTTGAACAGAAGCGCGCGATCTCTGTCGGGCTGGTTGGAAACTGCGCGGAAGTGTTGCCGGAGATTGTGCGGCGTGGAGTGAAGGTTGATGCTGTCACGGATCAAACGAGTGCTCACGATCCGTTGAATGGATACGTGCCAGCGGGTGTGACGCTGGATGAAGCGACGGAGCTGCGAGAGAACGATCCGGCGGCGTATATCGAGCGATCGAAGCAGTCGATGGCCCAACACGTCGAAGCGATGCTGGCGTTGAAGCGTTCCGGCGCGGTTGCGTTTGATTACGGCAACAACATTCGCAAGCAGGCGTTCGACGCCGGATGTGCAGATGCTTTCGAGATACAGGGGTTTGTGCCGGAGTACATTCGACCGCTTTTCTGCGAGGGCAAAGGTCCGTTTCGCTGGGTCGCGCTTTCGGGCGATGCGGAAGACATTCGAAAGACGGACGATCTCGCGCTTGAGATGTTTCCCGAAGATCGAACGTTGAACCGATGGCTGCGACTAGCGCGCGATCGCGTTCAGTTTCAGGGACTGCCCGCGCGCATCTGCTGGCTTGGTTATGGCGAGCGTGCAGAGATGGGCGAGGCGATCAACGATCTCGTGAAGCGTGGAGATCTTAAGGCGCCGATCGCGATCGGTCGCGATCATCTCGACACTGGTTCGGTGGCGTCGCCATTTCGCGAGACGGAAGCGATGAAAGACGGGACTGATGCAGTCGCCGATTGGCCCATACTCAATGCTTTGCTAAACACGGCGAGTGGCGCGAGCTGGGTTTCGTTTCATCACGGTGGCGGTGTTGGGATTGGGTATTCGTTGCACGCAGGACAGGTCTCGGTCGCGGATGGCACGGATGAAGCGGCGAAACGTTTGAATCGTGTGTTGACGAACGATCCGGGACTCGGCGTCGCGCGGCACGTCGACGCGGGTTACGAGACCGCCGAAGAAACCGCACGCGCCAAGGGCATCCACATCCCTTTACAGGATTCACATGATTAAGCAGATTTACATGCCGATCCGTGTAATCCTGTTTTTGTTTCTGCTGTGTTCATCAGCGGCTGCCAATGGTCGCGTTCAGACAATCCAATTCCAAAGCAAGCTCGTCAACGCAACGCTCCCGTACAACGTCATCCTCCCAACCGACTACAACACTTCACGCGCCACGCGTTACCCGGTGCTTTATCTTCTGCACGGGCTGACCGGCCATTACTCCGACTGGGTTTCACGCACGAACGTCGCGGATTACGTCGCCGGTTATCGCATGATCGTCGTCACGCCCGAAGGCAACGACAGTTGGTACGTCGACAAATATGAGGCGTACATCCTCCAGGAACTAATCCCCGACGTACAGAAACGCTTTCGCACGATCGAAGCCCGTTACGGGCGCTCGATCGCAGGACTTTCGATGGGCGGATATGGCGCGATCAAGTTTGGATTGAAGTCGCCGGGAACATTCGTGTTCGCTGGTTCGATGAGCGGTGCGTTTGCTGCGCCGCGGCTTACTGCAGAACAGTTTGCGGCAGCGGGTTGGGGAGATTCTGTGAAGCTGTTCGGCCCCGCGGGCAGCGAAACGCGTCTCGCAAACGATCTCTTCGCGCTCATCGAGAAGCTGACACCCGCTCGCCTCAGTTCGCTCCCGTATTTTTACTTCGACTGCGGCACCGAGGATTCGCCTGTGATCTTTCCTTCGAATCGCGAACTCGCCGGGCTGATGGTTGAAAAGAAAATCGCGCACGAGTTTCGACAGCTTCCCGGCGATCATTCGTGGGTCTACTGGGACCGGCAAGTGCAGGAAGTTCTGAAGATTGCTGCGTCAAAGATGAGGATCTCACGTGCTTAACTTTACCGTCGACATGGCGCGCGATGCAGGCGCGCTGCTGGTCCAACGTCTCGGGTCCGCGAAGGTCAGCACCAAAGGCGACATCAACCTCGTTACCGAAGCCGATATCGCTGCTGAAAACCTGATCATCGAGAGAATACGTTCTTACTATCCGCAGCACGGGATCCTCGCGGAAGAATCCGGAGAAGCGGTTCTGGTTGGCGGCAAACGCAGCGAGTGGAAGTGGATCATCGATCCGCTCGACGGCACGACAAACTACGCACACGGTTACCCATGTTTCTGCGTATCGATCGCGCTCGAACACTCAGGTCAACTGGAGATCGGTGTGGTTTACGATCCGATGCGCGATGAGATGTTTGCGGCGGAGCGCGGCCAGGGTGCGACGTTGAACGACCGGAAGATCCGCGTATCGGATGTTGAAGAGTTGAACAACGCGATGTTGTGTACGGGCTTTCCTTACAACGTTCGCGAGCGTCCGGACTTCGCGCGCGAGTTCACGAATTTCACGATGGCTGCGCAGGCCGTGCGGCGCGACGGTTCAGCGGCGCTCGATCTCGCGTATGTTGCGTGTGGACGTTTCGACGGTTTCTGGGAAGACGGCTTGAGCCCGTGGGACATCGCCGCAGGCGCGCTATTGATCACCGAAGCGCGCGGAAAGATCACTAATTACCAAGATCAGCCGCTTGATATCTACAACGAGCAGGTCCTGGCGACCAACGGCCTCATCCACGATGTAATGATGAAAATCCTCGTCTGAATTGGGCCCACGGATTTACGCGGATGAACACGGATCGATCTGTGTTCATCCGCGTAAATCCGTGGCTCACAATGCCGAAGCAATCACAGCCGCCAGCTTCTCACTCTCACGTCTTGCGCACGCACGCGTCTCTTCATCCGGACACTGCTCCGCGTGATACAGCGGATGATATGTAACCGTAATCTTCCCCGGTCGCGGAAACCTCCGCCCCTTCGGCCAAACGCGATTCCCACCTTTGATCGTCACCGGCAAAATCGGCACATCCGCTTCCAACGCCAATCTCACAGCACCGGCTTTAAATCGTTCCAACGATCCGGTTTCAGTACCGCGCGCGCCTTCAGGAAAAATCACCACTGCACCACCGTCACGCAACCACTGCAACGATCTCCGGATCGCTTTCGGATCGCTCCCTTCAAGCGCCAGCGGCCAAGCACCCAACCACGTCAAACACCTGCCGATGATGGGCCAGTTGAAAGCTGCACTCCACGCGAGATAACGCGTCGGTCTTTTGATCTCGAGCGACAGCCAGAAAGGATCGATGTAGGTCTGGTGATTGGCGGCAATGATCAGCCCGCCACGTTGCGGCACGTTCTCAACGCCGTAGAACTCAATCTTCCAGAGCAACCTGCTCAAAAACGCAACGATCGGACGAAGCAGTTCGAGTGCCCACTGCGGAAACATTGAACGCCCGCTCGATGCTTGCGGCTGCTCCTTCCTGATAGGAAATGTACCGTTACTGCTCACGTAAAAATCTCGAAAGCGCCGTTATCTTACAACGGCCATTCCTTATCAACGAACTCGATATGAATTCTCGCCACACCGTCGGCGCCCGTGCTGCGAGAGCGGATGGCTGCAAAAGCCGCGATCGCGTGCTGCTCGCTCGTTACGCGAATGAACCGGCCCGGTTGAACGCTTAGCGTTGTAAAGAGCGTGGCCCCTCGAGGGCTGATGTTCTCGGTCACCGTGTGTTCACTTTCAATTGTCTTGCCGCGCTCGTTAACGACCTCAACGCGCATATCAACCGGAATGTTGTGCCGCGCTTGATCCCCATGGTCCTCAGCGGGATAGACCCTCACCATCTCCTCGCCCTTCGGCAACTCCTGGAAGCCCGCGGTTGAAACCTCGTAGCGTTTCCAAGGTTCGTTTGCGTAGCTTTCCGGCGGGCGCTTGCCGATGAATGCAACTCCGATCTCAAACACGGTGAGGTTATGAAGGAGTCGTGCTCTCATGTGCCTGACGATGGCCCAGATCCGGTACTGCTCCTCGACGTGATCGAACACGCGCAACTGCCGCGGCATCGGGATCGTCATGTACAACAAGCGTCCTTTTTCAGTCGGACGCGTGAGCGTGAAGCCGGCGCCGAAAGGCGTCACATTCGCGAGCCGAGTCATCTCCGTCCACTCAAAATCCGGCGTTTCTCGTCCCTGGACCCGCACCGGCAGATGCAGGGGCAATCGCTCACGAATTCGTTTCCAATTTCGCTCTTCACTCATGAGAGCCGACGGGGTTTGGGAAGTCCCGTAAAACGTCGGGAGTGCTAACACGAAGCTGTTGATTTTATTAGAGTTTTCGCCTATTTCTCGATTGCCAATCACCCCTGAAAAAGGCTAAAATGACTACTCGTTTCTCTATGAATTTTCGACCGTTTTCTTTCCCCAGGAAAAGCGCCAAACTCAAGCTCATTATCTTCACTAAAGGGCCAGACTGCGTGGCGGATTGTACTGGAAAGGCTAGTAGATGGAAACCACTTCTGAACGCAATCACATAAACATTGAAGACGAGATGCGCCGGTCGTATCTCGATTACGCGATGTCCGTGATCATCGGGCGCGCGCTGCCCGACATTCGCGATGGTCTGAAACCCGTGCACCGTCGCGTGTTGTGGGCCATGCACGAGCTCGGCAACACCTACAACAAGCCCTACAAGAAGAGCGCGCGCATCGTCGGCGACGTCATCGGTAAGTATCACCCGCATGGCGACATGCCTGTGTACGACACGATCGTCCGGCTCGCGCAGGACTTCTCCATGCGCTATCCGCTGATCGACGGGCAGGGAAACTTCGGATCCGTCGACGGTGACGCAGCTGCTGCCATGCGTTACACAGAGATCCGCATGGCGCGACTCGCCAACGAAGTGCTCGCCGACATCGAGAAAGAGACAGTTCCGTTCCAGCCAAACTACGACGAGTCGCTCAGTGAACCGACAGTTCTGCCGGCGCGTGTTCCGAACCTGCTGATCAACGGTTCTGACGGTATCGCCGTCGGCATGGCAACGAAGATTCCGCCACACAATCTCACTGAGATTGTCGACGCGACGTTGGCGTTGTTGAAAGATCCGGAGAGCACCGTCAAGGATCTGACGAAGATCGTGACTGGTCCCGATTTTCCAACCGGCGGATTCATCTACGGCCGCGACGAGATCAGAAAATCGTATGAAGAAGGCCGCGGCGTTTTGCAGTTGCGTGCGCGTGCGGGCATCGATCGTATCGGACGCGGCGCGCAGGAGCGTGATGCGATCGTCATCACCGAGATTCCTTTCCAGGTAAACAAAGCCCGCCTGCTCGAACGCATTGCCGAACTGATCAACGAGAAGAAGATCGACGGCATTTCCGATCTGCGTGACGAGTCAGACCGCTCGGGCATGCGCATCGTCGTCGAGTTGAAACGCGATGCGGTGCCGCAAGTCGTGCTGAACAAGCTTTACAAGCTAACGCCGATGCAGTCGTCGTTCGGCGTCATCAATCTGGCCATCGTCAATGGGCAGCCGCGCGTGCTGAACCTCAAGCAGATGCTCGAGGCGTTTATCGAGTTTCGGCGGGAAGTGGTGCGCAAGCGAACGGAGTATGAGCTGCGTAAAGCACGTGCTCGCGCGCACATCCTCGAAGGACTCACGAAAGCCATCGACGCGCTCGACTACATCGTCACGCTCATTCGCAACTCGCGTTCAGTTGACGAAGCGCGGCAGTGGTTGATGGGCCAGTTGAAAACCACGAGCGAAGTTAAGACGTGGAAAGGCGTTCCCACCGACACTCAGCTCAAGACTTACCTTGCCCGGATGCAGAAGGCGATGGAGAGTCTCGCCTTTTCGGAGATCCAGGCGCAGGCCATTCTCGACCTGCAACTCCGCCGCATCTCTGCACTCGAACGACAGAAGATCGTCGACGAGTACGAAAGCGTTATCAAGCTCATCGCCGAGCTCGAAGAGATCCTTGGTAACGAGCGATCTCTGCGTCGTGTAATTGCGAAAGAGCTCGAAGAAGTCAAAAAAGATTTTGGCGACGAGCGCCGGACGGAGATCGTCGACGAAGGTGTTGAGCTTTCGATCGAAGACCTCATCGCCGACGAAGACGTGGCGATCACAGTCACTAACAGCGGTTACATCAAGCGCACGCCGATCACGACTTACTCGCGACAGGGCCGCGGCGGCAAAGGCCGTTTCGGCGCCGCTGCAAAGAACGGCGACTTCGTCGAACACCTGTTCATCGCGTCGACACATGCCTACCTGATGATCTTCACAGACGACGGCATGGTCTATAAGTTGAAAGTTCACGAAGTGCCTGATGCCGCAGCCTCGGCGCGTGGCAAGGCTGTCGTGAACCTCATCAACATACCTTCAGATCGACGGCTGGCCGGCGTTGTTCCGGTGCGTGAGTTTGCCGAAGGACGTTACGTGGTGATGGTCACGCGCAAAGGCGTGATCAAGAAAACGTCCCTCGCCGACTTCCAGAACATTCGCACCAACGGCATCATCGCGATCAACGTCGACGAGGGTGATTGTTTGCTCGACGTTGTGTTGACTGACGGTACGAAACGCATCTTCATCGCCACTCACAACGGGCTTGCGATTCGTTTCGACGAGAAGAACGTGCGCCCGATGGGCCGTGCAACGCGTGGCATGCGCGGCATCGACCTGCGTCCGGATGATTATGTCGTCTCGGTCTGCCCGGTATCCGCGGAAGACAGTGAGCGAATGCTTTCAGTGTCTGAGCAGGGTTACGGCAAGCAGACGCCGATCACGACTTATCGCCTGCAATCCCGTGGCGGTAAAGGCGTGATCAACATGAAGACGACTGAAAAGACAGGCAAGGTCGTCGCGGTGTTTCCGGTTGAAGATGAGTCGGAAATCATGATCATCACGCAGCAAGGGAAGCTGATCAGGCTCGAGGCTGCTGATATCCGGAAGACCGGCCGCAGCGCGCAAGGTGTGCGGTTGATCAAGACGGATGCGGGTGACAAGGTGACGAGCGCGTCCCTGGTCGAAGCCGCTGCTGCTGATGAAGAAACGGAAGAAACACCAACATAGGCCGCAGATATACGCGGATGAACACGGATCAATCTGTGTTCATCCGCGAAGATCTGCGGCTTCAACCCACTGTTCGCCGTCCGCGTAGATCTCTTTCTTCCAGATGGGCACCGTGCGTTTGAGCTCTTTGATGGCCCACTCGCATGCCTGAAACGCCGCGCGACGGTGCGGCGCGCTCACGGCGATCACGACGCTCGTCTCGCCGATGTCAACGCGGCCGGTTCGATGCACGATTCCGATGTGCGCAATGTCAAATTGTTTGTGAGCCTCAACGCCGAGTCGCTGCATCTCGGTCAACGCCATCTGCTCATAAGCTTCGTAAACCAGATAAAGCGTCTGCTTACCCTTGGTCCACTCGCGTGCATAGCCGTCGAGCGTGACGGTCGCACCACACTCAGGCAACACCACGCGCCTTGCCACTGCACCGACATCAATCGTCCCAGTAGTTAATTCAAAGAAGTCGTGGCTAAAGTCATCCGGGGCGCCGCCACTCACAGGCGGAAACACCGCCAGCTCATCATTCTCGTTGAGTGACGTATCAGGCGTGGCGTACTCCTGGTTCACTGCAAACAATAACGAACGCCCAAAACGTTCAAGCGTTGGAAAACTCTCCACCAGCTTCCGAAAAGCACTCGCAACCGTGGCCGGTGCATCGACGGAAAGCTCGATCTGATTCGCATCCGCTGCATCACGCGCAGCCCCGAAAAACAGAACCCGGATAATCATTCAAGCTCGATCCTTCTGCCGCCATGCCCGTTGCTCTTCGCGAGTTCGTGAATGCGCGCGCGCTCTTCGTAACCCTTCACCGCGATGTTGAGCATCGCGCGAAGTTGCTCCAAACGCTTCGACGTCGAACGGAGTTCGAGCAGTTCCTGTTTCACGTCGGCTTCGATCTCCATCGCGGCCGCAACAAGAAACGACAAACGCTGTGGCTCCGTGTCGGAAATGTCAGGCAACGAAGCACGCTCGTCGTTGATCGTTCGCACAGCCTGCGCGATGCGTGTGAACGTCTCCGCCACTTCTCTCGCCGTCGCCGTAAGCCTCGACTCGTCTTCCTCGTCGTCCTCGAAATAACTGACCTGGGCCACCAGGTACGGATCCCCACGTTCCACGTACGACTCGATGCGATACCGGATCACTCCGAGCGTCAT
>DASTQB010000062.1:0-6150 GCA_035761985.1 Pyrinomonadaceae bacterium
ACCACGTACGACACCAAACGCTTATCGCCAGGCTCATCTTCGCGCGCCACAACGAGGGCATCACGCAACGCCGGATGCTGCCTGAGAACAGACTCAATCTCGCCCAGCTCGATGCGGAAGCCGCGGATCTTTACCTGCTGATCGATGCGACCGAGATACTCGAGTTCGTTTGGGCCGATCCAGCGGGCCAGATCGCCCGTCCGGTAAAGTCGTTCGCCCGGCACGTTGCTGAACGGATGCGGAATAAAACGATCGGCGGTGACATCCGGACGATTAAGATAATTCCGCGCCAGGCCATCGCCGCCCACATACATCTCACCGGGAACACCTACCGGCGCCAGTTCAAGATTTGAATCAAGGAGATAAGTTTCGAGATCCGGTATCGGGCAACCGATGATGCTTTTACCTGTCTGGTCCAGGTCGCTCTCTGACAGCGGACGATAAGTGACGTGCACCGTGGTTTCAGTGATGCCGTACATGTTGACGAGCTGCGGTTTGCTGTCGCCGTGACGATCGATCCACGGCCTGAGACTTTCAAGTTCGAGTGCCTCACCACCGAAGATGACCAATCGAAGACTCAGCTCCTCGCTCGATGGTGCGTCTTCATCGGCACGTATCAGTTGCCTGAACGCTGATGGCGTTTGATTGAGAACAGTGACCTTCTCAGTGCGCAGAAGTTCGTGGAACGAATCCGGCGAACGGCTGACCCAGTGCGGAACCACTACCAACCGGCCGCCGTGTAAAAGCGCGCCCCAGATCTCCCATACGGAAAAGTCGAACGCGTACGAGTGAAAAAATGTCCAGACGTCATTCTCGTCGAAGTGAAACCACTCATCGGTCGCGCGGAAGAGACGAATCACATTGTCGTGCTGGACCAGAACGCCTTTTGGTTTACCTGTGGAACCGGACGTGTAGATCACGTATGCGAGGTTCTCAGGAGTTCCGATTTGTACAGGATTATCTTCCGGCTCGTTTGCGATGTTGGTCCAATCAGCATCGACGCGGAGAGTTGTAACTGCGAGCTCGGGCAACTGTTCGATCAACTTCTCCTGTGTAAGGAGAATCGACAGTTGCGCATCGTCGAGCATGAACGCCAGACGCTCGCGCGGATACGTTGGATCGAGGGGCACGTAAGCTCCGCCCGCTTTAAGGATGCCCAGCACACTCACGATCATCTCAACCGAGCGCTCCATCAGCACGCCGCACAAAGTATCCGGGCCAATGCCCAATCGCATGAGATGGTGTGCGAGCTGATTTGCGCGGCGATTCAGTTCGGCATAAGTAACGTTCTGATCTTCAAAAGTCAGCGCAATGGCGTCTGGTCTGCGGGCGACAGTCTTTTCAAACAGGTCCTGCAAACATACATCGGCGCCATATCGCTCCGGCTCAGAATTAGAATTGCGTAGGAGTTGGCGGCGCTCTCCTTCAGTTAGCAGTGGCAGCTCCGAGATTTTCTGATCCGGATTCGCGACAGCAGCTTCGAGCAGTCTTTCGAAGTGGCCCAGCATGCGCACAATCGTCGAACGATCAAACAGATCCGTGTTGTACTCGATCGTGCCCATCAGCGACTCGGCTTCGGCCCAGAAGAAGCTGAGATCAAACTTCGCCGTCGTGCTTTCAACTTCAACCGGCTTGATCGCGAGTCCTGTCGACACCGAGATTTCCTGCGGCAGGTTCTGCAAAATGAACATCACCTGGAACAGCGGCTGGCGGCCGAGGTCTCGTTCAGGTTGCAACTCTTCGACGATTTGTTCGAACGGCACATCCTGGTGCGCATACGCTCCGAGGCAAACCTCGCGTACGCGCGCAATCATCTGTCGCATCGTCGCGTTGCCGTCGACCTGCGTTCGCAACACGAGCGCATTTACAAAGAAGCCGATGAGCGATTCGATCTCGCTGCGGTTACGGTTAGCTATCGGAGTGCCCGTGACGATGTCGGTCTGGCCGGAATATCGATATAAAAGCGTTTGGAAGATTGCGAGCAGGCACATGTAGATCGTGCTGCCTTGCTTGTAACTGAGCGCGCGCAGCTTTTCGGTCGCCTCGCGGCTGAGCGTGATTGACTCAGTCGCACCGCGGAAGCTCTGCACTGCCGGACGTGGTCTATCGATCGGAAGTTCGAGTTGATCGGGAATGTCCGCCAGTTGCTTCCGCCAGTAATTCAGTTGCTGCTCCAGTGCCTCACCCTGGAGCCAGCCTCTCTGCCACGTCGCAAAGTCGGCATACTGAATCGTGAGTTCAGGAAGCGGCGAAGCCTCGCCCCGGCTGAAAGCATCGTAGAGAACGCCGAGTTCTCTCGTCAGGACCGTGAACGACCAGCCGTCGCCGATGATGTGGTGCATCGTAAACAGCACCACGTGCTCTTCGTCATCCAGCCGCAACACCTTGACTCGTATTTGCGGCACCTGGCTCAGATCGAATGGAGTCTGCGCTTCCTCGAGAGCCAGACGCGAGACTTCCGCTTCCCGCTCGTCGGCCGGAAGTGACGCCAGATCGATAACCGGAATTTCCAACGCAAACGGCGCGCAGATTTCCTGTCTGCCCTGTCCGTCCTTCAACACAAAGCGTGTGCGCAACGACTCGTGACGGCGGATGATCTCTCCCAAGCTCTTCTCGAAAACGTCGACTTGCAATGGACCAACCAGACGCAAAACCGCGGGCATGTTGTACGCAACGCTAGTAGGTTCGAGCTGGTCCAGGAACCAGAGCCGTTGCTGGGCGAAGGAGAGTGGCAGTGGTTCATCACGCGAGACGACGACGATCGGCGGAGCCGCGGTTCCGTGCTCCGATTTCAACTCGGCCTCGATGCGTGCACTCAACGCGGCGATCGTCGGAGCTTCGAAAAGCGCTCGCAGCGGTATCTCGAGTTGAAAGCTCTCACGAATGCGGGAGATCACTTGGGTAGCGAGCAACGAGTGTCCGCCCAACTCGAAGAAGTTGTCGTTGATCCCGACTCGCTCCACCTTCAACACGGCCATCCACGTAGCCGCGAGGATCTCCTGGACCATGTTTTGCGGCTCGGCGTAGTCGGCCGTACCGGCGGCGCCGGCCACATCAGGCGCGGGCAGCGATCTACGATCGACCTTGCCGTTTGCTGTCAGCGGCAGACTTTCCAGCAGCACAAACGACGCCGGAACCATGTAATCGGGCAAAGTTTTCTGAAGATGTGCCCGCAACACACTCGCATCGAGAGGCGTGCGATCTTCACGCACGGGAATCGTGTCGCTCGCAAACAACTGATCGTAATAGGCTGACTTGCGATAGTCGGGACGATGGTGAAACGAGTCGTGCTTGAAATTGACGGTCTCACCGTTTTGACGGACGACCGTGCCTTCGAGGAAGTAATCAGGATTAAGACCGTTCTCGCAGACGGCGCCGCGGCACTCGACCTTGATGACGTCGCCCGCAGTGACTTCAATGCCCGGATGAAAGACTGGAAAGTAAACCGGAAACCACGAAGACTTGCCTTTCATGATGTCGATCACTTCGTCCGCCGCGGTGTAGAGATTGAGCCACAGCAGAAAGCCGTTGATGGTCCCATCCTGAGTGATTACCAGCTCTTCGTGACGGGTAAAGTTCTGCTCGGCATGTTGGCGGTAGTCGAGATCCTCAAACACGCCGTCGGTTGAGACGATGTGTGACGACGGAAAATTCTTGATGCACAGCCGGAGATCGAACTTGTAACCTGTCTGAGCAAAGATCTGCTCGACGTAGTGAGCGGCCGTACTGGTGAACGCCGGATTCTTCAACAGCTCATCCGGCAAAGAGACGGCCGCGATCTTCGTGACACTTCTCTCCGGAATTACGACAGCGTCGTCCTTAAGCAGACGCCTCGAGTTGTTGATAATGTGCGCGGCTCCCTGCGCGCCGCCAATTGTCTCCACTACTTCCGACACACTGACATCAGCTTTTTCCGGCAATTCAATTTTCGTCGCATCGCCGTGTAGAACTACTATCTGATCTTCGAGTCCGAGCTCGCGAACGCGTTCCTTAGCTGCCCGATACGACTCCTCGACGATGTCTATCGCATACACTTTCTTCGCGCCCGACTCCGCACAAAACCGCGCCTGGATCGCATCACGGCCTGTGCCGATATCAACAACGACTTTGTCCTTTACTGCTCTTTCAATCGCGACTTTGTAGCTCTCGTTTCGTTCTTCGTCATTCGTCAAGCCGTAGTAGATCAGTTCGTCAAAAACAAAGAACTCTCCGATCGAAGGCCACAACTGGATCTCGTCTTCATCAGCCGCCGCGTGAAGGCTGCGTCCATTCGTTTGCACGATGTTCGCCGCTCGCCCATTTGCCGGAACCACATACGCCACGAGCTGCTTTTCGCCGGGCCGGTCCGCGCGAGCCATCACCACCGACGTTTTCACGCCGTCGTGCTCGTTGAGCACCGCTTCGATCTCTTCAGTTTCAACACGATAGCCGCGAATCTTTACCTGCTGATCAACTCGCCCGACAAACTCCAGGTTGCCGTCTTCGAGATAACGCGCCAGGTCACCCGTGCGATAGAAACGCTCGCCATCGATCACGACAAACTTTTCCGCGGTCAGTTCCGGACGGCCCAGATAACCGCGCGCCACGCTCTCGCCGCCAAGGTAAATCTCACCAGCGACGCCGATCGGCACGAGTTGTCCGTACTTGTCGTAAAGTCGCACGCTCATGTTGGCGAGCGGCTTGCCGATAACGTCGCCGGGCACTGTCTCGTCATGCGCCGCCTTGTAATTGGTACACATGATCGTGCCTTCCGTTGGTCCATAACCGATGTAGCGCTGGGCAAACGGAAACACTTCCTTCATCTTCTTCATTAGATCCGCGGTAACCACGTCGCCACCGACGAACAGTTTGCGAATCCGGTAGCGATCCTGATTGCCTTTCTCTTTAACGTAATCGAGAAAGTGAGACATCACGAACGGCAGCAGGTGTACGAAGGTCGCGCTTTCCATCAGTTCCGCGAACTTCTCCTGATCGAGCACGTCCTCCTTGCGGAGCAAATGCGTGGTGCCGCCGACGAGCAACGGGCTCATCAACTCGAAGATCGAGATGTCGAAGGAGAATGACGCTATGCACGGGAACACGTCGTCGGCGCTGATTCCGAAATGGAGCTGGCTCGCGAGCAGCGAATTCGTCAGGTTTCCATGACTGATCATTACGCCTTTGGGCGTTCCGGTCGTGCCTGAGGTGTAGATGATGTAAGCGAGGTCTTCTGCGTCGCTGATGTGTTCGAGATCATCTTCACTGTGCTGCGCGATGGCGGGCCAATCGGCATCGATGCAAATGGTCGCGAGTCGTTGTTCCGGTTTCGATTGCAGTAGCTGTTGCTGAGTGAGCAGAACGCGAGCGGCCGAGTCGTCCATCATGAAAGCGAGTCTCTCGCGCGGATACTCGGGATCGAGTGGTAGATAAGCGCCGCCGGCTTTGAGAACAGCGAGCATTCCGACGACCATGTCGAGGCAACGTTGCATCATGATGCCGACGAGCACCTCTGGTCCAACGCCTGCTGATCTCAAGTGGCGCGCGAGCTGGTTGGCCTTCCGGTTTAGGTCGGCATAGCTCAGTGTTTGCCCCTGGAAGATCAAAGCAGTTGCGTCAGGAGTCTCTGCTGCTCGAGCTTCAAACAGATGATGGACGCAGTCGTGGCTGGGAAGCTCCAACGCGGTCTGGTTCCAGTCGACGAGCAACTGTTGCCGCTCGGCTTCCGTCATCAACGAGATCTGCGAGAGCCGTTGCCGTGGATCGCCGGCCATTTGTTCCAGGATGTTTCCGAGGTGTCGCGCAACCCGCTCGATCGTCTCGCCCTGGAACCGGTGCGCGTCGTGGACGATTCCGATGGACCACTTGTGATCGACACGGACTCTGACCGTGAGCGGGTAGTTTGTTGTTTGGAACCGTTCAACCGATGGAATTGTTACGCCGGGCTGGTCAACAACTGCCTGACTGGTGTTCGGAAAACTCTCAAACACCAGAAGACTTTCAAATAACGGTACGCC
Organism: Pyrinomonadaceae bacterium; assembly: GCA_035761985.1. GTDB lineage: Bacteria > Acidobacteriota > Blastocatellia > Pyrinomonadales > Pyrinomonadaceae > PSRF01. The sequence goes on from DASTQB010000062.1 coordinate 5,994, forward strand.
TCGCTCTACTTCACTCCATCGCTGGACCTCAACGAGAGGACTGTACTCATACTGCCGCATCTCGGTCTGTTCGACCTGAAGTTGCTTGAGCCATGGTCCAACCTGCGTGTTGCCGTCGATCTGCACGCGCACGGGAAGAGTGTTGATGAACAGCCCG
>DASTQB010000063.1:0-4269 GCA_035761985.1 Pyrinomonadaceae bacterium
ACGTGGCCAGCGAAACTTTCGTAGTATTCTGCCAAGTTTCCCTGTAACCACCAGATTAAAACTTCGCTATAGCTGCGGTCTAAGCATTCCCATTTAAGGCTGTCAGATTGGTGATCGTGTCGTTACCTGGAGCGCCATAAGAGCCGACTCGCGATCGGCACCGTTTACAGGGATGACTTCAACCGGATTTTTCGCGTTCGCAATCCACTGCTGGACATCTGCCCAGGAAGGCTCTTCGGTGTTGATAAGTTCATCGAGCGACCGCATAGACCCTCACTATCTCGCTATCACTTCGATATGAACAATTCTTAAGATCGTTTTCAGAGTTGGCCCGCTACCCTGGATCCTGGACGAGACTCGCGTGAGAAACAACTGCTTGCCATCGACCCTCGCGCCGCACAAACGTATCGGTAAACCGTATGACGACATCATAGTTAAAGCCTTCGAATTCACCGATGCCATGAGTTAGGCCCGTCACAACTGCTGCATCCCCGTACACACGTGCCTTTACATCGTCGATCTCAAGATCGCGGATCTTGTGTACACCGCTCTCGAATACCTGAGCCAGCACTGTGGCTCTGTCAGTCATGCGACCGTCCGGCCCCGTGCTGGTCCATTCAGGCGCGATGATGCGCTCAACCATGGCCCTATCGCCGGTGAGCCAGGCTTTGACAAGTATCTGTTGCAGTTCGATCAGTTCGCCCTCGTCTTGCATCATCTTTTAGAAATTCACCTGTAATAGTTCTTCGGATAAAATCAGCTCAGACGCTAGTTGATCTTCTCTCGCGCAACTGCATCTCCGACTCGACAAAGCACAAGGAACAAGCGAGCCGAATAAATCCAGGGACGTCGCTCCCATGGAAGGGCGGCTATCGCTTCTTTAGCGAGGTCCCACTCCACGTTGTTGAGTAGCACCTCAGTGAGCTGTGTGCGGTCGTTCTGGTTGCCATAAAAGAGACGCACCCAGTACAAGTCCTCGGTACCCTCCAGACCACGAATCAGGCGCTCGAGAGTGGAGAATGTTTCCTCCGGAATCGGTGTTCCCTTCCCTTCGAAGCTACGGACGCAGTAGTTTCCGATCACTACGTCGTAGTCCACGCCAGACAAGCTCCACCTTTCTTGGGTAACCTGTTCGGGATCTGAGTAGCCGTAAAAAGCAGCAAGGATGACGTGAAATGAGCCCTTGCAAAAGTTGTCGAAGGCGTCGCTCGCCGCCTCGGTAGTTGAGGTGCCGATGCCACCGAAGCTCTCCAACACACGGTGCTTATCAGAGACGGCAACTTCGACATCCAACCGAACCGAAGCGCCATTCGCCGTAACCTCGTATGGCGTTACGAACATGCGGACATGCGGCCCGATGGTACCGTCGGGCACGAGCCAGTCATCTCGTCTCAAGACCGGGATCCCGTGCTCCGCGAAGAGAGCCGCCAGGTGTTGCGTAAGTGACATCTTGTGCGTGGAACTATCTATTATTTGGCTAGTGCCATTTAACTCCGTCCTCAGCCGGCATCGCTTGAAGGCTCGCTGATAAGCTGCGCGGCATCTGCTTCACAGCGGTAGTTGAATGCGGGTTGCTTGCCACTGCTGAACTTCAACCTGACACCAACATTTCCCGTATGCGAGCCTTGGTAAGTAACGTCTCGAATTGTGTGCCGAAGGGTCCTTCAGGCTTAAATGTATCTGTGGCTGTTTCATCGCGCTTTCCTATAGGGGTGGCCCAGTTGATCCGTCTGGTGCCGTGCCCGAAGAACCCACGACGGAAAACTCCTGCGCCAAACTCTCGATTCCAGATCTCAGATTAGGACACACCATGTTACTCCAGGAAAGTTATTTTGTAAGATAATTGGTCCGACGATGCGAAATGAAACGCGCCGCGCCGTCATTAAATATTAGCCAGATAGTTCAAAGGAAACGTTCTGACCACTGCCTGGAGGTAAAAGCAATGTCGTATGTCGCCGTCGCCGTCGTTATCGGACTCCTAATCGCCATCCACGAGTATGGCCATCTGTTGGCGGCGAAGTTGTGCGGTATTCCGGTGACACGATTTTCAATCGGGTTTGGACCCAAACTGTTTGGCTTCAAACTCGCCGAAACATCCTACTGGTTTTCGTGGATTCCATTAGGTGGATACGTTTTGCCTGCGCTCGAGGACACCGACTTCCGACGACTCCCCGCGTACAAGCGAATCACGTTCGCTCTTGGTGGCCCACTGGCGAATATCGCCGCTGCCTTCGCAGGATTATTCGTGATAGGTCTCTCGCAGCTCAGTTTAGGGTTGGTCCAGGCGATGTCGTTCGCCGCCACTCAACTGATGACAGGCATGCAACAGCAACTGTATGGGTTGTCGACGCTGTTTGCTGATTTCGGACAGGTGAGTGGCATCGTTGGAATCGTGGCTGTTGGGGGTACTCAGTTTGGTTCCACATTGGTGGACCTGCTCACGTTTTCCGTGCTGATCAATATTAGCCTTGCAGTCTTGAACCTGCTGCCGCTTCCTCCCCTCGACGGTGGGCGAGTTCTCTTCTGCGTGCTGGAGAAGATCTATCGTCCTACCGCCAAGGTCGAAGTGCCTGTCACGCTCGTAGGCTGGGCACTGGTCATGGTGTTGATGGTATTTGCGACTGTTCAGGACGTTGGAAGGATCGTCGCCTAAACTGGACGCCTACGCTTCCGTACAAGTCCTTTGAGGTTTATTCTCTTTCGCAATCAATCCTCGTACGCCCTCACATTCATCACCCGATCGTGGTACTAGCCATTCCTTCATCAGGGGTAACTAAAAAGACTCCGATCGCGGGATGTCCGATCTCGTGGGTTCAACCACACTACTCCTGAACACAGCAGAAAGAGGACGTACACATGACCCAAAAGCTCGTCGACCTTCGCGGCATTCAAGTCGCTTCGCTCCTCGTGACGGGAGCCATTCGAGATTCCTGGGTTACATACCTGAAGGAGAGACAGTAATGAAACGGATCGCTCTATCGCTAGTTGCAGTTGCAATGCTCGCCGGCAGCCGCGTCGTTCTGGCCCAAACCAACGGCTCGCACACCGCACCGGCAAACGCAGAAGAATCAACGTTGCCGTCGATTGCACCAATCGGCGTGAGTAACGGCAAGTATATGGATATTCCGCCTTCAGCCGTTGGACCAGCAATTGACCCGAGCAAAGGATATCGTTTGCAGGATCTCGGAAGCGGCCTGCACATGGTGACGGACAATGCGTATCAGTCGATGTTTCTGGTCTATGATCGCGGCGTGGTAGTGATCGATGCGCCTCCAGTGCTGTCGGCGCATATCCCGCGGGCAATCGGCACGGTCACTGACAAGCCGATCACACACGTGATCTACAGCCATTCTCACGCCGATCACATCGGCGGCGCGAAGGCGCTCGGTGGTCGTCCGATTATCGTCGCGCACCAGGAAACTCTCCGGCTGTTGAAGCGAGCGGCGGATCCGAACCGGCCGCTCCCGACAGTTACCTTCTCCGACAACTACACGCTTCGCGTCGGCAACCGAGTGCTCGAGCTTTCCTACCACGGCAATGCACACGAGCCGGGTAACATTTTCATCTACGCACCAGTGCAGCGAGTGCTGATGGTGGTTGATATCGTGTTCCCCGGTTGGATGCCGTGGCGTCGTTTTGCGCTCGCACAGGACATACGCGGTTACTTCGCTCAGGTCGAGGAGATCCGAAAGATGGACTGGGATACGTTTGTCGGCGGGCATGTGGCGCGGACGGGCACCCGTGCCGACGTGGATCTTCAGGCCGAGTTTAATCGTGATATAAAGCAGGCGGCAGCGACCGCCCTGGGCAACACGAAACCCGGCGAGGGTTTAAATCCGCTCGATAAGGGTAACCCGTGGGCATTCTTCGATCACTACATCGACCGCGTCGCGTCCCAGTGTGTCAAAGCTCTCACGCCGAAGTGGTCCACCAGGCTTGCCGGCTTTGATGTGTACATCTGGGATCAGTGCTACGCAATGGAGCAAAGCCTGCGCATCGACTAGCTGGCTCAACCGGCACCAAGGCTATCAATCACTTGTTCTGTCGAGCCGCATTGAGCCACTGTTGCACTTTGCTCTTCAGGGATTCCTCAGAAGATAAGCCGATGACTGTTTCAAAGTGCTGGCCATTTACAAAGGCTGCGATTGCGGGCAGATTTAAGATGCGAAGCTCTATGCATCTTCCCCAATTTTCCTGATCGTCAGTGTCGATCGATCCGAAGAAAATGTGATCTTTGTAAGCGTCAACGATTTCGCAGAGCATCTGATC
>DASTQB010000064.1:0-22414 GCA_035761985.1 Pyrinomonadaceae bacterium
CGCGAGAACACTTTAAAATGGGAACTGCCGGTCCTCTTACTATGTGCGTTGAGTGGGTTCAAACAAGGCACAATACAGCAGATGTTAGCTGGTTGGCAAGAACGCTTGCCTGCTGTGATTCTGCTTGCGTAACATGCACAACTTGCTGCGCCGTAAACGAGAAATCATCAATCCGTGGGTCGTTCCCGCAAACCGTCAAAAACGTCGCGTAGCGACCATTCTGACCGCGCTTCTTTTCCTTTTGACCGTTCCATCCGGCTGCCGTAACAAGACAATGAACCAAAACACATCCTATTCCGAAACAACCAATGCCGATCCAATGTCGATTCATCAACGTGCGATCGCGATCGATATGCACGTTGACACTGCGCAGCGGCTGTTGGACGAAGACGTCGACATTCAGCAGCAACTGAGTGACGGACATTTTGACGCCGTGCGTGCAAAAGCCGGCGGTCTCGATGCGCAGTTCTTTTCGATCTGGGTTGAGCCGCAGTTGTTTGGTGGTGGTGGGGCACGCGCCGTCAAACGCGCTGATGATCAGATTGCTGTCGTTCGCGCGCTAGCTGAGAAGCATCCGGAGACGTGGTTGCTAGCGACGTCTGCCGACGACATTCGTCGTGCTGCAAGTGAAGGTAAGATCGCCGCGCTTCTGGGACTTGAAGGCGGGTACGCGATCGACGACAAGCTCGAGAATGTTCAGCGTTATTACGATCTTGGTGTGAGATACATGTCGCCGGCGTGGAGTGTGAGCACGAGCTGGGCCGGTTCGTCCGGCGATGATGTTGGGAGAACTCGCGGGCTGAATGAGTTTGGGAAAAGTGTGATTCGTGAGATGAATCGTCTAGGGATGATGGTGGATGTTTCCCACGTCTCAGATCAGACGTTCTGGGACATCGTTGAAACGTCAACGGCGCCCGTTGTCGCAACGCATTCAGCGTGTCGCGCCATTGCCGACGTGCCGCGAAACATGACTGACGAAATGATTCGTGCGCTGGCGAAGACGGGTGGCGTAGTTAACGTGATCTTTTATCCCGAACATCTCGAGCCGGGCTGGCATGAGTTGAAGAAGCGAGTTGATGTTGAGATTGCAGGGATGGTCCAGGAAGCGTCGGCGAATGAGCCCGGGAGTGCAGTGCACAAGAAGATGGCGCGCGATCGAGTGCGGTCGAGAGAGTTTGCGCGACGTCTGCCCCCGGTGAAGGTTTCACGGATCGTCGATCATATCGATCACATCGTGAAGCTTGTGGGTGTGGACCATGTCGGGATTGGTTCTGATTTCGACGGCGTGCAGATCACGACGGCGGATCTGGCGACGGTGGCTGAGTTGCCGAACCTCACCCGCGAGTTGTTGCGTCGTGGATACTCGGAAACTGATGTGAGCAAGATTCTCGGTGGGAACATGTTGCGGGTGATGGATGCGCACGCGCGGTAAGACATGATTTCAGGATTAATCCTGTAGCTATGCCGAAGATAGGTTTTCACGCGCCGATCAAGGGAGGGTTGCACAACGCGCTGATAGTCGCGAAAGACACTGGTTGCGACACCGTCCAGCTGTTCTCACGCAATCCCCGCGGCTGGGCGGCAAAGCCGCTGACACTTGAAGACGTTCTACTGTTCCGCAGAACACGCAAGCAAACACGGCTCTCTCCAGTCTTAATTCACTGTAACTACCTCATCAACCTCGCCGCCGCTGACGATCTGATGTTGCAAAAGTCGCGTCAGTCATTCCGCGAGGAAGTCGAGCGTGCGCTGCTGCTCGGTGTTGATTATCTCGTGGTCCATCCTGGCAGCGGGCGCGGCGCCTGCGAGGAGGATGCGCTCGCGTTGTGTGCGGCGAGTTTGAAGATCGCGTGTAAGGGTGTGAGGTTTGGTTCACTGCGCATCCTGCTCGAGAACACCGCGGGACAAGGCTTCTGCATCGGTCATCGTTTTGAACATCTCGACGTGATCATGCGTCTCTGCCCGAAGCTTCCGATCGGCGTCTGTCTCGATACAGCGCACGCCTTCACCGCGGGCTACGACATCCGCGAGGAAGACGGCCTGCACGCGTTGCTGCAACGAGTTCAAAAGACAGTGAAGGTCAGGAACGTCCGCGCCATCCACTTCAACGACTCGCGCGCGGCGTACAACTCCCGTGTCGATCGTCACTGGCACATCGGCGAAGGCCACATCGGCGCCGAAGCCCTGCGCCGCGTCGCCCGCCACCCAAAACTCAAACACGCGGCCTTCATCCTTGAAACTCCCTACGACGATCCCCGCGCGGATCTCAAAAACCTCGCGGCGCTAAGGTCGTTTGTCTCCGATAAGTGATGTAGTTACAATCCCATAACTACATCCTCACATGAAACCTCACGTAAGATTTGAATGGGATGAGGCTAAGCGCCTTTCTAATCTCCGGCGTCATGGAATTGATTTCGCCGAGCTTGCCGAGGTGTTTGCAACCGCGCCACTCACTGACCCGGATGATAGGTTCGATTACGGCGAGAACCGGTTTTTTACGTTGGGTTTGCTCAAGGGCCACGTGGTCGCGGTCGTCCACACGTGGACAGACGATGTTGTCAGGGTAATTTCAGCGAGAAGGGCAACAAGAAATGAAGAAATCAAATACTTCAGAGGAATATGGAACTGATTTTAAGCGGCTGGACGAGATGTCAGATGAAGACATCGATTTTTCTGAGATCCCGGAGTGGACGGATGAAATGTTTGCTCGCGCCGTCGTGGTCCCGCCGCTTGAGGTTCGTGAACCCAAAGAGGAATTGCTCGTGAAACTCGATCGCGACCTGGCCGCGTGGTACCGAGACATGGGCGAGGGACAAAACGTCATGATTAATTTTGCTCTCCGCCGCTTCATGCAACAGGAGTCGCGCAGAAAGCGACGAACACGATCTAGACGCGCTTCATAATTTCCCCTACAATGCACCCCATGATTTCGTGGCAGTCACTCACTAAACTCGTCCTAACGGTGCCGCTTCTGCGACGCGCCTAAGCGCGTTTTCCTGCGGAGCGGCGACTCCAACTCACAAAGCAATCGAAATAATCCGCGGTCAAGCCATGTATGGCTTTGTGCGGTTTGGTAAAAACGTGTTACCTGTATGATTGGATAACGTTATGGACGAAAAATACTTTCCTGAACAGATCGAAACGAAGTGGCAACGCGCCTGGGCTGAGGGCGGCGTTTTCCAGACGCAAACCGAGGATCCGCGCGAGAAGTTTTACTGCCTCGAGATGTTGCCTTACCCGTCGGGCTTCCTGCACATGGGGCACGTGCGCAACTACGCCATCGGCGACGCGCTCGCGTGGTTCAAGCGTCTCCAGGGTTTCAACGTGCTGCATCCCATCGGCTGGGACAGCTTCGGCCAACCCGCTGAACAGGCCGCGATCAAACGCGGTGTGAACCCACGCGACTGGACCGAGAACAACATCGCGCACATGCGCGGGCAGTTGCAACGTCTCGGCATCAGTTACGACTGGTCGCGCGAGATCGCCGCGCACCGTCCTGACTATTACAAGTGGGACCAGTGGTTCTTTCTGAAGATGCTCGAGCGCGGTTTAGCCTATAAGAAGATCTCGCAGGTCAACTGGTGTCCGAAAGAAGAGACTGTGCTCTCGAACGAACAATCGTCAGGCGGCATCTGCTGGCGCTGCTCAACGCCGGTCGAGAAACGCGATCTGGAACAGTGGTTTTTAAGAATCACTGACTACGCCGAACAGCTCGTCGCCGACATCAAGCAGATCGAAGCCGGCTGGCCTGACAAAGTTCTGAAACGACAGAGCGACTGGGTCGGCCGCAGTGAAGGCGCGTTTATCGACTTCGCAGTCAAAGACAGTGACAAGAAGATACGTGTGTTCACTACGCGCATCGACACTATCTACGGCGCGACAGCGATCGTGATGTCACCAGACCATCCGCTGTTGAACGAGTTGCTCGCAGGCTCGGCGCTGAAGAGCGACGTCGAAGGGTTCGCACTTAGAATAAAACTCTTAAGAGCCGCGGGCCGCGAGGAAGAAGAGAAGGAAGGACTCAACACCGGTGTGCTCGCAATCAATCCGTTCAGTGGCGAGACTCTGCCGGTCTGGGTCGCAAACTACGTGTTGATCGAATACGGCACGGGCGCGGTGATGAGTGTGCCCGGGCATGACGAGCGCGATTTCGAGTTTGCGCAAAAGTACTCGTTGCCTATCAGGCAGGTGATCGCGCCTGTCACTCACGATCAACTGACTGCCGAACCGATGCCGACCACGGGTGGCGATGCGTCTGCCGAGATGAAGCATTCGTTCACCGACTACGGTGTTTTGATCAACAGCGGTGAGTGGGGCGGCAAGCTGTCGGAAGTCGCGATCCGCGAGATGGCAGACTACGCAAAACAGCATGGGTTCGGCGAAGCCGCAGTCACGTATCGCATTCGCGACTGGGGCGTTTCTCGTCAACGCTTCTGGGGCGCGCCTGTGCCTGTGATCTATTGCGACAAGGACGGAATGGTTCCGGTTCCGTACGATCAGCTGCCGGTGATGTTGCCTGATAGGGCGGAGTTCACGGGAACCGGCGAGTCGCCACTCGCGGGCGTGCAGGAGTTTGTGAACACAATCTGTCCGAACTGTCATGGTCCAGCTCGTCGCGAGACTGACACGATGGACACGTTTGTCGATTCATCGTGGTACTTCTTCCGCTACTGCGATCCGCGCAACGAGGCACAACCGTTCGATCCCGAGATCGTGAAACAGTGGACTCCGGTGGACCAGTACATCGGCGGCGATTCACACGCCGTGATGCACCTGATCTACACGCGTTTCTGGAACAAGTTCATGCGCGATATCGGACTCGTCGATTCCGATGAGCCGGTAAAGCGTTTGTTGACGCAAGGCATGGTGACCAACCGCGTCGAAGGCACCGACGAATGGAAAGCCATGTCGAAGAGTCTGGGCAACGGGGTCGATCCTGACGAGATGATCACCGCGTTTGGCGCCGATGCGACGAGATTGTTCGTGCTGTTCGCTGCTCCGGTTGAAAACGAGTTGCGCTGGTCCGAAAGCGGCATCGAAGGCGCGGTCCGTTTCCTGCGACGTGTCTACACGATGGTGTGGAGATGGCAGGAACGACTCTCAATCCCGGCTGGACCATCCGATCCGATGGAATTCAGTCCGGAAGCGCGTACGTTACGCCGGAAGACGCACCAGACAATCGCAAAGATCACGAGCGACTTCCAGGAGTTGCACCTGAACACGAGCGTTGCGGCGTTGATGGAGTTGTTCAATCAGCTCGCCGATTTCAACGCCGATCCCGCGCAAGCTTCGGAATCAGACGTGTTCGCCGTGCGCGAAGCGCTCGAGGCGCTCGTAGTGATGCTGGCACCGTTTACGCCGCACGTCGCCGAGGAGATGTGGGAAGGGCTCGGTCACAGAGGCGGCTTGTTAAAACAAGTGCCGCGTTGGCCCGTTGCCGATCCGGAGCTCGCTCAACGTGAGGAACTGGAAATTCCGATCCAGGTAAACGGAAAACTCAGGTCACGCGTGATTGCTTCGCCTGACGTGTCGGAAGACGAGCTGCGTGCTTCGGCACTCGCAGATGAACGCGTCCGTGCGTTGATCGACGGCCACGAGGTGGTGAAGGTGATCGTCGTGCCTCGCAGACTTGTAAACGTCGTGATCCGCTGATTCGTGTTAATCTTTGCACTCGGCGGTTTCGGAATTAGATGAAAGAGTGCCCAAAGTGTAAGCGCTGCTACCCCGACGAAACCAATCACTGTCCCCAGGACGGTGAGCCGACTGCACCGTCGCTTTTAGGTGAACCCACACTTGATGCCCGCTACCTGCTCGAGCGTCGTCTCGGGCAGGGCGGCATGGGCGTCGTATTTCAGGCGCGTCACATCTTTCTCAAAACGCCTCACGCGATAAAAGTCATCCTGCCGGATCTGGTCGGCAACGATCCGATGCTCACCACGCGTTTTCGCCAGGAAGCCCTGGCGGCAGCGGCCATTCGTCATCAGAACATCATCGCGGTAACTGACTTTGGCGTGGTGCGCGGCACGATGCCTTTTCTGGTGATGGAGTTTGTGAAAGGTCGATCGCTGCAGGACATACTGACGACCGAAGGCGCGATGTCGCCCGAACGCGCGTGGGAGTTTATCAGCGCGATCGCCGCCGGTGTTGGAGCGGCCCATCGACAAAACATCGTGCACCGCGATCTCAAGCCGTTGAACATCATGGTCCAGGATGATGTTCCGATTGCGGAAGGCGTGAAGATACTCGACTTCGGTCTGGCGAAGATTAAGTCGGGCGAGCTGCTCGGTTCGTTCATTCAGGCGCAGACGAGCGGGCTCATGGGATCGCCGTTCTACATGGCGCCGGAACAGTGGTCTGACGAAGAACCCGACGCGCGTGCCGATATTTACAGTCTCGGCGTCATTCTCTACCAGATGCTCGCTGGCGAAGTTCCTTTTAAAGGATCGTCGATTCCGTCGATCATGAAGAAGCATCTGACGATGCCGCCGCCGAGTTTCCAGTCGATGGGAGTGTCGGTCCCACCTGCGGTCGAAGCGGTCGTGCGCCATGCTTTGGAAAAAGAAGTCAGCGCGCGTATCGACTCGATTCCAAACTTCCTCAGGGAACTTCATGCGGCATTGAATGCAGCACCGGCGCCGGTTGTTGCTGCGATGAAAGAAACGGTGATGCTGGATCCGAACCGCACCATCGCTGTGACGACGCCCCTGGTAAAAGACACACCAAATCTTTCCGCAACTCAGCCTCCGGTCGCGCAGGACACAAATTTCGACGCGTCGTTCCCATCGCTTGTCGACAGCCAGCCACAATTCGGCCGGGTTGAACAAAGCATTCCGCCTGCCGGCGCTGAAGATCCGGAGACTACGCGAGTGCAAGCAAGGCCCGCGGTGCCCGACGTCGTCGCGCCGAGCCGTCCGGTTGGACCAGGCAAGCCGATGATCGTCGACCTGAGTCCAAAACGAAAACGACTTCCTTTCGTACTCATCGGCGCGGCGTTGCTGGTGCTCGTGCTCGCGGCCGTTGGTATCACTGCTTACTTTCTGCTTCAACCCGGGGAAAAGACGAAGCCCGACATGGTTCGAATCGAAGGCGGAAGTTTCATGATGGGACGTCAGGATGGTCCTTTACAGGAAACTCCTCCGCATTCCGTGACCGTGCAAACTTTCATGATGGACCGGACGGAAGTGACGAACACCGAGTACGCCGAGTTCATCAACGAGACCAACCGTGCCGCGCCGAAGCACTGGGCCGAGAAGAAACCGCCGTTCGGGCAGGAGCTGTGGCCCGTGGTGAACGTCTCATTGAACGACGCGAACGATTTTGCCGCGTGGCGATCGAAGCGCGATGGCGTTACGTATCGTTTACCGACCGAGCAGGAGTGGGAATACGCCGCGCGAAACGGCAGCCAGAACGACCTTTACCCGTGGGGTCCGGAATGGAAAGACAATTTCGCCGTATTTAAAAAGACTGCGCCCGCGCCCGTCGGCTCGTTGCCGGATGGGAAAAACCGTTGGGGCGTGGCTGATTTGCTCGGAAACGTCTGGGAATGGACGTCGTCAAAGGTGACGGCATATCCGGGAAATCCGGTGCAGATTCCGGTCGATGCTCAGAACTTAGTGACTATTCGTGGTGGTGCTTACGTTAGCGATCCGAACAGGACCGATCTTCCGGCATCGTCGTGCATGCGGCAGTTTGTTCCGCCTACCACTCAGGAGACGATGCTGGGCTTCCGGCTTGTACGCGCCGGTTCGTAACACGGATGACGCGGATCTGGTGCCCTTTGCCGTGGTGGGAAGCTGATCTACAATCCAACGCAGTAGTTCTTCAGTGATCCATAAGAAGTTCTTTGTCCTGAGTCTTTGTTTACCAAACAGCATTTGGGAGAGTAATGATGAGAACTAACGCAATACTGCGCGCTGTGGTCCGGAGTTGTGCCGCAGTTTGTTTGAGCGTGAGTGCCATCGCCGTGGTGGTTGGTCAGGATGTCGGCGCAGACGTTGGTGGTGGCGCCGGAATTTTTCGGGCCAGGAATCCGGAAGCTAAAAAGAAGCCGGGCGCAACAACCACCAAACCCGGAAGCCGCACGACCGGACCAGCACGCCCACGCGCTTCGGCAGCCGTCGCTGAGCGCATCGAGGATCTGCTCGACAAAGGCAACCAGGCTCGCGATCAACGCAAGTTCGCGGAAGCCGAAGAATCGTACAAAGAGATTCTGAAACTCAAAGCACGCGACGCGCGCGCAGCTTATGGATTGGGTAACGTATACGCAGATCAGCAACGCTGGGAAGATGCTGAAGCCGCTTATCGCAACTCGATTGCGTGGGCCCCGACCAGCGCCGACGCGTACGTCGCGCTGAGTGTCGTGTTGGTCCAACCTCGCCCGGGCGGCGATAACGCGAAGAGATTTGCCGACGCAGAAGGGTTTGCACGTCGTTCAGTTCAACTCGATCCGAAGAATGCCGTTGGCTGGGACCGGCTCGGCGTCGCACTGCAAGCGCGTGGGTTGGTAAACAGTGAAACGGAGCATTCTTATCGACGCGCGATCGAATTAGATCCGACGTTTGCAGCCGCGTATGCACACCTCGCGCGGGCGCTCAATCGCATGGGAAAGCCGGCCGAAGCCGCGCCGTTGTATAACAAGGCGATCGAGTTGGCGAAGGATCCCGCGACGCTGAATCTGATTGCCGAGTCGCTTCAGGGTGAACAGTTGTGGCCGCAGTCAGAGCCGGTCTTGAAAAAAGCACTCGAGCTCGATCCGCAAAACCCGACCTCGTTACTGCTGATGGGCCGCCTGTTGATTGTTTACCGGAGGTTCCAGGAAGCTGAACCATATTTGAAGACTGCGACTGAAGTGAGCTCGCGCGCGTTTCAGCCGTTCAACCTGCTTGCCCGTGCGTATCTCGGAATGGATCGTTTCAGTGATGCGGAAGCAAATTACGAACGAGCCTCTGAGTTTGCAGGCGCGGGTGACAAGAAACAGCTCGCCGGATTGTTTGGCTTTGAGGGCGTTGGTGACGGTTATCTGAAGTTGAAGCAGAAAGACAACGCCGTTCGTGCGTACCAGCGCGCGCTCGAACTCGATCCAGGCAACAGCGGAGCTGCCCAGAAGCTCGCCAAAGCCCGTTCTAACTGATGCTCGATGCTTTCGCCACGTTTGTGCTTGTGGCTAAATTTGACTCCCGTTCAAGAGGTCCCCGTGTATGAAGAGTTGCCCCAAGTGTAATCGTACGTTCCCTGATGAAGGCCAGAAGTTTTGCACGTTTGATGGTGGCTTGTTGATAGCGCCGCAAACGTTTGATCCGAACGCGACGATGCGTGCTACGTCCATCGACCTGAATGCTCCGTCGGAAAGACCGACGAGCCGCGACCTGCCGGATCCAAACGCGACCATCATCGAGAACTACCCTGCTACGGTTGCACTGCCGCGCAACACTGGTCCAGCAACGGCCCCGTCCGCGCCCAACACTGCCGACATCGCGCCACCGCCGGCACCACCAGCACCGCCGTCTCCGCCGCCACCGCCCGCAGCGACACAGCCGGCACCACCGCAACCGTCGCCGCCTCAATCGATGGCGACGGCGCCGCCACGTGTTCCGGAACCTGTGACATCGGCAAATCTACAACCGCCTGCCACTGCAGCTTCGGCGCCACTGCCGCCGCCCGCACAGGTCCAGCCGAAATCGAAGTTGCCGTGGATCATCGGCGGAATACTTGCGTTCCTGCTGCTGACTGGCGGAGTTTTGGCGGGCGCGTTTTTCGCGTTTGTGAAGCCGCGTCTGGACGAGATGTCGGCGCAGCGAAATACGGATCGGCCCATCGAGAACATAAACGTCAGCACGCCGACACCCGCCAGTTCAGTGGAAGCACCATCGCCATCGCCGTCACCGGAAGATACTTTTGTGCCGCCCGCGGGCACGGTTCAGTTTGTAAATTCGAACGAGGACCTCGACGGAAAGCTGGCGGAGCATTATTTCGATTTCTCCTTTTACTATCCTGAGTCGTGGGCACGCGATAAGAAGGCCGGGGTTGCAGGGGCGACAAACTTCGTCAAAGTCGATCGAATGCTGCCGCCGGATTTTACTCAGGAGAATTTTGCGGTAGGCTGGTACACGAGCACCGGCACTTATCAGGGCGACTTGCCGAGCTTCCCACAACGTGTGCAGGAGTTTAGCAACTCGCTCGCGAAGATCATTCCCGAGTATCGCAAGGTTTCCGAAGGCCCGACGACGGTAAACTCGCTGCAGGGCTATGAATTCAGATGGCAGGGCCTTTCGAAGGGAACGGAACGCGGCGACATCCAGGTTTGGGGCCGAGTGATTTTTCTGCCGACCGGCAACCAGGGAGACACGGCAGGCGCAACCTTAAGCATGCTTACCACATCTCTTGCTCCTGAATTGTCTTCGGTGGAAGATGTCGGCGAAAGGGGCGAGGCGCCCGTGATACTCGAGTCGTTCAGGTTTGGCAAAAAGTGATTTAGGAATGTCAGAAAGTAAGAAAGTTTTGAAAGACGTAAAGTTCTGGACGCCGCTGCGACTTGTGTCGACGGTAATCGTGCTGGGCCTGCTCGCTGCGTTTGGAGTTTCGAGTTGTAACTCAAACGATCCGCAGCCGCGAGTGGAAGTGAAACCTGGTGTTGCACCGAAGCGACCGGCGAACACCGGATTGACGATGTTGCCGCGACTGGTGCTCGACGCTGAAAACAAGGCGGCGAGCGGCGCGCCGATCAAGCTTGCCAACTACTCAGGAAAAGTTTTGCTGGTAAATCTTTGGGCCACGTGGTGTGGTCCATGTCGCAGTGAAACACCGGAACTCGTCAAGCTGCACAAGGAGTTTCAGAGTCGTGGAGTTGAGATGATCGGGCTCTCAACCGAAGACCCGGAGGCCTCTGCGCAAACTGTGATGAACTTCGTGCGTGAGTATGAAGTGGATTATCAGATCGGTTGGGCCACGCGCGAAGTGGCGCAGACGTTGATGCAGGGCCGAACGTCGATTCCGCAGAGCTTCATCATCGCGCGCGACGGCCGCATTCTGAAACGATTCATCGGGTTCGATCCTCAAGCAACGCCGCCTCAGTTGAAGAAAGCGCTTGAAGATGCGTTGGTTGAGAAGGGTTGAGAATAGTCTCTACCCTTCGTCCTGTTGTTCCAAGCCCTCGGCGACGTCCCTTTTAGCCTGATCTTCCAGCTTTCTCATTTCAGCTTCGACGCGTTGTTCGACTTGATCAATCGGCGCGGGTTCATCCAGCTCGTCCTGAGTTTTAATTTTGTTTTTATCGATACTCATTCCCTAAAGTTTCTCCCAATAATTTTCTCCCGCCGTGATTAAAAGCTACCAAGTCACCGGTTACAGAAGTGCTGGAATTTAATTACGATTCTGCTGCAAAGGATTTTATATAGGTCCTATACGTCCTATAGGTCTTATAGGACGTATAGGACCTATTCTCGACAAACAGGGCGCTTCGGGAGTAGACTCAGGCTGCAATGTTCTCTCTCCTTTCAATGAAGGCTGTGAGATTGCTGCTATGCGTCAGCGTTTCCATGTGGATGGCTGGCGGATGCCTGCTTGGCTGTAGCGGCACTGTCGTTGCCGCCGATCTCCAACCTGACGCTTCGTCGCAGACAGTAGTTGCCGGCGATAGCTGTCACGTTTCTGCTCCTTCCGCGCATGACTGTTGCGCCGCGAAGAATCCAGCAAAGAAAAAGCCGGCAAAGAAGATAGCCGGCAATACCAAACAACCGCAGGGTCTCCCGGCGCTCGTGCCAACTCCGCTTGGCATGATGAAAGACTGCCCGCTCATGGTGAATGCCACTGCGGCGACGTCGAAGAACAGCGGACAAGTGAGCGATCCCGGACGTTTACCAGTTGCGGCGTTGCCACTCATTGAGACGAAGACAGAACAGTTGAACATCTCGCTAGTTAAGTCGTTCCTCCCGAATCGTGGTCCTACCCACCTTCGTTGTTGTGTTTTCCTGATCTAGAGATCTGCCCAATCAGCAAACGATTTCCTCTGACGACGTGCTGGTGTGCGCACCCGCGCGGCGTGGCATAAACCTCTTGAAACAGGAGAACTAAAATGACACCCCGAAAGAAAACCATTCTTGTAATGCTGCTTGGGTTATTGCTTGTTGCATTCGCAGTAGCCATCGCGCAAACCCCCGCTCAAGGCGATCAGAAGAGTAAGACCGAAACCTGTTGTGCAATGGAGTCGTGTTGTTGCAACAACGGCTCGTGCCCGATGAAAGCAGAGGGCACAGCGAACGCCGAGGCGAAAGAGGGTTGCTGCAGTGGCGACTCGTGCAAGATGAAAGCGAAAGACGGCGCGAAGAGTCACGCAGATCACAAAGATGGTGCGTGCTGTGGCGATTCGTGCGAAATGAAGCACGATGGAAAGACCAAGAGCTCGTGCTGCAAACACAAGGACAAGCACAAGAAGGCGTAAATGCCTGGGGGCGGCCGTTCGCGACCGCCCCCTTTTCAACGTTCCATATGAATTACTACAAGTATGCACTACTGTGCACGATCGTGCTTTTTTCCGCGTTTATCCCCGTCCCGGCTCAGCACGAAGGTCACACGCCACCACCGAAACCCGCGGCAACGCCATCTCCCGCCGCATCAACAACAACTGAAGCTCCTGTAGAAGAAGATCCCGCGGAACCGATGCACATGGACCACGGCATCTTCGTGATGCACGGCGATCAAATGTTCATCCGCCTCGGCGAGAGCGAATCAAACCTGAGTCCGATGGGCCGCATGGGCTCCGGCACGTCCTGGCAGCCTGCATCGAGCCCGATGCCGATGTTGCACAAACAAGCCGGCGAGTGGCTGCTGATGTTTCACTACAACTTCACGCTCGGCGTCAACGCGCAAGGTGGCCCAAGAGGCGTGACGAAGTTTGAATCTGCAAACTGGTTCATGCCCGCCGCGGTCCGTCGCGTTGGCCCCGGCACGCTCGAGTTGCGCGGCATGTTCAGCGCCGAGCCATTCACGTTTCCGCCAGGCGGCTCTCCATTACTTTTCCAGACAGGTGAAACTTACAAAGGCGAGCTGATCGTCGATCGACAGCACCCGCACGATCTGTTCATGGAACTGAGTGCGAATTACACCGTTCCGATCGGCGAACGTGCGAGCTGGTTCGTTTACGGCGGTTATCCCGGCGAGCCTGCACTTGGACCAAACGCGTTCATGCATCGTGCTTCAGCCTCGGAAAACACGTCGGCGCCGTTGTCGCACCACTACCAGGACTCGACACACATCGCGTTCGGCGTTGTGACTACCGGTTTCACGTATCGCTGGTTCAAACTCGAAGGCTCAATCTTCAACGGCCGCGAGCCGGGCGAGAACCGCTACAACTTCGAAGCCGGTCCCTGGAACTCGCGAAGCGCGCGATTACAGTTTGCGCCAAACAGCAACTGGTCGATGCAGGTGAGTCATGGTTTCCTGCGAAATCCCGAAGCACTCGAACCCGGCGACGTTCGTCGTACAACCGCGTCGATTAGTTACAACCGTCCCTTCGAACGTGGCAACTGGGCTTCGAGCGTGATCTGGGGCAGAAACCACGAGAGTCACGACGACGAGATCTTCAATCTGAACGGATATGTAGCGGAATCGACCGTGAAGTTTCTCGACAAAAATTACCTCTACACGCGTCTCGAGCTGTCCGATAAGAACCAACTCCTGCGCGACTCGGATCGTCTAAAGCTGGGCATCACCGATCATCATCCATCGTTTCGGATCGGTGCCTACACATTTGGCGGCGCCCGCGATATCTGGAATACTGATACGACCTCGCTCGCAATCGGAAGTGATGTTACTTTTTATTCCAAACCATCGCTTCTCGATCCGATTTACGGCGCGAATCCGGTTTCCTGGAAGCTTTTTCTTAGAGTGCGTCCGTCTCAAATGACGATGAGCCGGATGCATGGAACGCACTGATTTTAAGGAGTAAGTATGAAGAAGAACTGGTTTTTACTGGGCGGCATTGCGTTGCTGGTGGTGGCTGCGGTGTTGATCGTCAACTCAGCCTCCACAAATAAACCCACGCGGATTGGAGCCAATTCAGGATCGGCTAATAAACCCGCAACGGCTGGAACTGCCCCGTCCAATGGTCAATCTCACGACGGTCACAATCATCCCCCGCAAAATGCCGGTGCGAAAAATGTGCCGGCCTTCCTTACGGTGGCGCCGAGTCGCGCCAGCCTGGCTCCAACTCTCGACCCGGAACGATTCACAGGCGCGACGCGCGAGGCTTATCGCGCAGTCAGGCAAATTCCGGTGACGATCGCGCAGTTGCCTTGCTACTGCTATTGCGATCAGGGCTTTGGACACAAGAGTCTCTACAGTTGTTTTGAAGACGATCACGCCGCGCACTGTGCTGTTTGTGTGAACGAGGCGTTACTCGCGTTGACACTCGAGCGGGACCAGAAGATGAGTCCGGCGCAGATACGCGAACGCATTGTGGCGCAGTACGCGAATCAGTAGGTAAATTCATCATGCGGAGGATCAGGGAAATGGGTAAGTACGCTTTTCTTCTCGCGTTTGCGATTGTGGCCGTGGTGGCTTGCAACCGTGTTAACGCAGTCAGTGAACTGCCGGCTGTGGGAGCAGCGGCGCCGGCGTTCAGTCTTAACAGCAATGAAGGCAAGGCCGTAAGTCTTGCTGATTACAAAGGCAAGTGGGTGGTGCTTTACTTCTACCCGAAGGACATGACGCCGGGCTGCACGATCGAGGCCCGCAACTTCCAGCGCGACCTCGCGAAGTATGAAGCGGCGAACGCGGTGATCCTTGGGGTCAGTGTTGACACGACCGAATCGCACAAAGAGTTCTGCGCGAAGGAAGGATTGAACTTCAAGCTGCTGTCGGACACGGATGCGAAGGTGTCGGAGCAGTATGGATCGATCATGGAGTATGGCGGTGCGAAGCTTTCGGCGCGGAATACGTTCATCATCGATCCGCAGGGAAAGATTGCGAAGGTGTTTGAGAAGGTGAACGTGAAGGTTCACAGCGAGGAAGTGCTCGCGGCGCTCGCAGCTCTGCAGAAGACGTAAGAAAAATCTAAGCCACGGATTTACGCGAATGAACGCGGATCAGAAAAGAGTTTTTGCCCGAATGACAGAAACTCTTTTCTGATCCGCGTTCATTCGCGTAAATCCGTGGCTTATTTCTTCTTGATCGCGACGACCCTCATATCGCCCACGCCGTCCTCGATCGTGAAATCAATCCGATCGTTCACCGCGAGGCCCTCGAGCAACTTTCCATCCGGAACCTCAAACTCCATCTGCATCGCAGGCATCAGCCCTTCAATATCCTCGTGAGCGATCTCGATCCCCGGACGCTTCGGATTCAGAGACTTCACGATCCCAACGCCCTGGTAAGTGTGCGTTTGCACTGCGGCCGCGGGCCCCACCGGCAAGGGTGAAGGCGTCGCTACAGGGTGCGCTGCCTGCCTGTTACATCCCGCAACCACAAGCAGCCCGATACAAACGGTAATTACTCGAATCATCAATCAGCCCTCACCAGCCACACGCTTCGTTTTTCTTTCTCTTTCGCAATATACGCGACGAACAGCTTACCATTTGCGACCGTCCCCGCGGGCAGTTCCGCATTCGCTGCCACACTCGCCGGCACGCCCGCCTTCCCGAGTTCGGCCATCTTTGTTTCCGCGGCGTTCGAGCTTTGCCACAGCGCAATCGTCGCGTTGTTGTTCGCCGAAGCGAGTGCCGGCGTGCCACGTACGGCTTCCTGCGAAACCAACTGTCGCGCGGAGAAGCTCTGTGCTTTGTCCTTCGACTCCGCGAAGTAAAGCCCCGGCGCGTTAGCTTCACCAGCCGCGTACCAGACTACTTTCAAACTCCCGCCAGCGTCGACAGAAAGCGATGGGCCGGAAACAGGGCAGCCCTGGAGCATCCAGCGATCGTCGCTGACGATCACCGGACGTGAAAAGTTCTGACCGCCGTCTGTCGAGCTCGCAACCGCGATGTGTCGGAAGTTTCCCGGCAAAACCTGACGCCATCCCGCATACACCGTTCCATCAGCACCAACGGCCAGCGACGTCTTGCAACACGGGCACGCATCGACAGCAACTTTCCGGTTTGCAGAAAAACTGCGCCCGCCATCGGTCGAGTACGCGAGATAAAGTTCCCGGTTGCTCTCCATGTGATGGCCGTCGGCTTTTGTCGACGGCTTGGGTGCGCTGACGTTTCGCTCGTCGAGCCAGCCGACGTAAATTCGTCCATATTTTGCAACAGCAAGCGAGTGCATCCCATGCGCGCCGGGAACTTTGTCATCGTTGATCTTCACTTCGCTCGCAAAACTCTGCCCGCGATCATTCGACACTGACATAAAAAGATCCGTGCCGTGCTTGCTTCCTGCCTCGACACGCGCAGTCCAAACAACATACAGGGTTCCATCCTGCGCCACTGACAGGCTCGGCTGATCGCCACGCCATGCAGTCGCAACACCTTGATTGCGGTTCACACGCACAGGCGCGCCCTGCATCTCGCCGTCGCCGTTGAAACGCGCAAGCATTACATCAGCTTTCTTCGCCTCGTGATTAACCCACGCGACGTAGAACGTTCCATCAGCCGCCGACGCCGTGACAGGCTCCGCCGCATCAACACCCGGCGTCGAGAGTTGGACCAGTCGCGGAGCGGACGCAGGCCCCACTTCCTGACCCGTTCCTCGACTCAAAGTCCAACCCGCGACCCCAAGAACCCCAATCAAAACAACGCCCGCAATCAAGCAGAAAGATCGTGTATTCATAATCCGTGTCATCCGCGGTTAAAAACTGACTTTCATCCCAAACTGAAACTGCCTCGGATCAAACGCCGCCGTCGGCTGACCAAACGCCGGCAGCGGCGTCACGCCCGGACCGAACGTATTGTTCGGCACTCCGAAATTCGCGCGATTCAGGACGTTGAACCCTTCAGCCAGTAGCTGCAACTCGACTCGCTCCGTAAGTCGAAACTTTCGACTCACGCGCAAATCCAGTGAGGCGAAATCAAAACCGCGACCGGTGTTACGCCCAACACCAGCGGGCCGGTCGTTGTTGTT
The DNA here is from genome assembly GCA_035761985.1 of Pyrinomonadaceae bacterium. GTDB lineage: Bacteria > Acidobacteriota > Blastocatellia > Pyrinomonadales > Pyrinomonadaceae > PSRF01. Next base: position 17,047 of record DASTQB010000064.1, read on the forward strand.
TGTGTCGAGGTTTCGATCGCTGCCAACCAGGACGTTGAAAGGCAGGCGCGAACCGTACGTGAAGATGTAACCAAACTGGAACCCGCGTAGCGCGCGTTGAAAACCTTTATCCGTGCCCTGCTGCGGCGCTTCGATCGAACCACTCACAACGAGGCGGTGCCGCTGATCGTTGTCAGACAAACCGCGGTCGTCGCGAATGTTGAAATTGTCCTGCACACTCGAGAAGAAAAAGTTTCCGGCGTCGTCGATCGTTTTCGACAACGTATACGACACACGCACATTCGCCCAACGCGCTGCACGCTTGTTGAAAGAAACGACCATGCCGTCGTAGTTGGAAGTTCCCGAGCCTTCGAAGCGTGAGATGTTGCCCCAGTTCGGATCCGGCCGGCCAAGATTCGGAATGCCTGCGGAAGCAGGGAACCTCGGCACGTTCAGGTTGCGCGAAAGAATGAGATGAAGCCCGCGCACGTGCAGGTATCCGACTGACACGACAGCATTGCCCGGCAGTTCGCGTTCGACCTGGAAATTCGCCTGCTGGCTGTAACTCACTTCCATCTCCGGATCGATACGCGTGATGTTTGGCCGGGTCGGAAGCGTCGCCGGCTGAACTGACAGCACGTTCGGAAACACCGGCGCGCCCGGTTGAGTTGGCGACAACTGGACCACAACATACTTTGAACCATCACGTTGCAACGCATTCGACGTCGCACGCAGTGGAACGCGGTCGTAGTAAAGCCCGAAGCTCGCGCGAATCACAGTCTTTCGATCACCCGGCGCGTAAACGATGCCGACTCGTGGCGCGACGTTGTTGGTATCCGTCTCAATCGGATCCGGCAGAAACTGCAGATCGTAGCGCACGCCCGCATTGATCGTGAGATCGGGCCGCACGCGCCACTCATCCTGCGCAAACACGCCGACATTTGGATTTGACTGAAACTGGCTCGGCACACCAAACGCCTGCTGGTAAGAAAGGTAGTTGCCGCTCAGGAAGTTGTTCATCGACGTAAACTGGTAAACGCCTTCCAGAGCTCCCGGAAAGAAAATGTTGACGCGGTTGTAGAGAAAACCGCCGCCGACCTTCAACGTATGCGCGCCGCGTTGCGTCGAGATGTTGTTGACTGCCTCAAGCAGGTTGATGTCGCGACCCAGCGGTGAGAATGTCGCGATACCGATGTTTGCGATTCCTGAAATTCCGATTGCCGGTCCGACAGTGTCGTTCACCGGCGCATCGAGACGGCTGTTCGTGTACTGAAAACGCGCCTCGTTCAGCGTGCGTGGGCTGAAGGTCGTGATGTTGCTGATCTGCACCGTCTGATCAGTATTGTTCAACCCTGTACCGCGGCTCACAGCGTTCAGTCCACCCACAGTGCGCGAATTGACGGCATTGATGTGGTAGAGACTGTAACGGGCACTGATCTGATTCCGTGAACTAAGACTGTGATCGATGCGCGTGAAGAAGTTGGTCGTATCGAAACTCGCCGGCACCACGCCGGTTTCGATCAACGGTCCACCATAGTTCACAGCACGCAGGCGGTTATTGATCGTGCTGACTGCGGCTGGTGAGATCGTAATGACTGCAGAATAGTTTCGCCGCGTCTGCTCGAAGTTTGAGAAGAAGAACGTGCGGTCGCGTTTGAGAGGACCGCCGATCGTCGCGCCGTATTGCGCCTGCGTCAGAAGATCCCTGGTCGGCGCGAGTGGATTGCGAGCGTCAAAGCGCTGGTTGCGGAAGAAGCCGTAGAGACCGCCGCGCCAGTCGTTCGTCCCCGACCTCGTGAGGATGTTGACGACGCCACCCGAAGCCCTCCCAAACTCCGCAATGCCTCCGGAAGTCACCACCTGAAACTGGTCGATGACTTCTTCACTGTAATACGTTCCCGTCAGATCGGCCGCGTCGTCATTCGCCGACACGCCATCGACGATGAAACTGTTGTACAGGTTGCGCTGGCCCGCGATTGAAATGCCCTGTCCGGGAACAGCCGAAGTCTCGGCAAACCGCTGATTGCTGCCGGTGTTTGTCGGCGAGACACCGGGGATCAGCAGCGCGAGGTCGAGATAGTTGCGCGTGTTGAGCGGCAGTTCGTGGATCTCGTTCGGCCGGATCGTTTCAGTGATCTGCGTTCGAACTGTCTCGACGATCGGCACCTCCTGGCTGATGTTTACCTGCGCGGAAACACCTGCGACGTCGAGTTTCACCGGCATGTCGAGAGCCTGGCCCACTGAAACCGTCAACTGCTTCGTTACAGTCGAAAAGCCCTCGGCGTCGATCTTCAGATCGTAGACGCCGGTGCGAAGGTAAGGGAATCGATAACGTCCCTCGGAGTCGCTGGTCGTGGCGAGATGTTGATTTGTTTCGAGATGCGTGGCAACTACGCTCGCGCCGTTGATTGACGCGCCACTCGCGTCCTCAATTCGGCCGCTGAGTGTGCCTGATGTCACGCTTTGCTGTGCATGAACCACGGATACGGTGGATAGTAAGACAAGACACAGATAGACACGGATTTTCATGTTCCCTCCGGGGTCAAGTAGATCTTCTAATTGAGAAAATTACTTAAAGGAGGGCAGGCGGGCCGCGAGGACTGGTCTGTTCCCAGTCTTCGTTTGATGAGAACGAGAGCGAGACACTCTCAAACTGCGAGGCGGTCGTTGACGGCGAAAGGAGCCGTGCGATGAACTCAGCAGCAGCGTCATCACGCTTTTGTCTTCGTGAAGAGGCTACAGCATATGCGCAGCAGTCCATCTCACACGGACGGCCTAAGGATTTACTTTCAGCAGCAGGCTGTGATGAGGGTGTTTCAGCGGAATGGTGGGGATCGTGTTTGACGGGCTCTGCGACGATGGTGATCTCGTCGTCCTCGGCGTGCGGATCCGTTAACCCGCACATCGGCTCCGGCTCAGGTTCCGGAACCGCCTCAGCCGCGATGCCCGACTCGCAGTGACCCGCTGTCTTGCCGATACAGCAGGCCATCGTGTTGGTCGCAGAGGCGACGGCAATCGGCAACAACGTCGCGAGAAACGACATGGCTATCGTTATCGCGATGAGTTGGATTGCTAGTCTTCGTCCTGTTGGGACGAACTGTTTATAGCGGGCTATAAACATCTGCTCCTCTGGAGCTAACCCTGGCTGGTGGAACCCTGGTTTGGTTCTTCTTTGATCGGCTTCCGCTCCAGTTTCATTTTGCACTTACGACAGATGCCGCGCTTTTTCGAGGTGACGTCCTCGTGCATCGGACAGACGTAGTGATACTGGGTCGGTTTCTTGGTTTGTGCCGTTCCCTGACTCTGCGCTGTGACGGGCACAGAGTATAGACCAGCAGCCGTGACAAGTAAGAGAGCTGCGAAAAGCGGTGCGAACAGAAGACCTTTGAACTTCATTTTTAAAACCTTGGAAGTGTCAAACTCTCCTGCTCACACCTTTACCGTGCGTAAGCAGGAGAGTCTGTGATGAAAGTGCGGCCGTAGCGTACTAGATCGAGCCTTCGGTGACCACCACGGAAGTGAATCCCGCTTTGGCGCCGTCGGCAGATTTCGTCAGCTTATACCAGGTTGTCTTGGAGGTGCCTTTGCCGCCGGGGTACGGTGGGAAGGCCGCACCTGCTTCGATCAGCTCAATAAACTGCATTCTGTTGTCAGTGCATTTGTAGAGGCTGGTTTCGTTGCAGATTGTGCCCGTCGCAAAGCCGGTGCCGCTTTTTGCGAATTCTTGGGTCAGGTCGATACTCATACGTGTTCTCCTTCGTAGGATGGAAGTTCGTTACTTGCTTCCCGAAATCAGGAAGCGGTTAGTGAATTAATTTCCGGCACGCGTTGCAGAGTTGACCCGATTAGAGCAACTCCCATCGCAGCGTCACCGCTTCATCAGGACGATACGCAATCACCAGGAGCTTAACGAGCTGCTGGAAATTTCTGTCTTTCTTATCCGCGATCCGAACGAGATAAATGTGGCCCAGCTTGATTGGCGCGGTGGCAGATGGTCCAACCTCCAAAAGTTTGGGCCCCTCCTGCAGAGGCTGGAACTCTGCCTTCCGAATGTCTTCCTTGAGGACCATGACCTTGTCGCCGTCGAGATGCAGGGAAGCAAAGCCGGCGCCGCCTCCGTTTGCATCCTCGAACCCATAGCGCGCGCGCAGGTCATCCGGAGTTCCGAGATTGACGATTGCCGCCACTCGGTTGACCTCAATACCACTGACAAACGTACCGCTGCCCGCCAGGCTGTAACTGAGATCACTGCAACGATTACTCCAGCCCTTTTCCGCGAACTGCATCCCGTCTTTCCCGTCGCTGAAGCACAGCGTGCGAGACAGCGGATCGAGCGCGTACATGGTGAAGACTCCGCCGCGTTTCCGCGGTTGCGCTGCTCGTTTCTCATCAGGCGCGGCCGGCGTTTGTGCGCGCAGCCCCTGATCGGCGCCGAGTCCCATGAACACCACTAAAGAGATGAAGAGAACGCGTTTCATAATCCCGGTTTTCTGACTATCGAATCTCAAATTCATATTCCTCCCCTTTTTCGTCTGTGTTTGCGCCTTGCTGGGGAGACTCTGTCAAAAGTCGAAACTAACGGCTCGCCAGATTAGGTATCTGAACGAGCTCCTGAAACCTTTGCTCAGGGATATGCCGCGCTTCATTCCGGCGCCTGAGCTCCTTGAAGTAGACGAACGGAATGAACGAGGGCTCGGTCCGGTCGGCAATCCAGTCTTCCGGATAGATGTAGTTCAGTTTGTAAAGATCGAAATCTTCCGAGCACTGGTTGAGCGTTTCCGTAACCGCCTTCACGACGAGAATGTTGTTCAGCGAAGCCGGATCCTCTGAAACGTCTGAGGCGATGGTGTACAGCAGCGCGCCTTCACGCGAACGGCGGTCCCATTCCTTGATGATCTTCAACGCCCTTTGATACTGGCGCGAGTTGATCTCGAGACGCAGTACGATCTCTGAGTCTTTGCGTGCTTCTCTAAATAGTTCCTTGTATGCCGCGGAAGGCACCGACCCAAACGCCAGCTTTCCATTCTGTGAATAGACGCCGAAGCCGTCGATTGTCGGAACTCCGCCGGCCAGCTTGATCACAGCCTGAATGGCCGAGCCACTATGATCGTAAAACTCTTCCGTACGTGCTGAGAGCACGAGGAAATATCGATCGGGATCCACTCTGGTCCAGCGCGTCTCTCCCATGCCGGGTATCTGGCAGGTGATTGACGAGTCGTCAAAGCTCACGATCTTCATCGAGGTGACGGCGCGTCCGAACATCTTGTTCTTGCCGGTTGATTTCAATGAAATCGACCTGACCTTCGGATCCTCGTCGAGTAGTTCGTATGAACCGCGCGCGATTTCGCGTGGTTCGGCTTTTCCGGTAACAGAAAGGACCGTGACGCCA
>DASTQB010000065.1:0-8414 GCA_035761985.1 Pyrinomonadaceae bacterium
ATCATCGAACCGACATCTGGAGTCTCGGCGTACTGCTTTACGAGCTTGCGAGCGGTCGCAAACCGTTTTCAGGAGAATCACGACAAGCCACGATCAATCAGATCCTCTCCGCGGATCCCGATCCGGTGACCTCGATTGAACCGAGTCTCCCGCCCGAATTGGATCGGATACTGAAGAAGGCACTCGATAAAGATCGCGAACTGCGTTACCAGACGGTCTCTGATTTTCGTGCGGACCTGCGTCGTTTGCTGCGTGAGATCGATTCGTCTCCGACTGCCGGCGATTCCGGATCAAACGCTGTTGCGCAGCCCGTGATGCGACGTCGCTGGGTTTGGCCCACTGTCACGAGTCTTCTGTTTTTGATCGTCGCGGGCTTCGCAGGATGGGTTTGGTTGAAGGGTAAAGCAGCGGCGCCTGACTGGTCGCGCGCCGACCACGTGCAACTGACGACGCGGCACGGCACAGAGTTCTTTCCCAGCCTCGCACCCGACGGCAAGAGTTTTGTCTACGCGAGCGACGACGACGGCAACTTCGATCTGTTTGTGCAAAGAGTTGGCGGCAAGAATGCGCAGCCGTTGACACCAAACACACCTTCGAACGAGATCTCACCTGTCTTTTCACCCGATGGTGAACGCATTGCGTTTCGATCCACGCGCGAGCCCGCGGGAGTTTACGTGATGGGAGCGAGCGGAGAGAACGTCAGACTCGTCGTGGCGGGTTGTTACCACCCTGCATGGTCTCCTGATGGAAAGGAAATTGTTTGCAGCACGGCGGGTCATGAAGAAGCGCCCACAACCAGGAACACTTTCGCCAGCTCTTTGTGGATCGCAAATGTCGAAACAGGCGACAAACGTTTTCTATGTGAGAACGATGCGATGCAACCATCATGGTCGCCGAACGGTCATCGCATCGCGTTCTGGTTTATGCCGCCGAACGCAGGCAGAAGTGATATCGCAACGATCTCGCGCAACGGCGGTGCAATCGAAATCGTCACCAGAGATGCGTCCACTAACTGGAACCCGATGTGGTCGCCCGACGGGAAGTTCCTTTACTTCGCAAGCGATCGCAGTGGCAACATGAGCTTCTGGCGAGTCGCGATTGACGAGCAAACTGGCAAAGTGCTGAATGAAGCGGAAGCTGTTTCCACTCCTTCGAATTTCAATCGCCACCTGAGCTTCTCACGCAACGGCCGGCGAATGATCTACGTTCAAACCGATCAGCAGTCAAACATTCAAGCCGTCAACTTTGATTTGAAGTCGGAGAAAACTGTTGGCGAACCGTTCTGGATCACACGCGGCGATCGTAACCTCCAGCGTCCCGAGCTCTCACCGGATGGAACGCGGTTCGTCATGCGTATATCGCGCCGCACCCAGGACGACATTGTTATGTTCAGCCGCGACGGTTCGAACTGGCGCGACCTTACCAACGACAAGTTTTTTGATCGTTATCCACGCTGGTCACCCGACGGCCAGAACATCGCTTTTACTTCGGATCGCAGTGGTCGCTATGAGATCTGGATGATGAATGCTGATGGAACAAATCTTCGTCAACTTACTTTCAACACGACAGGAGATACGACGTTTCCGCTTTGGTCTCCCGACGGTTCGCAGCTGCTGTTTCGCAGTAACCACGTTAATTCAATCCTCGACATGAATAAAACGTGGGCCGAGCAGAAACTGCAACTGCTGCCAACGCCACCCGATAACCAACGGTTTATCGCGTGGGATTGGTCACCCGATGGAAAGAAACTGATTGGCAGCCTCAGTGGTCCAACGGTCCTTGGTTACTATTCGTTTGAGACAAATCAGTACGAAAAACTGACAGAGTTTGGCGGTTCTGCGATGTGGCTCCCCGACAGCACTCGCTTCGTCTTTCGTTTTGATAAGACGCTTTATATAGGCGACCTGAAAACGAAGCGAGTGCGCGAGGTGTTCTCGTCTCGCGAGAACGAGATTCGCAGTGGCGGCATTTCTCCGGACGGGGAACTTCTTTACTACACCGTCTACTCATCGGAGAGCGACATCTGGCTGCTGGACCTCGAGTAACGCCGTACCCCGAGTCTGGCTTGCACGAAAAGTCATGTCAATCCTGATTAATCATGTTAATCCTGTGAAGCATGCATTCGAGTCGGGCGTTTTGACAGGATTTACAAGATTGCACATGATTTACATGATTATCGTCTCACTTGAACGGTTTGTGAATCAGCCAGTTCAGGATCGGATGCTCAAACTGCTGAACGTGATCCTGTGAGAACGGGTAATCGACATGGCCGTAGTCCTGCTCGAAATTGATCGTCACTGTCGCTGAGGTCATCAACTGGGCAGTGCTGAACATCGCGGAACCAAAGCCGTGGCCCGCAATGAACATAATCACTGGACCATTGAAGTTTCCGAGGTTGTTGGTAAACGTCGTCTCACCTGCGAGGCCGCAACTGAGATCGCGCAGCGACCGCAGGGGCGTGTAATCATAAAACGTGGCCAGGTTTGCATGGACCAGCGCTTCGTTCGCATAGAAGAACCGATCCTCAGTGAAGCTTCCGGCAAGATTGTAATAACCGGGCCGAGGCGACAATGGCGAGAGTGGCGGCGCTGACAGTGCCAGCACGATAGCCTGATGATTCGTTATTCCCGGAGGAAAGCCGGGGAAAACAGTCGGAGCATTTGGTGCGACTTGTGCGAGCTGGCTCAGGGCTTTAACTGCAGGCCCGCTCTGGCCGTCGTAAAACACACCACCCGCGAGAGCGCCATCGAAGTTAGCGCAGAAGTTTGCATTGATTGCGCGCACGTTTGCGTCCGGATCGTGAATCGTGCCCTCGATCAGAATTGCGCCCGCGTAATCATTTGGCTGAGAGTTTAGTGCCGCCATCGCAGCGATACTGCCCATCGACAAGCCGCCGGCGACTACCTTCAGGCCGGGATATTTAATGCCGATTTGCTGGCGTATGTGTGCGACGTCGCTGCTGATGGTTGCGAGTCCCCAATCGGCCATCGGGGCACAATTGATCGCGCCGCTTTCGCAGGAGCCGGCAGTCAGACCGTGTTGTCGCGGCGAGTAACCGACGACGGCGAAGTTGCGACGCGCGAAGAATGCGACGAAGGACTTGTTGTAGTCGCCGTCTTCAGTTGCTTCATAGTTGTGAAAGCCGCTGCCGAGTGGTGGCAGTAAAAGAATTACGCCTTTCAGTGCTCCGGCCGGGAGTCCGGATTTTGTGACTTCAGTCATCCGGAAGCGATTGAGTGTATTGTTGCCGCTTTGAATGGTCGTTTCGGTCCTGCTCAGATCGTCACCGACGATCGTGTTTTCAGTGCTGACAGGTTGGTATGGTTGTGCGTGACTGGCACTGGCAGCGAGCAGGATCTGTGTTGCGATGATCAGAGCGAAGAGGATTCGTTTGAGCGTATTCACCTTATTTTCTCCTTTCGGAAATCTACATACTTCTCTTAAGGCGAATAAGTGCGGCGAAAACTATCATCCGGACCGAAATTCTTTGCCAAAACTCCTGCCGCGGCGGTGTTAACCAACAGAAACCAAACTTTCGGGCAGATCTGTTCGTTCACCGTCACTAAGAAAAACTTCGGAGGACCGAGACCGATGCAAACGTTCCTACAGGACTTGAAATACGCGCTGCGCATGCTGAAAAAGAACCCGGCGTTTACCGCTGTGGCCATTCTGACCCTCGCCGTGGGCATAGGCGCCAATTCCGCCATTTTCAGCGTCGTCAACTCCGTCCTGCTTCGACCGCTGCCGTATCGTGAACCCGGTCAACTCGTTCGCGTTTACAGTGAATTTCCCACGATGAAGCTCCAGAAGTTCTGGATTTCGGCTCCCGAATTCCTCGATATTCAGCGCGAGTCAAAATCCTGGGAAGCAATCGGCGCCTGGGCGCCGGGTGGCCGGAACGTCGGCACCGAGAGTGAACCGCTACGAGTCACTTCAGCGGTCATAACGCGCAGCTTGATCGACGTGCTGGGCGTGCAACCGCAAATGGGCCGCAACTTCTCCGCGGAAGAAGATCGCAACGGTGGACCCGCAGTCGCGATCATCTCCTATGGTCTCTGGCAGAAGGGCTTTGGCGCAGCAAGTGACATCATCGGCAAGCAGATTCAGGTCAACTCGACGTCAACCACCGTTATCGGTGTGATGCCGCCCAGCTTTGGTTTTCCTCCGGGAAGTAACGATCAAGTGGACATCCTCTTGCCGTTCCAGTTCGATCCCGCGAACCCGGGTAATCGTGGCGGGCACTTTCTTTCAGTGGTCGGCCGGTTGAACCCCGGCGTGAGTATCGAGCAGGCGCAGAGCGAAATGACGAGCTTGATGGCCGGCTGGAAGAGTGAAGGGCGCGCGCAGCATCTGCTCAATCCGCAAAATCACCCGGTGGTAATGCTCGGTCTTCACGAAGACGTCGTCGGCGCAGCTCGCAGATCCGTATGGCTGCTGATGGCCGCGGTTGGTTTTGTCTTACTCATCGCGTGTGTGAACGTTGCGAACCTGTTGCTCGCGCGCGCTGAATCACGTCATCGTGAGTTTGCGGTGCGCCTCGCTTTGGGAGCCGGTATCAAACGCATGGTCCGGCAATTCGTCGCAGAGGGTTTTGTACTCGTTCTGATTGCTTCAATACTCGGAATAGCACTCGCTTTCGCGGGTTTGAAGGTCCTGCTGCTGTTTGCGCCCGATAGCGTGCCGCGTACTGAGGAGATTGGCGTTGGTCTTCCGGTACTCGGGTTCACCATCGCGGTTGCGATCGTTGCTGTATTTCTATTTGGTCTGGCGCCACTGGCCCAGGTCAGTGAACGCAACCTCGCGAACTGGATTCGCGGCGCCGGGCAGCGCTCGATTCGTGGCGGAGGTCAGACGTTGCGCAAGGGCCTCGTAGTAGCGGAAATTGCACTCGCTGTGATCCTCGTCATCGGCTCCGGGCTGATGATTCGCGCGTTCTGGAAGCTACAACAAGTCAACACGGGGTTTGATCCGCAAGGTGTTGTCAGCTTCAGTTTGAATCTCCCGACAGCCAAATACAGGCCGCCCGATCGCCTGCAGTTTGTAAACTCCCTCGAGCAGAAACTCAGCAGTATTCCGGGTGTCACGAGCGCCTCGATGGTGAGTGGACTGCCTCCGCTACGCCGCATCAATGCTAACGACACGGAGATCGAAGGCTATCAGCAAACGCCCGACAGCCCGGCGCAGAACGTCGACTACTGGAACGTCGTCGGTAACGACTACTTCAAGACGATGAAGATCCGTTTGGTGGAGGGCCGCACGTTCGAACCGCAGGACGACAACCCTAACGCCATGCTCGCCGTGGTTGTGAATCAGGCCCTCGCGAAACGGTTCTGGACCGGTAGTCCGATTGGGCGGCGTGTGAATCCCGGGTTTTTAGATCCGAAAGTGTGGTTCACGATCGTCGGCGTAGTTGAAGACACTAAGAACGCGGGTATGGACAAGCCCGCCGGTCCCGAACTCTACCTGCAGGTACGACAAGTCGCGAATAATTACCTGGGAGGCACTGTAAACTTTGTCGTTCGTACGGCGAATGATTCGGTGCCGCTGGAGACGTCGATTCGCAATGTGATTCGTGAAATGGATCCGAGCCTGCCGGTTTATGACCTCTGGTCCATGAATGAACTGGTGTCGAAGTCGATGGTCCAACCGCGCTTCCTCGCGCTGCTGCTGGCCACGTTCTCCGGGATCGCGCTGTTCCTCGCGGCGATTGGTATTTACGGCGTGATGGCGTATTCGGTGGCGCAACGAACGCAGGAAATAGGAGTGCGAATGGCACTGGGAGCGCGGCCGCTTCACGTCTTGCGACTCGTACTCGGACAAAGCCTCGGCATGTTGCTGATCGGCGTCGTGATCGGCCTCGCAGGTGCGTTTGCGCTTACGCGACTGATGCGCACGCTGTTGTTTGAAATAACGGCGACTGATCCGCTGACGTATGTCAGTGTAATTGGGTTACTGACCGTCGTCGCGTTGCTGGCGTGCTACATCCCTGCGCGTCGCGCAGCGAAAGTTGATCCGTTGATTGCGCTGAGATACGAGTAGAATCAACTCTAGGGGCGGCCCACCGTGGCCGCCTCCTCGATTGCGCTCCTTAAGATCTGACTTTTGGGGTAAACATGAGACGGTTTACTTTAGTGGTGCTCGTTGCATTCCTTTGCATGTTTGCCGCGTGCTCCTTCACTACGAACTTCGTCATAGTTAACGAGTCGGATAGTCCCGTTATCGTTCGTTACGAGATAAAGGAGTTCCACGGAGAGTTTTATCTGCCTGACAAGCCGGTGGTAGTCGCGGCTTCTGAATTGGGTGAAGATCAGCCGGAATGGAAGCCTATCGAGTTCGAGGTTGATGAAGCGACTCGCTCAGTCACAACGCAATTGATGCCTGGTGAAGCGCTCCGCATCGCCCGGTTGAATAGTTACATGGGACACGATAATCCCAACAGCGCACACCACTTCCAAATACGCACGATCACCATTTCAGGAGCACGCGGTCAACTAAACCTCACAGACGAACAGGCTCGCACGACATTCACCGAAGTTTCCCTGAGTCTATACACGCTTACGTATAAGTAAACGGATCGCTGGTGTCCTGAATACTGCATTAACGCCTTCGGCGTTAGCACTCCACGAGCTTTAAAGGCTGTCAGATCTGACCTCTTTGCATTAAACTTACGCCCATGAGCGACTTGTCGGAGAGGCAGCGACGGGAGCTCGAGTTCTACGAAGAGTTCTCGCAACTCAATATTTCACCCGTGGTTTCGTTTGCTTCGATCAAAGGCAAGGAAGCGAGACCCGGTAATTCCTACTGGCACGTCATGAGTGTTGTCAAACAACACTTCCACTCAGCAGATCAGAAACTGTTGGATTTTGGATGTGGTAAGGGCGACTCATCCATAATCTTTTCCCGCATCGGGTATGAAGTCTTCGGCTTCGACATCTCACCGAGCAACATCGCCATCGCCGAGAGCCTGAGCCAGAAGTATGAAATGGCGGACAGAACTCACTTCAAGGTGAGTGTGGCGGAGAAGCTCGACTACCCAGATGATTTCTTTGACGCAGTCGTCGGCACTGACATTCTGCATCATGTCGAGATCCGTCAAGCCATGCCGGAGTGCTCACGTGTACTTAAGAAAGGCGGGTTGGCGATTTTTCACGAGCCGATACGAGTTCCGGTGTTCGACGCCTTGAGAGAAACCAGGTTTGGGAATTGGCTGGTTCCGAAGAAAGTGTCGATCGAACGTCATATCACTGAGGATGAAAGAAAGCTTACTGTGGATGATCTCGAAGTGATCAGAAGCGTTGGCTGTAGTTGCACAATAGACCGTTTCCTCCTCTTCTCACGACTGGACCGGTTCATAAAAAGGGCTAAAGGAAAACCGCCATTCTTTGAAACGGTGGATTTGCAACTCCTCACGAAGGTTCCTTTTCTCAAGAGCTTTGCAGGAGTAGTTGTTATTGTCCTTAGAAAATAGTTTTGAATAGTCGCACGGCAGCGACAACAATCCGCGGGTAAGGACGATGTAAACATGAACCTCGCCGAAACCCTGTGCTACAACATTGCCGTCGCCTTCCATGGACCACTCCGAAAGTTTGGCTCCAGAACGCCGGTGATTACCCGGTTCGATTCCAACGAGAAGTATTTCGAACAGCGCGTGGCAGACACGTCTAACTACCGGAAGCTTTTCTCACCGTTTGTGGCGTTTGAAGGCAAGACGGTGCTGGACCTCGGATGCAATCGAGGCTATCTCCTGCACAGCTTCCTGCAGCACGAGAAGTTTGAGGCGATCGGCGCCGATCTTGTGTCGTATTACTTAAAGGATGCGGTGCGCGACTATGGCGATCACATACAGTTCGTGCAGAGCACCCCGACGAGTATTCCGTTGTCGAGTGACAGCGTCGACATCGTCTACACGATCGACACGATGGAACACCTCAGCAAGCCAAAAGAGATTCTGGGCGAGGTATTTCGAGTGCTCAGACCGGGCGGTGTGTTCCTGGTCCACTTCAATCCGTGGTTGAATCCGCACGGGAGTCATCTCGACGACATCATTCCGTTCCCGTGGGCTCATGCTGTCTTTTCAATGAACACTCTGTTGAATGTTGCCGAACGGCTGTACGACTCGCCCGTGTACGAGACGAGTTGTTACTACCTCGACGCGAGCGGCAATAAGAAGCCGAACCCTTATAAAGATCGGACGACGTGGGACAACTATCTGAACTTCATGACGATCCGGAGGTTCAATAGTTTGTTGCGAGAGTTGCAGTTTGAGATTCGGCACCAGGAGTGTATTGGGTTTGGTGGCAGCACGTTCAAGATAAGCCGGCTGGTGCGGGGACTGGCGCGAGTGCCGCTACTCGATGAGTTCTTCACCAGTGTGCTTTTCACAGTGCTTGCGAAACCGGGAAGGCAGTTTTAGC
>DASTQB010000066.1:0-4108 GCA_035761985.1 Pyrinomonadaceae bacterium
CGGCGCTCGGCGTGATGCCCGACATTGAAACGAAATCAGTGCCCCAGTTGATCGCGAAGACAGACGAGGATCCCGAACGTGCAGCGAAGTTGCGAGAAGAACAAGCGCAGGCCGAGCAGCAGCGGCAAGCCACATTGCCAACCGTGGATAGCAACGGAGGAAGAGGCGGCGAAGTTGTCTACGCTGTGGCGACGAAAAAGGCGATGCTGATGCCCGACTTGCGCGGGCGCAGCGTTCGCGACGTGGCGCGCACATGCGCGCGACTCGGTTTGCAGGTTGAAGCGCGCGGCGAGGGGAGAGTTACAAAGCAGAGTCCCTCGGCGGGAACTGAAGTGAGCACAGGGCAACTCGTGTACGTGGATTTTGGGAGGCTGGAATAATTCCGTAGAGAACCCCGATGAACATTGAGCTTAACGCGGTCATCATTGAGGAAAGAAATACGGTCGATTGCTCAACAGATGAAGAAACTCTCGAAGATGACGTAAACTACGGCATCGCTGACTGCAGACGACGACTCCGCAGCCAGCGTTCATCCCTCCGGGCGCAACATCATCCCCCAAAAGATGGCTCGAACGGTGACATGAGTCCGGCCGTTGGTCGTGTAAAGGCTGTAATAACGTGAAGGTTCGAGAGGCAGCAAGTTTGATGGGCGCGAATGCGACAAGCGTCAGCGCCGAGTTGTTTGACAAACAGATTTCAGATTTTTCGATTGACTCGCGTTCTGTGGGCGCGGGTGAGCTCTTCTTCGCGCTATCGCAGCAAGACTACGCCCGCGCCGGTTTTAATGGTGAGTTTGTCGACGCCCATCGCTTCATCGCAGATGCATTTCAGCGCGGCGCGATTGCGGCAGTCGCGCGCGAGGATCGTGTCAGCGGCGATCCGGATCTCGAGAAGTTAAAGGACCGCCTGTTGCTGGTCGAAGATGCGATCGCGGCGCTGCAACTGCTTGCGCATCGTGTTTACACGGCGTGGGGAAAACCAGTGGTGGCGATCACGGGCAGCGCAGGGAAGACGACGGCGAAAGAGTTGACTGCGCATGTGTTGAAGAGTGCCGGTCATCGCGTGTTGAAGAGCGAGCGGAATTACAACAACGGTTTGGGATTGCCGTTGTCAGTGTTGCGGATGGTAAGTGAAGGCCACTCGCCGGATCAGTACGATCTCGCCGTGCTTGAAATGGGTATGTCGTCGCCGACACATGAGATTCAGCGGCTTTGCAAGATCACGCCGCCGGATGTTGGTGTTGAATTGATGGTCGCGCCGGTGCATCTCGAGTATCTCGGCACGATCGAGAACATCGCCGCGGCGAAAGCGGAACTGATCGAAGGACTCAAACCCGACGGCACTGCGATTCTCAACGCTGATGATGTGCTCGTGATGAAGATGCGCGAGAAGCACGCAGGTAAGACGTTGACGTTCGGGATCGATAATCCCGCGGACGTTTCGGCAAGTGATATTGACACGAGTTCTTTGGGAAAGATCAGCTTTCGATTGCGAACGCCGTTGGGCGAAGCGCGAGCGTCGCTTGCGATGAGTGGGCGTCATAATTTGAGCAATGCACTCGCGGCGTCGGCAGTCGGTACTGCATTTTCTTTGACGGCAGATCAGATCGCGGCGGCGCTTGGCAGTGCGCAGCCGCCGAAGATGCGCGGTGAGGTTTTCGATTTCGCAGGGGGCTTCACGATTATCGACGATTCGTACAACTCGAACCCGCGTTCGCTGCTGAACATGGTGCGCACGATGGCCGAGGGAGGAAAGGGTCGTAAGCGCCTGGTGGTGATCGCGGGTGAGATGCTCGAGCTTGGACCAGATGAGGCTTCGTTGCACAGAGATGCCGGAAGAGAGATCGCTGCGAGCGGCATTGATGTGCTCTGGGGCGTTCGTGGACTGGCGCAGGAGATTGTTACCGGCGCGTCGGAAGCTGGACTTGATGAGACAAGATTTTTTGAGTCTTCGGATGAAGCAGCAATGGCGCTCATGAATGAAGTGAAAGAGGGCGATTTGATCTTAGTGAAGGGCTCGCGCGGAGTGGCGACGGACAAGATCGTCAAAGCTATGCGCGACCGCTTCCCAACGTCAGTTTGACAGGATTTACACGATTATCAGGATTAACAGGTAAATCATGTGAAATCCTGTAATCCTGTCTAAAAAAGATGATTTATTACTTCCTTTACGAACTCCTCTACGCCAACTTCCGCGACAAGGATTGGTATCTCGTAAAGGCCCTCAACGTCTTCCAGTACGTCACGTTTCGCACCGCGTATGGCGCGATCACGGCCTTGCTGATCTCACTCTTCTTCGGCGGCAAGCTCATCGACGCATTGAAGAAGTGGAACGTGGGCCAGCAGATTCGCGAAGAAGGTCCGCAGGCGCACATGACTAAACGCGGTACGCCAACCATGGGCGGCGTGCTGATCGTCGGCTCGGTTCTCATTTCGACTCTGCTCTGGGCACGACTCTCCAGCGTCTACGTCTGGACTGCGATGATCGCGACGTTGCTCTTCGCTGCCGTCGGCTTCGTCGACGACTACGCGAAGATGGCAAAGCAACGCAGCCTCGGATTGACGGGGCGTCAGAAGTTGCTGGCGCAGTTGCTGATCGCAGTCGGCGTTTGGGCAGTGCTCTTCACCTCGACAAGATTCATCGGCGGCACCGGTTATTCGTGGAACCTGAGCATTCCGTTCATCAAAGCGACTGCAGATCCGAACAAGAGTTTTATCGGTCCTTATTTATACCTGCTGCTGATCGTCGTCGTGCTGCTCGGATCTTCCAACGCGGTGAATCTCACCGATGGTCTCGACGGTTTAGCGATCAGCGTGACGTTCATCGCTATGAGCGCGTTGACTGGTTTCACTTATCTCAGCAGCGACGCGCGCTGGGCGAGTTATCTCGAACTGACGCACCGTCCGGAAGCGGCGGAGTTGACTGTCTTTTGCGGAGCGATGGCCGGAGCGAGTCTCGGATTTCTCTGGTACAACGCGCCGCCTGCGCAGGTGTTCATGGGAGACGTCGGCAGCCTCGCCATTGGCGGGGCAATGGGGACGGTTGCCGTGCTGACTAAGCAGGAGTTCATGTTGCTGATGGTCGGCGGCGTGTTTGTGATCGAAGCGCTGTCTGTGATGTTGCAGGTCGGCGTGTTCAAGATGACCAAGCGCACGACGGGCACCGGGCGCCGGCTGTTCAGGATGACGCCGTTGCACCATCACTTCGAAATGCAGGACTGGAAAGAGTCGAAGATTGTTTTCAGGTTTTTGATTTTGGCGATTCTGTTTGCGTTGCTGAGTTTATCGACGCTGAAGCTGAGGTAGGTTTTCGTCCCGGAGGGACGAAATGTTTATAGCAGAAAGAACCCCACACGCTCTTGGATTTAACCGGCAAGAAAGTTCTGATCATCGGCGCGGCGCGCAGCGGGATTGCCGCGGCGAAATTTCTAATCGAGCAGGGCGCGACTGTTGCCCTCAACGATCAGAAGCCGATTGAAAAGTGGACTGAAGACGCGGTCGCGTTGAAACAGTCGGGCGTGGGTTTGTTGCCGGGCGAACCACCGAGCTGGTTGCTGGACCAACTGGATCTCGTAGTCGTCAGTCCCGGTGTTCCGGCAACGATCATCCCGATTCGTTACGCCGAACGTGCAGGAGCGGAGGTCATCGGCGAAGTCGAGCTCGCCGCGCGCTATTTAAAAGGACGCATCGTTGCGATCACCGGAAGCAATGGTAAGACGACGACCACGTCGCTCGTCGGCGAGTTGCTCCGCGACGCCGGAATGAACGTGCAGGTGGGTGGGAACATCGGCAAACCGCTGATCTCGATGGTTGAGAGTTCGCGAGACGACGGCTGGACGGTTGCAGAGCTTTCGAGTTTTCAGTTGGAGACGATCAAAACGTTTCATCCGTCGATTGCAGTCGTGCTGAACGTGACACCGAATCACATGGATCGATACGAAACATTCAACGACTATGCAGCAGCGAAGCATCGCATCTTCATGAACCAGACAGCGGAAGATGTCGCGGTGCTCAATGCTGACGATCCGATCGTTTCGTCATGGGCAAGTGGATTGCGCGCGCGTGTGATGCACTTCAGCGTCAAGAAAGAGCTCGACAACGGCGTGTTT
>DASTQB010000067.1:0-18113 GCA_035761985.1 Pyrinomonadaceae bacterium
ACCGCGAAGGGCGTGAAAAAATCCGGCAACTGGTTAACCCGCACGTTTAAGAAGATTTTCTAAGTGCGGCTGAAATCCTGGTCCAATAATCGCGGGCTACACGAACGGCTGAACGGCTGTTTGTGTAGCCTGTGGTTTACAGAATGACTGATCGCCGGAGATCTGAGGCGACAAATTCTGTAAACGACAGAACCTCAATGCAGTCCGTGTTTGCGCTGGCGATGGTCATTGAGACAACTGCAACGTGTAAACTGCAGGCGACAAACCCACTCGTATTGTTCGAATAATCAAGGTTCACATTAGCGAACCTCTTCGCATGCGCGTAAGGATAAACCCTGAGGCACAATGCCCCAGGCGCGATCAGTTTTGCCGAACGCCTTCCTCGTTAACTGCTAAAACTCAAACAAACTAAGACACCACGCTTCGAGAAGGTGATTGCTCTTTCTGATCTATATTTGTAATATGCACGGGCGCATTTCATGTGCGCCATTCAACGTTTACCCAGCAAAAATTAAGTCGGTCCCCGGCACTATATAGAACAGACCGTTGTTCCACACACGTAAATCTACGTGCGTCAGACTGCTGTTCTTCAACCAACAATTCGTTGACTTCCTGATCTGTGTGCATCAGCACGAAGTCAGTTGAATGCCAGCCTCCCGTGTTGGCAATTGAGGAGATTTTAATTGATGGCAAATTGCATCATCAGAAGTGTTCTTGCACTCGCCTGCCTAACCCTAATCACAGTCCCCGGCACCTTCGGAAAAACCAACCCAAATGGACCAGCACAGTCGGTTGCAGATACGACAGCACCCACTGTTTGGATTGTGTCACCCACGGAGGGAAGCACTGTAACCGGCGCCAAAGTGCGTGTGACCTTTTACGCTTTCGATCTTGGTGGCTTCGATCGATATGAACTCTACGTTGACGGCGTTTTGAAACAGACAATATTACCAACCGCCAAAAATCCCTATTTCACCTGGAACACCGGAAAAGGTGGAGGCGGCGACTACACGCTCGTTGTCCGCGCATACGACCAGGCAGGCAATGTGGGCACTTCGCCCCAGATCACTGTCTTCAAATAACAGAACCTGAAATACAGCTCATCGAAGCGCCGGCGCGATCCGCGCCGGCGCTTTTTTGCGGCTCACTGTTTGCAGACGAAATCGCGACCCCGCGTTCTCACCAGTCAATCAAACAATCCAAACTGAAGGAGCAACGCACGATGAAAGTGACTACGTTTAAGATCACACTAGCCGTAGCAGCCATAGCATTAACCTGCCTGCTATCGGCAGGTACAAGAGCCAACGCGCAATCAGGGGACGACACAACTCAGCCGCAGGTCACGATCCATTCCCCAACCAGTGGCGACACTGTATCCGGAAAAGTGACCGTTGTGTTCAGTGCGTTCGACATCGGTGGTCTGATGAAGTTTGAACTGTATGTCGACGGTGAACTGCAACAGACCATCCTGCCAAACTCACGTACACAACACTTCACCTGGAACTGCAACAAGGCGAGTAAGGGCGAACACGAGATCATCGTGAAAGCTTACGACGCCTCCGGAAACGTTGGAACCTCTGCCACGTGCTACGTCTTCACAGACAAATAACAATGAAGCGCCGACCGAGCTAAAAGCCCGGCCGACGCCCCAAGTGGTCAGGAGACAATCGTCCTACGGATCGACACCGACCACTCTCTTTACTGCCACAGGACCCGACGTCGTCGAGCACCCGTTACCAGCATCAGTGACAATGACCCGCAAGTTCACTACGAAGAGTTGTGCTTCGTAGGCCCCCAGCCCATTACCACTTCCAATATTGAACAAGATCGTTTCGGCCGTAGCCGCTCCGAAGTTTGAGAAGACGGTTGACGAACCCGTCTGCCCCGAGAGATTGGACCAGCTCGCATTGTTGCCGCAGTTCGCCACACACGATTGCCATTGATACGACAAGCTTCCCGCGGGATTCGCGTTGCTACTCGCAGTTGCGGTTGCCGTAACTGTCTGCGGGTTGGACGAGCTGTTCTTCGCAGTCTTCGCAACGCTGACAGTCGGCGGTGAGTTGTCGACAGTCACAAGCGCAACGTCCACCGATGTACAGCCGTTGACTGGATCAGTGGTCGTTAGCGTGTACGTTCCTGCCGCGTTGACGGTTGGGGTTGCGGTGTTCGCACCTGAAACGATGTTTCCACCGCCGCTCGCTACCCAGCTAAAGGTCGCGCCCGGAGTAGAAGACGAGCCGGATAGTTGGACCGATGTGATGGAGCAGGTCAGCTCCTTGTCAGGCCCGGCATCGACATTTGGCGAGATAAAATTCCCCGTTACTACGACCTTCACAGGATCACTGGCGCATCCACCTCCGCTTGTTGCGGTGACGAAGTAATCGCCAGGCATAGAGACTTGGACGGGCGAGCCTTGAGCAGTGAAGCCGCCCGGCCCAGTCCAACTGAGAGTTGCGGTTCCGGGAGTTGCTATTGCGGAAATCTGTCCCGTTGGGTTTGCACACGTGAGTGCGGTACCCGTGCCTTGTACGCTCGGCTTCTGCGGGAAAGATCCCTGCACGAAGTCTTTGAGTGTTGCGTCGACGGAAGGCGAGGTACGCGTCTCAGCGAGGAAAGCAGCGAAGCACACATCGGCGATGCCGAGTGCGCTCAGATTTATCGCGCCCTCATAAAAGCCGCCGGCCGGGAACGTGTTCGCAGATCCTGATTTCGGCGTGTAGTTCCAGGGCGACGCAGCGTTCGCGCTATTAACTTCGCCGCAGAAGAACTTCGGGCTGCCCGGCGCCGCGCAATCAACGCCGACGCCGATCTGGTCCAACGTTCCGTTGATACTTCCGCCGGGAGAGTTCCACCTGAAGACCCTGATGGTAGTAATCGCACCGCCAACAGTGAAATCACTCAGGATCAGGATGTCGCCGTTCGTGTGCTCGTTGGTAAAAGTATTACTACCTGGAGCCGGGTGAACATCTTTCTGAAAGAACCAGAAGCCGATCTGGGCGGCGCCGTTTTGCGCAAAGCGATCGGCGCCGAATACGAGAATCGTTTCTGGTCCAGCGCCGAGTCCCGCATCTTTGAAGTAAAGCGCAGCATAGGCGTTGGTAATTTCATCTTTCGGTGGGCTGCTGCCCGCGCCGTATAGCCAGTTGGGAACATCCAAGTCGTCCTTCGAGCCACCGCCCTCGAACGTTGTTGCACCTGCGAGGTCGGCGATCGCAACGCCGTTCGCAGCAGTGCCGGTTGTCTTTGCAAGAAAACCAGCAGTGCCGTTTCCTCCTTCAAGCGTGGACCAGTCATCTGGTGATCCCGCTGGAGAATCGGTAGCGTTGCCGTCGAGTTCGAATACGCTGGTGACGTCGACGCTCGGATCGACGGGTACTGACGGGGTTTTGACACTAGCTGTTGAAGGGTTTGTCGCTCGCGGTGGGAGTTTTTCTGGGCTACCGGGAGCGATCTTTGCACTACTCAAACGCGCCGATGTTGCACCCCATGTTCCTACAAACAACATGGCCAACACGACTACGCCTGCAATACATTTCCAAAAGTTCGGCTTTCTAGTCATGGGTTTACTCCTTCTCAGAGTTGAGGGTTACCAGCCATCGAGATAGGAGGAGGAGGTGAACGACTCTAGCGAACGTAGTTAGAGACGACTATCAATTCCCGCCTGGTCAAACACACCAATGCCTCTATAGCCACCCACAAGTGTGGCCCTATCGTAAAGTCTGGCTCAATTTACCGAATCAAGTGATCCGGTGTGTTTACAGGAGGACCAGCAGAGGAGCCGTCGTTGTTGGACCCGAAAACATCTGGGGGTTTTACAGGAGGACGGGAAGCCATCATGGGCCACTCCTATCGCGACGTTGAGCGACCCTACGCTATGCGCTATGATGCCGTTACCAGCGATGCATCTCCTTGCGCAAGCCTGGAGTCGCGTTGTGGAACCCCGCTGACACACGCCAGTGTCAGCGGGGTTTTCCATTTGAAAATTTCAAAGCTACCTTGACGTTTACAATCGCAGGCAGCGTTCTTTTCAGAATATCCCTGAAGGATGATCTAAGATGACTGAGTTAAATTTGAACCATCTCCGCACGTCTCCAATGGCTCTCATTCAGGGAGGGCGTTTACCCTCGGTGAAAGGTTTGTAGGTTTGCGACTCAGGCTATACCTGCAATGGATCTCTGTCAATGCGAGATCGTTGCCGAATGCATGGCATGATCCTGCCTGAATTTGTACGACTCCGAAGGGCAAAGTCTTTCAGAGATCCTTTTGTGAAAACAGCAGCGCCCACGTGGGGGATCGTGAGTGTGATCGTGGATACAATTACCACCAGCTAACGCGTAAGAACGTCATGAAAAGGATCATAGAGAAAAGGTTTTTTTTTCGATCGGTGGCGAGGTGTTGAGTGAGGTGAGTGGTCCAACAAATTGTTTTCCGCGCGTTGCAATAGATCCTGCTGCTGATGTGGGTCTTTAAACCTCAGTTTCCACCATAGCGAGACCGCCGAGGGTCATGCCGATCAGTGCCAGCACGAGTGCCACGATGGCGCCGGCTCGACCGCCGCTAATGCCGAAATCGCCTCACAAAGGCGCTCACGCAGTTCAGCGGCTGAGCGTCCCCAGATGGTTTCGAGATCGACGTGCGTGTCGGCGAGATCGCTTGCCGGGAGTCTGGGAAACGGAAAAGCACCGCCTGGTTTCGAAAGCAGCGGTTTCGGTTTACGAAAGTCGAATATCGTGTCGATCTTTGGAATCGAAAACTGTTGGGATTTGCCACCGGCTAAATCTGGTGTGGAACGAGTCACAGTAAATTACTTACCAGGGCAATAAAAATATCAATCGTGACGCTCGCTTCTAGCGCGGGGTTGTTCACGTCCAGTACTATATCCGCCGTTTAGTAGCTTCTTTCCATTCAGAAGATTCAGCAACGCCGGCCTCGCTAAAACCGGCACTGCTCCTAATCACGCTTTCCGAACCCCGGGAGGACACGATGCCCGAAAGCGCGCCGCAGGCCACGAGCGCCCCGCCATTAATAATCATTAGTTATTCGGTAGAAGACCAGAAGTGGAAGGACCAACTCGTTTCATTTTTCCCCAAGAATGTTGAGTTGGATCTCAGGGTCGATCGTCTCGATGGCGAGGCACAAGCGGGATTATCCCTGGTTCAACAATTAGTCTCGCTGATTGATGAAAAATTTACGAAGAGGGCGGTTCTCGTCGTGCTGTTATCGCCGAATTACCTTCGCCAGTCATGGATTTACACCCAACAGTCGAATCGTGTGCTGGATTTGGAAAGGCGGTACGGCTTGAAGATTCTGCCGGTCTTGCTTCACGACTGCCCGCTCCTCGACGTCCCTTTCCTCCGTGACCGTCAGGTGATAACCAGTGATGGGAAGCCAATTGCTGAAACAAGCCCCACCGAGCAGGCGACGGCTTTACAGAATGTCGTCTCTCAAATTCTGGAGGCTGCGGGCGTCGGGGAACCGCCAGCACAAAAATCGTCTGAGAAGACTCCTCCTCCATCACATCTTTCAGAAACTTTGTCGGCAAAGGTATTGGAGGAATTTACATGGACCACAGAGGTGGAGAAAATTCTCGATGGCGCTAAGGCTCTCGGTCTCGACAAGGATGGCCGAACGACAATTTCGCCTCTGACCCTTCTGTTTGCATTTGCTGAGGCTGGCCGTCTTAATCCCTCCGACACGAAGACGCCGCAATTCCTGTGGGGTGAGATAACGAGGCACGGCGTAAGCTTCTATGACGAGGCTTTTAACTCGGAATTCCCCCAAGGCAGAACTCCTCGCGTACGAAAGGGAACTACCAGACCATCACTTCGGTTGACCCGCGACGCCGTTGAACTTCTCGAGGTTGCGACATCACTATCACTCCAAACCATCAAACTACTTCCCCCCGCTCCGAACATTCCGCCGCCGCTTTCGAGCGGTTACATCGCGGGCCGTCATCTGTTAGCAGCCTTCATGTTGGGACGGGCAAGCACCTCCACTGTGTTAGAGACGATCACAGACCTGGAGGGGTTGCGCCGACGACTCTTCGACATCATTGAGAAATCGGATCTTCCGGATGATCGGAATGAGTGGAGAAGCATCCTTGAGATTGATGAAGCTAAACCGGAAAGTACTACCGCCGATCATCCATTGTCGTCACCTGAAACTGAAGCTGAGCTTATGGGTAAAGCCGATCCGACCCATATTGAAGAAACAGAGACTGACGAGTTTCTCAAACCAATCCTCGCAGGCTTCGCGACTGATTACTGGATCGGCAAAGATCTTCTCAACATCGAGGGCGACGTGAATGCGCTCGCGTCGCTCGTCGCGGCGTGGAGTGTCGAACCGCCGCTCTCGATCGGTCTCTTCGGCGACTGGGGCTCCGGTAAGAGTCACTTCATGCGTCAGATGCGACAGCAGGTTGAGCGGCTCTCACGTTCTGCGTGCAAGTCGCCAAAAAAACAGAACGAAATCGGCTACTACAAAAACATCGTCCAAATCGAATTCAACGCGTGGCACTACATTGAAGGAAATCTCTGGGCGAGCCTTGTCGATCACATCTTTGCAAATCTCAGAGTGAGTGAAAAAGAAGCGGACGACATCGTCACAGCTCGTCAAAATGAGTTGATGACCAAGCTGGGCGTTAAGGAGGACATCGAGAAAAAACTCAAATCAAAGATCGAGGAGCGAAAAACCGAACTGGCTGCCAAAAGCACGGAGGTGATCGCTCGCGCCACCGACGCCGGGACTCGAAAGGCTGACGCTTCCACCGCTCTTGCCGGTTTTCGCAACGAAGCCGAAAGCCAGCTGAACCAGTTGGAAATACCGATTAGATTTAGCGATGAAGACCAGCAGCTTCTGCAACGCTTCGGCATTCAACCATCGGCCTTGCAAACAGCGGGAGACATTCGCAAGCAGTATCAAAACGCCAGGACATTTTGGAATCGAATCTCAACGCAGTGGAAGCTTTTCTGGACCGATCCCAAAGTAAAAAGAAGGTGGTTTCTCGCCGCTCTGCTTGCACTCATACCTCTGGCCGGTGGGTATTTGCTAACGAAGGTGCCGGAGTCGTTCAAGCTTCCGGCGGGGATCGTCACCGTCTTCGGTTTTATTGCGACGTTTTTGAACGCAGCAAAGCCGGCTTGGGAGCAATTCCGCAAAGGACTAAAGCTGCTGGAAGAACAAGACGCGGCAATCGAACTGGAGCGCCAGAAACGCATTGCGGAACTGCAGGCCGAAGTCAACGCACTCACGAAGACGATCCTCGACGCGGAAAACGAAGCTAAGTCGATCAGAACTGAGATTACCGACCTTGAGAATCAGATCAGCAACACGACCGCCAGTACGATCCTGGGAGAGTTTATCGAAGACCGCGCAGCGGCGAGCGATTACCGCAGGCACCTCGGCTTACTCGCGTTGATTCGTCGCGACTTCGAAAAGCTGCGGGATCTATTTGACCAACAACGATTGGAAGAGAAAAGAGGACAGGAAACCCACCATCAAAATCGAATCAACCGCATCATTCTGTACATCGACGATCTCGATCGCTGTGGTCCTAAACGCGTCGTCGAGGTTCTTCAGGCCATTCACTTGTTGCTGGCTTTCCCGATCTTCGTTGTTGTAGTTGGTGTCGATGCACGCTGGGTAACACGGTCGCTGCAGGAAAGCTATGAATGGTTGCGTCTGGAAGATGATGACGACGGGAAGAGAGAAACCAACGACGACCCGGATGAGCGAAGCGAGCGGGGAGCGACGCCTCACGACTATCTCGAAAAGATTTTCCAGATTCCGTTCTGGCTGGCGCCGATGGGAGAAACGCAGTGCCAGACGTTTATTGAAGGATTGACCGAACAGGTCCGTTACAAGCCGCCGGACAACGCCGTCGAGGACTCGAATGGAAGTAATGCTCAAACAACGATCGCGAATACGGAGGGAAAGCAGGAAACTCCTGCCAGTGGAAATGGTAATCAGAACGCTGCTGTTGGCCCATTGGATAAGCAGCCGGCAATAGAGAACGTGGAGAGCACTTTGGGCCAACCTAACGTTTCTCAGATGAGTACCGCTGTCGAGCATTCGGGAAATGTGAGAGCTTCAGAGAGTTTGAGTGCGGAGGTTCAGTCACAAACTCGTATCGAGCTTTCAGAGGATCCTCAGGATACGGAACCGTCTTCCGAACGCGTCAACTCTGAAAGCGGCGACCATGATCACCAACGGGCCGATGGTGATGAACCGGTTGATCTATCTCCTCAGAGCCTCACACTGGGCGACAAAGAGATTGAGTACATGACCTCGCTGGCGAAGCTCATCGGACGTTCGCCGCGTGCGGTCAAGAGATTTCTCAACTGCTATCGCCTGATCAAAGTGAGTCTTCCTCCAGCGAGCCTCAAAAAGTTTGTTCAGGATGGAGCGAGTTATGAGTACCGAGCAGTGATGATCCTGCTGGGGATTATCACAGGCGCGCCAACAGCTTCGCAGTATGTAATTGAAGAGCTCGAAAACTGGACTTGGAGCAGTAAAACTGCACCGACTCTGAAAAACTTCCTGAACAAGCTTGAAAAGAACACAGACCTGACGCGCACGGCCGATTGGCCCCGGCTGAAGGTTTTTCTGACAGGCTTTGATGACGACTCAGCAGAGATGTTCAGCGCTGTAAAAGCAATCACGCCGAGAGTCTCGCGATTCTCCTTCAGGAGCGCGCGTGCCGACGCCGCGGGACCAAAGCGACCCGGACCGCCATCGAGATCGAAAGCCCCGCAGCCTGCCGGCTCGTCTCCTAATGGCGCAGCTTGAGGCTACGCACAAAATGGAAATCGAATGTTTCTTAGCCTGCGATAGCAGGCGTAAGCGTAGAGCCTGGGGCGTGAGCCCCAGGTCAATGTCCGAAAAAGATCCGTGGAGCCCGCGACAGCGGGCGAAAGTCGCAGGTACATTTAGGCCTGTCGCCCGTATTCACGGGCTCCGATCGTCGGGTCTGGGATGTGATCTTTCTCAGCCTGCGATAGCAGGCGTAAGCATAAAGCCTGGGGCGTGAGCCCCAGGTCAATGTCCGAAAAAGATCTGTGGAGCCCGCGACAGCGGGCGAAAGTCGCAGGTACATTCAGGCTGTCGCCCGTATTCACGGGCTCAGTTCGTGGTCTTGTGATCTGATCCTGGGGCTTGCGCCCCAGGCTCTATGCTTACGCCTGCTTCGCAGGCTTTATGCTTACGCCTGCTTCGCAGGCTTTATGCTGACGCTTGCGCCCCAGGCTCTATGCGCACGCCTGCTTCGCAGGCTCCAATCATTGACCTGCCGCTCCGTTTACATCTTTAACAATCGGCGATTCTTCGTAACGCGCGAGCAGATCCGCCGGGTCTTTGTAGATCGCAACGCAGCCCGCGTCTTTCAGGCTCTGTTCGGGAAAGCCGCCGCAGAGTAGGCCGATGGTTTTGATGTTAGCCTTCGCTGCCGCAATCGCGTCGTACGGCGTGTCGCCGACCACTATGGCTTCGCTCGGCGCAGGGTTTCCGCCTTCCGTCATCGCCGCGAGGAAGATGTCTGGCTCCGGCTTGGACTTTTCGGCGTCGTCCGCTGAAGTTTCACCTTCGAGCAAGTCCCCGATATTCGTCACCTTCTTAAAATGTTCGACCTCATCGCGGTTCGCGCTTGAAGCGAGAACCACACGTTTGCCGTCTCGCTGGATGCGTTCGACGAGTTCGCGCACCTGCGGGAACGCCTTCGTCTTCGGCAAATAATCCTGTTTGAAGATCTCGCCGCGCCGTTTCTCGATCTCATCTCCGAGCCGATCCACTTCTTCTCGCGAGAGGAACACGGGCATCAGCTGGTCGGCGCCTTTGCCGATCTGTTCACGCACAGCGGAGAACTGAACTTCCTTGCCGTACTCTTTCAGCGCCCGTTGCCACGCTTTGGCGTGCGTGTCCACCGTGTCGACCAGTGTTCCGTCAACGTCAAAGATCACCGTCTTAATCATGCTCTTGTTTTCATCCATTCCAGCAAAAATATGTCGCAGAGCATGTCTGACCCTTGTGCTGCTGTGCTGTCGGTTCTGTCGCTTTTATTCTCCGATCCGTGCTGGCAGGAGCGCGGACTTTTATATCTCCCTCAAAACTCAACTTTTCATAGCAAATCTGCAACGCTCCACACACCAGGTGACCGTGTGTCGTGTTTCGTATTACTCTAGCGTCACGTTTCAGCAATATCGCAACAGGTCGCGCAAGCGCAGGTGCAACGCCTGCCTTCGAGTTGAGTAGGATGCCCGCCACATCACGTGATTCGGCATTAAAGGGAGAACTCTAAATGAATGACGATTTCGACGAGACTTCGGCGCCGGAGTTGAACGCGGACGAGGAGGCGCTTGCGAAGGAGATGCCGGCGTTGACTGACATCGGTCAGGCGCGTCGCACATTCCTCGGACAAACCATCACGGGCGGAATGGGATTGTTCGCGCTGATGCTGCTCGAGAAGGAGCAGGCGTTAGCCGCACTTTCCGCTTCGCCTGATGCAGTGTTCGCAGCCCCACTCGCGCCCGAGAACGCAATCAAAGTCACCATGAAGGTGAACGGCGTAGCAAAAACGCTCGAGTTGGATTCGCGCGTCGTGCTGCTCGACGCACTTCGAGAGAGGCTCGAACTGACGGGCACGAAGAAGGGTTGCGATCAGGGCCAGTGCGGAGCCTGCACGGTACTCGTCGATAGCCGTCGTGTGCTGTCGTGCCTGACCCTCGCTGCGACAGTTGAGGGACGCGAGGTCACAACTATCGAAGGGCTCGCGCGTGGCGAACAGCTTCATCCGGTCCAGGCTGCTTTCATCAAGTACGACGGATTTCAGTGCGGCTACTGCACGCCGGGACAGATTTGCTCCGCGGTCGGGCTGCTCGAAGAAGCACGTCGAGGTGATGTGAGTCACGTTACCGAAGACGTAACGGTGAACACGACAAGACTCACTGACGACGAGATACGCGAGCGTATGAGCGGCAACATCTGCCGTTGCGGCGCTTATCCCGGCATCGTCGCCGCGATCAAAGAGGTCCATACCGGTAAAGAGTCGGCACGAACATGGCGCTTCGTCGGCGATGAAGAGCTGGCGCGCGTGAGAAAGGAGTGGCAATCCGATGAGACCGTTTAAGTACACGCGAGCGAGCGATGCTGCCGCGGCGGCGCGCGCAGTGACTGCAAATCCGAATGCGAAGTTCCTCGCAGGCGGGACCAACATTCTCGATTTGATGAAAGAGGACGTCGAGCGTCCAAACGAATTAGTTGACCTGACGCGCCTGAAGCTCGCGGACATCAAAGCCGCTCAAAACGGCGGCGTGACGATCGGCGCGCTGGCGAAGAACACAGACACGGCCAACCACCCGCTCATACGCAAGAACTATCCGCTCCTGACGCAGGCGATACTCGCCGGCGCTTCAGGTCAGCTTCGCAACATGGCCACGAACGGCGGGAACCTGATGCAGCGTACGCGCTGCCAGTACTTTTACGACACGGCAATGCCATGCAATAAGCGCGAGCCGGGCACAGGTTGCGGCGCACGCGAAGGCTTGAATCGCATTCATGCAATCCTGGGTTGGAGTGAGCAATGTGTGGCCACTTACCCGGGCGACATGGCCAATGCGCTTTATGCACTCGAAGCCCAGGTGCGTGTAAGGAATGGAGCGGGTCGCGAGCGCACGATCCCGATCGGAGATTTTCATCGTCTTCCGGGCGACACGCCTGAGAAAGACAATAACCTCCAACACGGCGAACTAATCGTCGCAATCGATCTGCCGAAGTCAAACTTCGCAAACAACTACTACTATTTGAAAGTTAGGGATCGAGCGAGTTACGCGTTCGCCCTGGTGGCGGTTGCCGCGGCGCTTGAAATCGACGCCGGCAGGATCAGGCAAGCGCGCGTCGTGATGGGGAGCGTGGCCCACAAACCCTGGCGAAGTCAGGAAGCGGAAGCCGCACTTTCCGGAAAGCCAGTCTCAGAAGAGAGCTTTCGCGCGGCAGCCGACGCCGCACTCGCTAGTGCGAAGCCACTCGCGCACAACGCTTACAAAATCGAACTCGGCAAACGCGCCATCGTGCGCGCGCTGATGCGCGCCGCTCGGCTTATCTGACAGGGGAACAACATGGCGAGATACATTGGAAAAGAGATCAACCGCGTAGACGGTGTCGCGAAGGTGACGGGCAGGGCAAAGTACGCCGCCGAGTTTCGCGCACCGAACCTGGCGTATGGCTTTATCGTGCTGGGAACGATTGCCAAAGGCACAATCAAGTCGATCGATACGCGAGAGGCGGAGGCCGCAGCCGGCGTCATTCGTGTCTTCACTCATTTGAATACGCCAAAATTTGGACCAAAAACATCGCACGAGCAGGCGCCGCCGCGTGCGCAGGAGGAGCAGGACAAGTCGTTCCACGCGCTCCAGTCAGACAGGATCTACTTCAACATGCAGCCCGTGGCGCTCGTCGTTGCGGAGACGTACGAGCAGGCGCGCTTTGCAGCACGACTCGTCAAGGTCTCCTACAACGTGGAGAAACACACGACCGACACGGAGGCCGTCCGTGACGCCGGACGGTTCCCAAGGCAAGGGCCACCTCCGAAGCCGCGCGGCAATCCCGAAGAAGCGATGAAGAATGCGCCGGTGAAGGTCGAAGCCGAGTATCGCATTGCCATCGAGCATCACAATCCGATGGAGCCACACGCCGCCGTCGCTGCGTGGCAGGGCGACAAACTCACGATCTTCGATAAGTCGCAGGAAGTCTACAACGTGCGGAAGCACCTCGCGTCGTCGTTCAACATCCCCGAGACGAACGTGCAGGTCATTTCACCGTATGTCGGTGGCGCGTTCGGATCGTCACTGCGGCCCAACTATTACCCGTCAATAACCGCGATGGCGGCGCGTGAACTCCGCCGCCCGGTCAAGGTTGTTTACACGCGCACGCAGATGTTCACGGGTCACGGCCATCGTCCATACACGATTCAGAAGGTAGCACTGGGTGCGGATCGTAGCGGCAAACTGTCGGCGATGATTCACGAGGTCGTGCATAACACTTCGACGTTCGAAGAGTTCTCTGACAACACTACCGGATTCACACGACAGGTATACGCCTGTCCGAATCTTTACGCGCCGCTCAGGATCACCAGCACCGACCTGAACACGCCGACATGGATGCGCGCGCCCGGCGCGGTCAGTGGCATGTTTGCGCTGGAATCGGCGATGGACGAGTTGGCATACGCACTGAAGATCGATCCGCTCGAGCTTCGCCTCATCAACTACGCAGAGAAAGACCCGGAGAGTGGTAGACCATTCTCGAGCAAGGCCCTCAGGGAGTGCTACCGGCTTGGAGCAGAGAAGTTTGGCTGGAAAGACCGGAAGTTCGAGCCGCGCTCAATGCGTGATGGGCGTTTGCTGGTCGGATGGGGAACGGCCACTGGCGTGTGGGGCGCGTTTCAGATGCCCGCAACCGCGCGGATCACTTTCAAGCCGGACGGAACTGCGCACGTCACGAGTGCTACCAGCGACATTGGACCAGGCACTTACACGGTCATCACCATAATCGCCGCCGAGTACCTGGGCCTGAAGCCCGAGCAGGTGCACTTCGAACTCGGCGACTCGACGTTCCCGCGGGCACCCGCGCAGGGCGGATCATGGACCACCGCGAGCGTCGGCTCGGCCGTACACGGCGCGGCACTGGCCGTCACCGCGCGCCTTCTTGAGTTTGCAAACCGTGACGCAAACTCACCACTGAAGGGTGCGACCGCCGCTGACGTGGAGATGCTTGACGGCCGGCTGCGGCTTAAGAATGACACGGCGCGGTTCGTCAACATTGCAGAAGTCATGAAGCGTAATGGCGTCAACGAAATCACAGAGACATTTGAATCAAAACCGTCGGAAGAGCGGCGAAAGTACGCGACCCTCGCACACGGCGCACAGTTCATCGAGGTGAAGGTAGATCCGGATATAGGCCAAGTCCGCGTCACGCGTGCGATTGAAGTGACGGCGTGCGGGCGTATCATCAACCCGAAGGCATCGCACAGCCAGGAGATCGGAGGCGTTGTCTGGGGCATCGGCATGGCTCTTCAGGAAGCGACTGAGATCGATCATCGTTATGGTCGCATCATGAACCCGAACCTGCAGCATTATCACGTACCGGTCAACGCTGACGTTCACATGGTTGAGACGATATTTGTTGAGGAGGATGACAAGGTTGTTAATCCACTCGGCGTGAAGGGAATGGGTGAGCTTGGCATGGTTGGTATTCCTGCGGCGATCGCGAACGCGGTGTTTCACGCTACTGGCAAGCGCATCAGGGATCTTCCGATAACACCCGACAAGTTGCTGTGACGAGCAAAGACTTAACCACGGATGACGCGGATTTTAAATCGGATTTAAGTCGTGTGGGTGCGGTGATTCTGGCGGCTGGATCATCGTCTCGCATGGGACGTCCCAAGCAGACGCTTCAGTTTCAAGGTGAGAGTTTGTTGAGGCGCGCGGCAATGGCGGCGCTCGATGCAAGGTGCCGGCCCGTTGTCGTGGTGACTGGTGCACATGCAGAGTTGTCGAGACGCGAGTTGGACCAGCTTGATGTGCACGAAGCGTTCAATGGTGATTGGGAGAGTGGGATGGGATCGTCGGTGCGGGCCGGCATCGAGCGTCTCATCAGCATCGAGGCTCGCGTGTCCGCAGTCGTGTTGTTGTTGTGTGATCAACCTCATGTCACCTCACACGTCGTGTCAGATCTCGTCGTTGCTCACCGCACTACTGGAAGACCGATCGTAGCCTCCGCCTATGGTGAGAGTTTTGGCGTGCCCGCCATTTTCAGCAGCACGCTGTTTCCAGAGCTGACGCAACTGGCAGGCTCGTCCGGCGCGAAACAGATCATCAAGAGACATGCTTCCGAGACGTACTTCTTACAATTCCCGGAAGGTGAAGTGGACGTAGATACTCCGGATGATTTTTCGCACCTAATGTCGTCGTCTGGTTCGTCGAGCCGCTCTCAGTAATGCTGGCAGCCGGTTGCTGATGCTGCGCACCGCCCAACAGGTCCACCGCCGGCTTGTATCCAGTCTCAAAATCCCCAAGATCCATCCCGCGTACTACACCGGACGGACATATCGAGCACAGTAAAGCACTGTGTTAGCTACATTACAGAAGAAGGGTCCATTGCAAGTACGGGAAGAAAACATGTTGTTGGCGGCTTTGCCTGAAACAGAGCGCGAAAGACTATCCCCGTACCTAAAAAAGGTCAGGCTCGATTTTCAGCAGGTTTTAGTCGAACCGCATCAAGAGATTGCAGACATCTATTTTCCTTACAACGCGATTACATCGACCGTCCATGAGATGTCCGACGGCACTTCGGTAGAAACCGGTTTGATGGGACTCGAGGGCTTCGTCGGCGTGCAACTGTGGTTGCATTCGCGAACTACTCCCTCGCGCACCTTTGTCCAGGTAGCAGGTGAGTCCCATCACATGCGCGCCTCGGATTTCATTCGTCACGTGCGCGACACAGATTCACCTTTGAATGAACTCTGCGCAAAGTATGTCCATGCATTTCTGGTGATGACCTCGCAAACCGCCGCCTGCAATCGATTGCACCCATTAAACGAACGGCTTTGTCGATGGCTCAAGCTCGTGCATAACCGGCTTCGTCGTGATGAGTTTCCGATGCGGCAGGAGTTCATGGCGATGATGTTAGGCGTGCAGCGGCCCACGGTTTCGACCGCTGCAAACATGCTGCAACAGGCTGGTCTAATCAGGTACAGCCGAGGCCAGATGCGAATTCTCAACGCGGAAGGCTTGCGAAACGGCAGTTGCGAGTGTCTCGAGCTTATCGAAAAACAGTTTGAGCAAATATTCGATCGGTACCACGGATAAGGGCCGCCGCTCCCCCTCATTCATCCGACTCCCCTGGAGTGATCTTCAAATGACGTCTATCGCGGTAGAAAAAGAACACGCTGAACACAAAGATGCGGAGCGGCGCAGTGCGCCCAGCGGGAAAGTGGTCTATAAAGCGATTCTGAAAGAGGGCGAGGAGGAGCTGTCCAGATCTTCCTCGGCGTTGTTCTGGTCCGGCCTGGCCGCTGGTTTGTCGATGGGGTTCTCGATGATCGCGGAAGGATTGCTGCATGCATATCTTCCCGATGCCTACTGGCGTCCCCTCGTCGCAAAGTTTGGATACAGCGCCGGGTTTCTCGTTGTGATTCTCGGGCGGCAACAGTTGTTTACTGAAAACACACTCACACCCATTCTGCCGCTCCTGCAACGAAAAGCAGTTGCCACAGTACGCAACGTCATGCGCCTCTGGGTGATTGTACTTTTCGCCAACCTCTTAGGCGCGCTGATAGTTGCCATCGTAGCTGCTCGAACTAATGCCTTCGACCCACACGTGCGAGAGGCATTCGCAACAATCGGACATAAGGCGATGGAGCATGGCTTCGGCACTACGCTGCTGCGCGGCATATTTGCCGGATGGCTGATTGCGCTTATGGTCTGGCTGCTGCCATTCGCCGAAACTGCGCGCGTGTGGGTGATCATATTCATCACCTATCTTGTCGGGGTGGGCCACTTCAGCCACATAATCGCCGGCAGTGTCGAAACATTTACGATTGCAGCGCTGGGGCAGAAGCCGTGGCTGAACGTGCTCGGCAGCTACGTCGTTCCCACACTGATCGGAAACATCATTGGCGGCGTATCACTGGTAGCAACTCTCAACCACGCGCAAGTCGTTGCAGGAGAGGGATATGGATCTACATAGTTGACTTGTACTTTCGATCAGCGTAGTGTCGAAGCGGAATCGAGTCTGCTTAACTCCCTTCTCAGTTCTTCTGGAATTTCCCAGATCACCTGAACTAACGAGCCAATAATCTTCTCGTGCGTGCCGAGGTTCAACTCCGTGCAACTGAAGATCTTTTGGGCCAGCATCGAATTAACAGGGTCCGCATCGCTAAGCCACGCCGCGGATCTTCTACGGTTTTAAGGAGTAAACATGGACGAGAAACGCGTTTTTACCACGGGTGAACGAATCGAGCAGATGTGCAATGTTTGTGGCGAGGAACGTGGGCACGTCGTCGCTTCCATTTCGAAGCACGGCAAAATCACGCGTGTCAGTTGCCCGATTTGCGGTTCACGCGTTCCTTACAAGCAGGGCGTCACGCGTCGCGCATCTACAGCAGCCGGCGTGCCGTACGATCGAGCACACACCTATCGACGCGGAGAGACGATGATCCATCCAACGTTCGGCGAGGGAGAAGTGACGGCGGTCATCGAGCCGCGGAAGATTGACGTTCTGTTCTCGGATCGAATGAGGCGTCTCATTCATGCGCGCCTGTAGTCGGGAGTAAAGATCACCGGCCGAGTAGTCTGCCCGTTCTTTTGCCAAATTGCGTCGGATGCCTGGTAGATTGCTCGGACCGGAAATAATCCCATCAGTCGGTGATCGCCAACGGCCTTCAATCCAGCCGACGCCATACAACCACATTGTGTACAGTCTGGTTTACCGCCTAACTGGCAGGGCGAGATCGTGCTTTTCAGGTCTGCGGTGAAACTCAACGTGGTGCGTGCGAAGATACATTCGTTCGGCGCAGCAGGCGGCATAGCCACGCCTCACATCCGTCAGCAGAGCTGAAGCGAAAGAGCTTGGGAGGGACTTTCATCAAGCTCTGGTTCCGGCTTGGCCGCCGGATGTGAGGCAGGGCTTTGCCCTGCCGTCCGACTTAATAAATTTTATCTGGGGCTATGCCCCTTTCCGGGCCTTTGGTCCGGAGAGGCTTGGGCCAAGCCCCGAGCCGAGGGCATAGCCCAAAACTTAAAATTAAAGCCTACCGGCGCGGCATAGCCGCGCCTCACATCCGTCGGCAGAGCCGTAGCGAAAGAGCTTGGAGGGACTTTCACCAAGCTCTGGTTATGGCAG
Organism: Pyrinomonadaceae bacterium; assembly: GCA_035761985.1. Lineage (GTDB taxonomy): Bacteria > Acidobacteriota > Blastocatellia > Pyrinomonadales > Pyrinomonadaceae > PSRF01. The sequence continues at coordinate 17,890 of DASTQB010000067.1, forward strand.
AGCCGAAGCGAAGAGCTTGGAGCGACTCTTCGGCAAGCCGTCCTGCTTCTAGCATTGTTTTGCACTCATTTTGCCACGGTGAACGCGCGCTCTGGCCCATCGTATGTGAAAGCTTGAGTTGACTTGTGCCCGCAATCAGCGTAGTGTCAAGTGGAATCGAGTCTGCTTAACTCCCTTCTCAGCTCTTCTGGAATCTCCCAGATCACCTGAAATAACAAGCCAGT
>DASTQB010000068.1:0-5365 GCA_035761985.1 Pyrinomonadaceae bacterium
CTGTTATCGGCTTGCCGAGGTTTTCACCGGGAATCGTGATGGAAGGCGGATCGATTGAGGTCAATGGGGCTGGTTGCGTGCTTACAACCGAACAGTGCCTGTTGAACAAAAACCGCAATCCGCAACTCGGTCGAGAAGAGATCGAGCAGTACTTGAAAGACTATCTCGGCGTTTCAAAAGTGCTGTGGCTCGGGGAAGGGATCGTGGGCGACGACACGGACGGGCACATCGACGACATCGCACGGTTCGTTGCGGCAAACGTGATCGTCTGTGCATTGGAAGATGATCCTCAAGACGCGAACTATGAAATCCTGCAGGACAATCTCGCACGGCTCAAGTCGATGACAGATGTGAATGGAAATGCGTTCGAGATCGTCACGTTACCGATGCCCGGTACGGTTGGTGGAACGAGCACTGGCGGTCGAGATCTGGAACGCTTACCCGCGAGTTACGCAAACTTTTACATCGCAAACAATGTCGTGCTGCTGCCCGTGTTTGGTCATGCAAACGACAGTCGGGCGACAGAAACTCTTCAGCGTCTCTTTCCAGATCGTCGTGTGGTCCCGATCAATTGCGAACCGCTCGTGTGGGGAATGGGAACGATCCACTGCGTCAGCCAACAGCAGCCACGGATCTGACCGATCCTACCCACGGATTAAACGCTTCGCCTCTTCAATAGCCTGGTCCAAGTCACGGACGCGACCGTCCAGTTGCATTTCGTAAACTGCGCGTGTGATTTCGCCCATGCGTGGGCCGGGCTCAAGGCCGAGGTCCAGGAGGTGCCGGCCCAGCAAAATCGGATCGGGAGGGCGTTGTTCGACCTGCAACTCTCGCGACCGTTCGATGAACCATTCCTGAGCTTCGGACCCGTACCACTGCTCACGCGGCACCCACGGCGCGTTGCGGCCGAGGGAATCGGCCTTCGCGACTCGATACAACAGATCCGGCTCGCACCTCCGTGCTAAACGGCGAAACGCGCCTTCCCCAACTTCATCACGTTTCTTATAAAACTCACCCGGCTTGAGATGTTCGCGCACGAGCGCGATCACCTGCGCACGCACGTTGTAACCGTCGATCGTGTGAACTTTGATGCGATCGAGAAATTGTTCCGCAGGCGCAACACCCGCTTCCTCGTGTCCACGCGAGCGAATCCTGCCCTCGATGAACTCGGTCGTCGCCGGCTTTCCAAAGTCATGGGCCAACGTCGCCAGCATCACCGTTACCTGTTTGGCGTACGGAAGCTCGTCAATCAACTCGCGGGCTCGATCGACAGCCAGCAGCGTGTGAACAAAAACATCGCCCTCGGGATGCCACTCAGGTTCCTGCGCGACGCCGATCAGGCTCTGGATCTCCGGAAAGAGCTTCTCGATCGCGCCGAGTTTGAGTAGCCATTCAATACCGAGATAAGGGCGGCGCGATTGCAGCAGCAGCTTCTCCAATTCTCCCCAGATCCGTTCGGCAGGCAGATCGCTGAGATCGATCGCTCTACACAACTCAACAGTCGCCGGATCGACATCAAACTCAAAGCGCGCGGCGAATTGCGCAGCACGCAACACGCGCAGACTGTCTTCTCCAAAGGTCTCGACAGAAACTGCGCGCAGAATACGTTGGTCGATATCGCGCCGGCCGGAGAATGGATCGATTATCTCGCCAGTGAGCGGATCCTGAAGGATGGCGTTGATCGTGAAGTCGCGGCGTTTGCTTGCTTCGGCAACGTTCATCGACGGATCGCCTTCGATCACAAATGCTTTGTGACCACGTCCTGACTTGCGTTCGCGACGCGGGATCGAGACGTCGAGATAGTGACCGAGTTTGTAAACGGTAAAAGCTTCGCCGACTACGTTGACTGGACCTGACTGGTCCAACACTTCACGAAGGCGTTCTGGAGCGAGGTTGTAGACTTCAAGGTCCCAGTCTTTGGGCACCTTGCCCATGATAGCGTCGCGGACACAGCCGCCGACCAGCAACGCGCGCCCGCCGAGTTCGCGGATGGCGCGTGACAGTTCAATAACCTTGTCGGGCAACGCCTGCATGCACGTGGTCCATCCGCGGCGCGATTACTCGTCGTCTTCTTCTTCTAGCGGCTCATCGTCTTCTTCTACCGTGTAGTCGTCTTCAGGTGAATCAACAACCACCTGAACGCCACGCGTCGAAGGCAGGCAACTGATCACCTGCGCGCGATCGATCTTCGTCATCTCGCTCCCCGCCGCGTGCCACAGCTTCACCCAAAAAGTTCGAGTCGCACCATGCACCGCAAACGTCGAGCCGTCGATCATCACCGGCACCGGTTCCGCCACCGTGCCCGCGCGCAGCACTTCCAGCAACTCCGGAATATACGGCTTGAACTTCTCGAACTGCACCAACACCGCACGATCGTCGATCTCAGCCGGCGGCAACTCAACCGGATCATTCGACTCCAGCAGCAGCCGAGTCTCAGTTTGCAAATTGCGTTTCTTGACTACTGGCATAACTCACAACGGTTCCGGTGGATATGGCTTCAAACGTTTTTGCAGATGCTCGGCCAGTTCCGAAACCTTCACGCGCTCCTGCTCCCACGTGTCGCGATCGCGCACCGTCACTGCCTCGTCCTCGAGCGACTGGTGGTCCACCGTAACGCAAAACGGAGTACCAATCTCATCCTGCCGCGCATACAACTTTCCAATTCCGCCCGTGTCGTCGTAAACCGCACGCAGTACCGGTTGCAGCGCACGCTTGATCGCTTTCGCCATGCCCACGATCTCCGGCTTGTTCTTCGCAAGCGGCAGGATCGCTGCTTTGATCGGAGCAAGCTGCGGGCTCAACTTCAGGATGACTCTCGTCTCGCCTTTGTCGTTCGTCTTCTCCGAATACGCGTCCATCAAAACTGCCAGCACGGTCCTGTTCACACCCGCAGCCGGTTCGATCACGTGCGGGTAAAACCGTTGCTTGGTCGACTCATCGAAGTACGACAGATCGTCAGTCGAATCCGCGTTCGCACGATTGCCTTCCGCGTCGGTGGCCTTACTCGAATGCGACCGCAGATCGAAATCTGTGCGGTAAGCAATTCCCATCAACTCTTCCCACTGCCGTTCTTCCTCAGGACGTTCCGGAAAATAACGGTACATGATGTCGACGGTGCGCTTCGAGTAATGGGCCAACTCCTTCTCCGGCACTTCGTGCAGCTTCAAATTCTCCGCATCGATACCGAGCCCCTTGAACCATTCGAGGTACAACTCAACCCACTCGTCCACGAGCTTGAGATGTTCGGCATCGGGCTTGACGAAGTATTCCATCTCCATCTGTTCAAATTCGCGCGTGCGCAGGATGAAATTGCCCGGCGTGATCTCGTTGCGAAACGATTTTCCCACCTGCGCGATTCCAAATGGGACCTTGCGCCGCATGGTGGTCTGCACGTTCAAAAAATTAATAAAGATCCCCTGCGCAGTTTCGGGACGCAGATACGCAAGCGCCGTCGGATCATCTTCAGCGGCAGCAGCGCCGAGTGTCGTGCGAAACATCATGTTGAAGTAGCGCTCGTCGGTCAGATTAGTCGAACCGCAATTCGCGCATTTAACAAGGCCCGCTCGCAATCGAGCATTAGCATCGGAAACAGACCCATCCTCAGCAAAATATCCTTCGAGCTTGTCGGCGCGCATACGACTCTTACACTCGCGGCAATCGACGAGCGGATCGTGAAACGTCGCCTCATGCCCCGAGTACTTCCAAACGAGACGATTCAGAATGATGGAAGAGTCGATGCCCTCGATGTCGTCGCGCTCGTAGACGAGCCAGCGCCACCATGACTGTTTGACGTTGTTGCAGAGTTCTACGCCGAGTGGGCCATAGTCCCAGGCGCTGCCCAGGCCGCCGTAAATTTCTGAAGAGGGAAAAACGAAGCCACGCCGCTTGGCGAGAGAAACGATTGTGTCGATGTTTGGTGCAGGCACGAATACAGGATTAACAGAATTTAGAAGATTAGTAAAACGCTCTTCAGAATCCCGTTAATCCTGATTAATTCTGCAATCCTGTCACTTTTTACGCTTTGCGGGCGCAGGTTTCAAATCTTTCGCCTGCACTGTGGGCGTAGGTTTCGGAGCAGCAGCGCCACTCGGAACAATCCACAGCTCCACGCTATCGGCCTCACGGAATCCGCCATTCACAACTTCAAACCGAGAGGCGTCGATCCCGCGTTGTGTGATCAGGTACTCACGCGCACGCGACATCAAAACATTCACCTGGTTCAACGGGCCCGTGCGCCCGCCGTAAGCGATGATGTAAGCACGCGTAGAAGGATCGTTCTGCAAAGCGATCGCGAGGTGGTCGAGCCGCGCTTTCTGATCGTCGAAAGAGCAGTTGTTACACTCGTCAAACTCCTGCGCAACAATTTCTCGCTTCGGTAACGGCACAACGATCGAAACGGCCTGAGCACTTTGCGCACACGCCGGATCGGACGCTCCGTCATCTGCCGTTAACGTAGCCACGATCCTTTTACCGCCAAGTCCAGTGGAATCGACGTTCAGTGTCGGCGTTCCCTGCCCGCTGATGATGCGAGCAGTCGATGGAGTTACTTTCCAGTTGTACTTCAAAGTCGCAGTGCCGCCGTACGAAGCATCTGCCGTGTACGTAACAATCTCACCGTCATTAACCTGCTGCGGCGCTGAAATGCTCACCGGGAAGGGGCAAGGAGACTTCGGCGGCGGAGGCAACGGTTTGTAATTCACTACGACGCACTTCACACGTCCGGCCGGCACTTCGATTTCACGCTTCCAGAACTGCCCGTTCGGCAAACGGACTTCGACGTTGTGCGAGCCCGGCTCGAGATCGAAGGCTCGGTATTCGGTGCGCGTTTCACCATGCGGCTTTCCGTCGATCATCAACAGCAGACCGCCGGGGTTAGTCAGTATCTTGATAGTCCCGTACTTTGCTCTCTTCGTTTTTGCTGAAACTTCTAACGCCGGATGCGCCGCGATGAAGCAAATCGCAAGCAGCGCTACAAATGCAAACTTCAGTTTTCCGCGAAGGATGAATGTGTAATTCGATAGCATGTCTATTCTTCCTCCCGCGTTTTGTTCTGCGCTGCGAGCTTTGCCCTGGCAGAACGCCTGCGCAAACCGGCTCCGGTCGCGAGCAGGCCGGTCCCAAACAGCAGCAGTGTCGCCGGCTCAGGAACTGGTTCCGGAGGAGTCGGCGATGCCAGCGGAGTCGGTGTTGGTGTTGGGTTTGTGCTTGGAGGCTCGTCACAATCGTCGCAATCGCTTATGAAGACGAGCGGAACGGCGGCGATAAAGAAGAAGGGCCACTTCGGAAAACCTGCGCCTGCGACGAGTATCTCACCACAATCGCAGATAGTGCCTTCCACATCAGCTTCAGTGATGTCGATGCCGAT
>DASTQB010000069.1:0-6047 GCA_035761985.1 Pyrinomonadaceae bacterium
AAACGCCGAGCTTTACGCTCGCGCCTGCTTCGCAGGCTTACAGCAAAACGCCGAGCTTTACGCTCGCGCCTGCTTCGCAGGCTTACAGCAAAACGCCGAGCTTTACGCTCGCGCCTGCTTCGCAGGCTTACAGCAAAACGCCGAGCTTTACGCTCGCGCCTGCTTCGCAGGCTTACAGCTAAAACAACCGATAGGTGCCTCATGCAACAAACTCAAGCATTACTGATCGATTATCCCGATCTGGTCCAGAAGGTTTGCTCTTCAACCTCATTGTTCCACGAACTGTTCGAGCAGCAGGTCGAGATTAATCCGCGGGCGAAGGCGGTTGTTTCAGGCGATTGCCAGCTCACGTATGCAGAGCTGAATCGGCGAGCAAATCAGTTGGCCCATTATTTGAACCGGCTCGGAGTAAAACCCGAGGCCCGCGTGGGCGTATGCCTCGAACGAACTGCGGAAGCATTAGTCACGCTGCTCGCGATATTCAAAGCCGGCGGCGCGTACGTTCCGCTCGCCCCGGACTATCCGACGGAAAGACTTCGGTACATGCTGGCAGATTCGCAGGTTGCGGTTCTCGTCACGACGAGACACGGCATCGCAACGCTCGCGGACGGCGCCGCCACCGCGATCTGCCTCGACGACGAGTGGGAACAAATTTCTCAGGAGTCTGCCGCCAACCCTGAACACACCGTCCACGGCGAGAACCTCGCTTATGTGATTTACACGTCAGGCTCCACCGGCAACCCCAAAGGCGTCATGGTCGAGCATCGCGCCTTCGCAAACACGTTGGCCGCGAGCCGCGCAAGATTCGGTTTTACAAACACCGACGTAATGCCATGTCTTGCATCTTTCTCCTTCGACATCTCTCTGTTTGAGTTGTGCAATCTTCTGTGCGTCGGTGGAACGGTCGTGATCTGGGACCAGAAAGACGTCCTGGACGTGGAACAACTGATCGAGAGCTTCGAGAGTTTGTCGCTACTGCACTGCGTTCCCACACTCATGCGCCAGGTCGTCGACCACATGAGGGAGCACAACTGCAGCCCCGGAAAATTGCGACAGCTCTTCGTCGGCGGCGAAGCGGTCGGGATTCAACTGCTGGATCAGATGCGAGAAGTCTTCCCGAACGCCGAGGTCCACGTTTTGTATGGTCCAACTGAAGGCGCAATCATCTGCGCCGAACGTGACGTCGACACACATCTCGCCGCTGCACCGATCGGAACGGCACTGCAGAACGTGCAACTCTACGTGCTGAACTCCGAGATGAAACCTTCGCTCACCGAGGCGGGCGAGTTGTCCCTCGGCGGCGCAGGGTTGGCCCGCGGCTATCTGAACCGGCCGGAGCTCACAGCCGAAAAATTCGTTCCGGATTGTTTTAGTCAAGAGCCGGGGCAACGGTTGTATCGAACCGGCGATCTCGCGAGATGGGACGCTGATGGAAGTTTGGAGTTCGTCGGCCGCGTCGATCAGCAGGTGAAGATCCGTGGACACCGAATCGAACTGCGCGAGATCGAAACCGTGCTCGAGTCGTGCCCCGGAATCGCCGAAGCAGCAGTGACTGTTCGTGAAGACCAGCCCGGACAGCAACGCCTCGTAGCGTATGTGGTTTCAGGTTCCACCGCTAAGCAAACACCGGCGACAACTTCAGAGACGACCTGGTTCTCGGCGGCGATTCATGATTACGAAGATGATCTGACGCCCGTTAGCGTCGATCCTATAGTCGAGCAAGTGCGAGCTAAGAATGTCCTGATCGTTTGTCCTGATAAATCGAAGCGTCTTCTAAAGAGCTGTCTCGATGCTGGAGCGAAGCGTGTCTATGTCGCGGAGTCCAACGCAGACGCTCTGGCCACGACCGAGCAAATCGCTTCGCAGCACGAACCTGGACGCGTGGTTCCATTCATCGTGAGCGGGGAACTGCCGAGTATCGAAGATCCGATCGACATTTGCATCACAGATTTTCTCGGCGATATCGGCGGCGCAAAAGGACTGGAAACATGTCTTCAAAAACTGCAACCAGTGATTCGCCCCGATACCACCTTTTACCCGCAGCGGTGCATCACTCATATTTCAGCAGTCGAATTACCGCAGAATCTGATTGACCTAGACGGCATTCGCTACGAACACGCGCCCCAGATCTTCTCAGCAGCCGGATACCCGTTCGATCTCAGAGTGCGTGTACATCAACTCCCGACCGAGAATTTTATTTCCGGACCATCCGTGTTCGAGCAGATCGACTACGTTACGCCAGAAACCGAGCATGAGTTTGAGTTGACGATCACTCGCGACGCACTGCTTTCGGGTTTTGCCTTGAGCCTCGAGCTCTTCGCAGACGATCAACCGATCTACACGACTGACGCTCCGGTATTCGTTCCCGCTTTCGTGCCGGGACTTCAAGTTGCCGCCGGCGATCGCATCGAAGGCAAGTGCGTCAAGCGTGCCAGTAAAGAACATCCATTGCGCATGGACTATTCGATCCAGGGCCGCATCCTGTTTCACGACGGGCGCGTGAAGTCGTTCTTCTATCGCCTGCCTTTCGTCCAGCGAGTATTCCAGGGATCAGCTTTCTACAAGAACTTGTTTTCCGGCACCACAACCGATGAATTGATGTCTGCACCGCAGCAGCGGAACCATCGCGAGATAGTTCAGGACATCTGGCAGCGATTGAAAGCCAAGTTGCCTGACTACATGTTGCCGAGCGCCATCGTCACGCTTCCGGAATTTCCACTTTCACCAAACGGTAAACTCGATCGAAAGTCGTTGCCCGCACCTGAGTATGGCAGCGACTCCGATGGGCGCGCCCCGGAGGGACCTGAGCAGGAACTACTATGCACACTGTTTGCTCAGGCCCTCGGCGTTCCCCGGGTCACATTGGACGACAGCTTCTTCGATCTGGGCGGCGATAGCATTATGCTCATCCAGTTGGTGGCGCGTATTCGCGCCGCACTCGGATGCACGCTCTCGATCCGTTCGTTTTATGAAGCGCCGACCGTCGCTGCATTAACGGAATTGATGCGCGCGAGCGAGGCTTGAATCTGCAATCACCTTTCCTTTGAAGGGAAGATTCCAACCTTGAAACCGATCTACTTGTTTGCCGACAGTCAATTGCTTTTCTGGAAGGACGACGACCGTTTGTTTCTCGATTCAGTTCGAGAACAGATCGAGCGGCCTCAACCTAAAGCTGCGTACATCGGTGCCTCAAACGGCGATGACCCGGAGTTCTACGCACTGTTTCAAGCGGCGATGGAAGGCATCGGAATTAACGACTGCTGCATGATCACTTCGGAGTTGTCTGAAGCTGAAGCCTCGTTTCTCGAGGATGCGGATCTGATCCTGCTGGCCGGCGGTGACGTGCAAAGAGGATGGGACGCTTTCAAGAAGAATGGCGTACGTGAAGTCGTTGTGAAGAGATACCTGGAAGACGCAGTGTTGATTGGCATCTCTGCCGGGTCGGTCCAACTGGGCTGGTTCGGGTGGCCGGAAGGCGAACTCGCGCCGGCTCAACTCTTCGATACGTTCAGGCTGGTCCCTTTTGTCGTCGACGCGCACGATGAGAAGAACGCGTGGCGAAACCTGCGACAGTCGATTCAGTTTTGCGGCGGTGTGGTGCATGGGATCGGGTTGCCGTCGGGCGGCGGGCTCATTTACCACACCAATCACACCGCGGAAGCGATTCGCTATCCCGCCGTCGAACTCTTTCTTAGGAGTGGCGAGATTGCCCAGAGCTTGCTGATGCCTCCAGGGCTCGAAGCGAGCGCCGACGTTGTCGCCGACAACTGGATCACCTGAGCCTGCGGAGCAGGCGTGAGCGTAACGCCTGGGGCGTAAGCCCCAGGATCAGATCGCAAAATCCAACCCGCACCCGTGAACACAGGCGACAGCCTGGAATCACCCGGTCTTTCGCCCGCGGTCGCGGGCTCCGGCCCCTATATCGAACATTAACCTGGGGCTTGCGCCCCAGGCTTTACGCTTACGCCTGCTAGCGCAGGCTAAGAAAAACATCATTCGATTTCGATTCTAGAAGTTACCCGACCTCGCGACTCCTCGAACAAACAACATTCCTTGCAGACGACCGGTTCCGAAGGAGATTTATGTCACAAGCTGTTAACAACCTGGTCGGCCATTCGGTTACGCCGAAGGACCACGATTTACAACTCACGATACCGTTCGATCCGATCGCCTCTTCGGATCGCATCCCGTTACTCGACGTCCTCCGAGGCTTTGCACTCTTTGGCGTCCTGCTCGCCAACATGTTTTGGTCGTTCAATGGTTTTGCTTTTGTTTCTCCGGAACGCGGTCTGGAGTTAACAGCTTCGTCGATCGACTTAGCTGCCTTTTACTTCATCCGGTTTTTCATCGACAAGAAGTTCATCATGCTCTTCTCCCTGCTGTTTGGATTCGGCTTCGCGGTCCAGGCCATGCGGGCGGAAGAAAAAGGCGGCAACATCGCCGTCTTCTATTCGCGACGACAGTTGATTCTGTTCTTTATCGGAGCAGTTCACCTGACGTTCTTCTGGCACGGCGACATCCTGCATGTGTATGCGATGTGTGGTCTGTTTCTGCTGGCCTTTGTGCGCACGAAGGCGCGGACGTTGCTAATGAGCGCCGTGGTCGTGAGTGTCATCGCCGTCGTGGCAATGATGCTGGTGCTCGGGTTTCAGGCGTTAGCGTCATCGGTTATTGCAGTTGGACCAGGCGACAGCTCGCTCCGAGAAGTTCGCAGGCAATTCCAGGATCAGTTGTTAGCTGCATTTGCGCATGGCAGTTACGGTGAAATGCTGGAATGGAATGCAAGACAGTATTTCCAGTTCCTTCTCTCGGCGAGTTTTCTATACATTCTCCCGGCAACGTTGGGCCGGTTTTTGCTCGGCTTCTATGCCGGACGCCGGCGGCTGTTGCATAACGTAGCCGCGAACCTTCCATTCTTTCGCAAGCTTTTCTGGTGGAGTCTTCCCGTTGGGTTGGTCGGCAGCGGCCTGTTTCTTCTCGGGACGGAGCTCCAGCGTTTGGCGATCCTCGATCCCGTTTCACTGGGCCGGTTCCTGTTGATCGTGCCTACCGAGATCGGTTCACTTGCACTCTGCCTCTTCTACGTTGCCGCGCTGACGTTGCTGTACCAGCGTTCGACTGGGCAGAGACTGTTGTCCGTACTCGCTCCGCTCGGACGAATGGCGCTTACCAATTACCTCATGCAAACCGTGATCTGTTTAGTGATCTTTTACGGCGGCCGGCAGATCACTCAGGTTGGACCAGCTAAGTGCGTGCTTCTCGCTCTCGTGATCTTCACCGTGCAAGTGATGCTGAGTACGTGGTGGTTGCAGCTATTCAAGATGGGCCCGGTGGAGTGGCTCTGGCGAACGCTGAGCTACGGACAGGTGCAGCCGCTGGTCCGGCAAACGCGGACGGCCGTAGCGAGTTCCAGGTGATCCCCCTCGGATACAACTCACGCTTCACTGCGAACCCGCAAGTTTCATATCTACTACTTTTTGGGAGGGTTAACGATGGCTAGAGTCGGGAAGTTTTGCAAGGCTTACCCGCTTCACAAATTCCGGGAGTTTCCCGGGTGGAAAGAAGCCGCTCATAACGCCAGGAAGATCTGGAAAGAAATCGACGGGGAGACTCAGGAGGTAGAGCGAGAGCTACAGCCAACAGACTATCTCTACCTGCAGGACGATTTCACGGTGACCGACGGTATCTTCATGGGCGAGAACGTCATCTTCTGTGATGTCACGCCTGAGTGGATAGAGTTTTGCCGGACCGAGCTGGCGTTTCACGTTACCCCCGAACAAATCGATTCATCCTCTGCCACAGATGAACGCAGATGAACGCGGATTAAATCAGCGTTTATCCGCGTCCACGTTACACGTTAAATACAAGATCAATGATCAGCACTGATTTCCAAGACACTCGATCGAATATCCAGGAAGCTACAACCCTGGTCCAACTCCTTCGCTGGAGAGCGTTAAGGCAACCCGAGCAGGTCGCCTATACCTTTCTGTCGGATGATCTGTCGAACAAGGTCTGCATCAGTTTTGCGGAATTAGATCAACAGGCTC
>DASTQB010000070.1:0-3587 GCA_035761985.1 Pyrinomonadaceae bacterium
TGCCATAAGCTGTCTGACGCTTTTTCGATCTCGTCGAAGAGCACGAGCGAAACTTTCATATCGTCGGTGTGCATTCGATCGAGATTTTCCTGCGTGAGCATCGGCGAAGTTTCGCGATGCCCGAGGTATCCCGGCGGTGAACCGATCAGTTTTGCGATCTCATGCGAGTGCTGAAACTCCGCGCAATCGATCTTGACCACCGCGTTCGGATCGCCATAAAGCACTTCGGCCGCCGCTTCGATAACACGTGTTTTTCCGGAGCCTGTCGGACCCAGAAAAAGCATCGTACCGATGGGCCGGTTCGGCGGATTCATTCCCGCAAGAAAAATCTGATACAGACCGCTCATGCGTCTAACCGCGCGTTCTTGTCCCACGATTCGCGCTGTCAACCGCTCCTCAAAATCCTGAGCACGCGGGCTCTTTTGGTCGGGATCGAGGAAAACTGTACCTGTGTTATTCATGTCTCTTGTTTTTGTCACGTCACACTCTGCTAGCATCGGCTCTCTCCTCGCCAGTTCAATTCGAGGAAATTCTCGAATCAGCCTTTCAGCCTCTGGCCCAGTGGCTTACTAGCAAGGAACGATCCGTACATCAAATTGATGCATACTCAAGGAGTTAAGGTTCGCCTGAGTCAACTTCCACGCGCTGAGGGCAGGCAACCGCCGCTATATATACAGGAACCGTGACATTTCCTGTCAAGGCTTAACTGACAATATTTGCACGTTTTAAACCACCGATTATACGTATCCAAGCAAAACGGATCTGTTAATCGTAGTACTCAAGGCCTAAATGCGTGATGAGATCTTCGCCGCGCAGGTGCCGCAACGTGTTTTTCAGCTTCATCAGTTGTATGAAGATGTCGTGCTCAGGGTACAAACCCGGCGCGGTCTGAGGTGATTTGAAATAGAAGGAAAGCCACTCCTGCACGCCCTTCATTCCCACGCGCTGGGCGAGGTCGAGGAACAATGCCAGGTCGAGCACGATCGGCGCCGCCAGGATGGAGTCGCGACACAGGAAATCGATCTTGATCTGCATCGGATAACCGAGCCAGCCGAAGATGTCGATGTTGTCCCAGCCTTCCTTGTTGTCGCCACGCGGCGGGTAATAGTTGATGCGGACGACGTGTGAAAAATCTTTGTAGAGGTCGGGATAGACTTCGGGCTGAAGAATGTATTCGAGTACGGACAGCTTCGACTCTTCTTTCGTCTTGAACGAGTCGGGGTCGTCGAGCACTTCGCCGTCGCGGTTGCCGAGGATGTTTGTCGAGTACCAGCCATGCAGGCCGAGCATGCGCGATTTCAGTCCCGGCGCGATGATTGTCTTCATCAAAGTTTGGCCGGTTTTGAAATCCTTGCCGCAGATCGCGAGCTTGTTCTTGTCGGCGAGCGTCATGAGCGCGGGAATGTCGACCGTGAGGTTCGGGGCGCCGTTCGCGAACGGAATTCCCGACTTGAGTGCGGCGTAAGCGTAGATCATCGACGGCGCGATCGCTTTATGGTTCTCGCGCATCGCCTTCTCGAAGGATTCGATGGTCTTGTGGACCGGATGCGGTTTCAAGAAGACTTCGGTCGACGCAGCCCAGATCATCACGAGCCGCGAGCACTTGTTCTTACGTTTCCATTCGGCGATCTCGTCGATGAGCTGCTGGGCCAACTCGAATTTGTTCTTGCCGGTTTTGACGTTTGTGCCGCTGAGTCGCTTCACGTAAGCCTGATCGAAGACCGCTGTCATCGGGCGGATCTTTTTGAGCGGCTCTTTGAGTTGGTTCAGCAGCTCTTTTTCCAGCACGCCCGCGTTCAATGCTGCGTCGTATGCCGATTCGGGAAAGATGTCCCATGCGCCGAAGACGAGATCTTTCAGTTGTGCGAGAGGGACGAAGTCTTTGATCAGCGGCACACGATTGTCGGTGCGCTTGCCGAGACGAATGGTTCCCATCTGAGTGAGGCTGCCGATCGGTTGGGCGAAGCCTTTCTTGATGGCTTCAACGCCGGCGATAAACGTGGTGCTGACTGCGCCCAGACCGACTAACAAAACTCCCAGCTTTCCTTCGGCAGGACTGATCTCGGCTTGTTTGGCAACTGGCATGTCGGAGTTCTCCTTGTGGAATGAAAAAGGAATGATACTGGCGGCACACGGGTTCGAACCGACAAATCTTGCGCATTATTGGCGGCCGCTTGCTTTGACTCGAGGGTTAGATCAGATTTTTTCGAAACTCGCGTGGGGTGGCGCCCGTCGCGAGACGAAATGCTTTCGTGAAGTGACTGCCGCTGAGATAACCGACGCGCGCACCGATCTCTGTTACCGAGAGATCAGTCTCGGCCAACAACAACTGCGCCTTCGTCGCGCGGACACTCGCGAGGTAGTTGTGCGGAGAAGTGCCCGTGAGCTTCTTGAACAGTCGGGCAAAGTGAAACGGCGAGAGATAAGAGGCTGCAGCCAGCGCTTTCAGCGTGAGGTCCTGATCCATTTGCGTGTGCATCAACTCAACAGAGCGGCGGATGCGACGGTCGACGAGACCGACGCGTGAGAGCTCGAGCTCATGAGCGACTCGCGGCGTTGAGTAGTTTCTGATGAGATGGACCAACGCTTGTTCGACGAGTGCTCGCAGCACGATTTCCTTGCCTGGCTTCTCCGCAGTCAACTCAGAAACAAACTCAGCGAGCAAACTGTCGAGCTTCTTATCATTCACTTGATCGCTTGTGAACGTGACTATCGATTTTGGTGGTATCGATCGCATCGCGGTCGCGTGTTGCATCACGACTGATCCGGAAAACGTGAGGAAGAGAACTTCTACGTTCCGACCCTCGGCAGTAACGTTTGTATTTGGTTCGAGTAAGACCGAGCCGCCGCCGGCGAGAGTCTTTCGTTCACCATCGCAGATGTAATCGAGCCGCCCAGCGAGAGTGGTAAGCAGCACGTAGCCTGCAGATGCAGGGCTTTGCCACTGAAGCTGTTTTGCTCGTCGGTAATAAACTGAAAAATCCTGCGAGACGAAGAACCGGTTGAGCTGAGCCAGGGGACGAGTCATCGATGCGCCAGCATAGCGGCAGGATCGTTTGTAATCAAAGCGTCGATCCCCGTCGATCTGGCGCGCTCGACCCATGCGGGATCGTCGACGGTCCAAACCGCGACATGAAGACCTGCATCCCGGGCTTTCTGCACCAGCGGCTCACGCGCGAGACGATGGTGTAACGCGACTGCTGAGGCTTCAGTCGCAAGTGCCTTTTCGATGACGCGCTGTTCCGGAAACAGTGACTGATGAAAGAGAGCGGCGGTTTTGATTTCGGAATCGATGTCCTTTACGACCACGAGCGCGTTCAGATCGAAACACTCGATCATCAAACGTTGCTTAAAAGCAAAGTCATCAATCAACCGGCAACACGCCTTCGCAAGCGGAACGTGTTCCAAAGGCGAGTCGCACTTCATTTCGAGATACAGACCCAGATCGTTACCTTCGAACAACTTGAACAACTGTTCGAGGCTCGGGACACTCGGATCCACTTGCTGGAGTTCCGTCCACGTCAGGTCAGCGATTCGATGTCGCAGACCGGCCGTGCGCTGAAGTGAGTTGTCGTGGATGATAACTG
>DASTQB010000071.1:0-18249 GCA_035761985.1 Pyrinomonadaceae bacterium
CTTGCGCGCTTCGGGCTGGACCTCGAGCAAGCGTAGAGCTGTCTGTTCACCACAACTCACGACGAGGTCGTCTCGATGAGCAACGATCACTTCACCTGCCGGCGCATCCGGTTCAGGCGAATCAACCACCTGCGCATTCCAGATCGTCAGCCCTTTCGACTTCAAACTCGTATACGCCGTGGGCCACGGTTGAAAGCCACGCACCGAGCGTTCGATGACTTCGGCTCGTGTGGTCCAGTCGATCAAGCCGTCCTCTTTCGTCAGGATCGGCGCAAACGTCGCATCACGATCGTGCTGCGGCCGCGGTGTCAACTCATGCAAACGCGCAAGTGTTTCACTCAACAAACTCGCACCGATGTGCGCGAGACGTTCCAGCAACTCCGGCGCAGTCTCGTTGTCGCCGATCGGTGTCTTGCTTTGCAGGAGAATCGGACCAGTGTCGAGTGCGGGCTCGATGAACATCGTGGTGACGCCGGTCTGCGTCTCGCCATTAACGATGGCCCAGTTTGCCGGCGCCGCTCCGCGATATAAAGGAAGTAGTGAGAAGTGAACGTTGATGCAACCGCGTCGCGGCGCACTCAAAAACTCTTCGGGCAGGATCTTTCCATACGCGACGACGACCGCAACGTCCGCACCGTGCGATGCAAACAACTGCTTCGCCTCGTCATTCTTGATCCGCGCGGGCTGAAACACGTTCAGCCCGTGCTCGAGCGCGAATTCCTTAACAGGACTCAGTGCGATTTTCTTGCCGCGTCCGGCAGGTTTGTCGGGCTGCGTCCAGACGGCAACCACTTCATGACCATCGGCGACACACTGCCGCAACGTAGGCACAGCGGCGTGAGGTGTACCCATGAAGACGATCCGGGCCATCGCCGTTAATCCGTGGCGGTACCAGCCTCGGCCCTCTTCGTCGTCGCTCCAACTCTTTCGGCTGAAACTTTCGCTTGCAGGAACAACGACAAATAGTCGCGGCCGCCTGCTTTCGAATCCGTGCCGGACATGTTGAACCCGCCGAACGGATGCACACCGACGAGCGCGCCGGTGCATTTGCGATTCAGGTACAGGTTTCCGACGTGAAACTCCCTGCGCGCGCGCTGAAGTTTCCCTTCATCGGTGCTGTAAACCGCGCCCGTCAGTCCATACTGCGTGTCGTTCGCGATCTTCAACGCGTCGTCGTAATTCTCAGCTTTGATAACTGCGAGAACAGGACCGAAGATCTCTTCCTGCTCGATCGTTGCTCCCGGTTTGACGTCGGCGATCACAGTCGGCTCGATAAAGTAACCCTGCTCACCGTCTGAACCGCCGCCAATCACGACGCGACCACCTTCGCTCTTTCCTTTTTCAATGTAGGAATTGATCGTCTTGAACGCCTTCTCGTTAATAACGGCGCTCATGCTGGTGGTGGGATCACTTGGATCGGCGAGTTTGAGCTTTGCTGTTCGATCGACGATCTTTTCAACCATCGTATCGTAGACGCGCGCATCGATGATCGCACGCGAACATGCCGAACACTTCTGCCCCTGAAACCCAAACGCCGACTGGACAACGCCCGTCGCCGCTTCCTCGAGATCCGCATCGTCGGCAACGATGATCGCGTCTTTGCCGCCCATCTCCGCCACGACGCGCTTGATCCAGATCTGCCCCTCGTTAACTTTCGAAGCGCGCTCGTTGATCCTGAGTCCGACTTCCTTCGATCCTGTGAACGCGATGTAACGAGTCTTCGGATGGTCCACGATCACGTCGCCGACTTCCGCGCCCGAGCCCGTCATGAAGTTAACTACTCCGGGCGGCAGTCCTGCTTCTTCGAGTATCTCGAAAAACTTGTATGCGATCGTCGGAGCATCAGACGAAGGCTTCAGTACGACTGTGTTGCCGGTCACCACCGAGGCCACAGTCATGCCCGCCATGATCGCAAGCGGGAAATTCCACGGCGGAATAACCGCGCCTACTCCGAGTGGAATGTAGTCGAGCTTGTTCTCTTCACCCGGAATATGGACCAAAGGTTGTTCACCCGCGTAACGCAACATCTCGCGGGCGTAAAACTCGCAGAAGTCAATGGCCTCAGCCGTGTCGCCATCGGCTTCAGCCCACGTTTTTGCGACTTCGTGAATCATCCACGCCGACAGCTCGTGTTTGCGTTCGCGCATGATGGCGGCGGTACGAAACAGCAGCGCCGCACGATCGGCGGCAGGCGTGTCTTTCCAGGTTTGAAAAGCTTCGAAAGCTTTTTCGACTGCCTGGTTTGCGAGTTCTTTAGTTGCCTTGTTGAAGCGTCCGACTAGCTGTGTGCGGTTGGCTGGATTGTAACTGTCGAGCGTGTTGCCGGTGGTAATGCGCTCACCACCGATGACTAGCGGATACTCGCGCCCGAGCTGGCCTTTGACCTTCTCGATCGCCTCGCGCATGGCCTGCGCGTTCTCTTCTTTGCTGAAATCTGTAAACGGTTCATTACGAAATTCTGCTGGCATCAGTCCCACTTACCGGCTTTCTGTAGTTTCTTGATCTTGCGTTTTACGATCTCGCGTTTAATTGTGCTCATTTTGTCGAGAAACACGATCCCATCGCAGTGATCGGTCTCATGAAGCATGCAGCGCGCTGTGAGTTCCATGCCGTCGAGTTCAAACCACTCGCCTTTTAGATTCTGTGCACGCACGATCGCACGCAGGCTGCGTTCGACCGGCGTGAAGATTCCGGGAAACGATAAACAACCTTCTTCGCCGTTCTGATTTCCCTCGACACGCAAAACTTCCGGATTGATGAGCGTCACGCGCTGTTGCGGATCCTTACCGCCCGAGCAGTCCATGACGAAGAGGCGCTTCGGCACACCGACCTGCACGGCGGCCAGGCCGACGCCCGGCGCTGCGTACATCGTCTCGAACATGTTACTCACGAGTTTGGCGAGGTTGTCGTCAAACTCTGTTACCGGATCAGCGGGCGTATCAAGCACCGGTGCCGGCCACTTTACGATTTCCAGTACTGCCATAACGATTTGGATTCTACGCTAATTCCTGTTAATCCTGAAAATCCTGCTAATCCTGTCTAACCGCACCGGGCACTAATACCCCCGTAGCTGTTCTCGATAACCTTCGAAGTTTCGCTTCATCTCACCCAAACTATCCCCTCCAAACTTCTCGCGCATCGCTTTCGCGAGCACGAGTGCGACCATCGATTCGCCGATGACGCCAGCCGCCGGCACCGCCGTCACATCCGATCTCTCAAACGCCGCCGCCTCCTCTTCTTTCGTGTCGATGTCGACTGAACGAAGCGACCGCCGCAACGTCGAAAGCGGCTTTAGATGACCGCGCACGCGGATCTGTTCGCCGTTCGTGATTCCCCCTTCAAGACCGCCGGCGCGGTTTGTCTCGCGAATAAACTCTCGCGTGTCAGCGTTGTACGCAATCTCGTCATGAACTTCCGAGCCGGGCAGGCTGCTGGCCTCAGCGCCTGCGCCAATCGAGACCGCTTTCACGGCCGGAATCGACATCACTGCCTGCGCAAGAAGCCCGTCCAGCTTCAGATCCCACGACGTGTGTGAACCGAGCCCGGGCACCGCACCGCGAGCAACGACTTCGAAGATACCGCCGAGTGTGTCGCCTTCTTTTCGCGTCTTGTCGATGAGCTCGATCATTCGCTGTTGTGCTTCGTTGTCGGCGCAGTGCAGCGGTGCGTCGTCGGGAATCGCGGCGATCTGTTCCCAGGTCAACTCGAGTGGCGTATCGGGAATGCCGCCGAGCTGAATCACGTGACTCCGAATCTCGACGCCGAAATTCGTCAGCAACAGTTTTGCGAGTGCGCCACACGCGACGCGCGCTGTTGTTTCTCGAGCTGACGCGCGTTCGAGGATGTTGCGAAGATCGCGTACGTCGTATTTGAGTCCGCCAGGCAGATCTGCATGACCAGGACGCGGGCGTTTCAATCGCCGCGATTTTTCCGGTTCGATGTCGCGCGGATCTGAAGCCATCACGTCGGTCCAGTTGGGCCAGTCTTTGTTTTCGACGAGTAACGTGAGTGGCGAGCCGAGTGTTAGACCATGACGCACGCCGGTTAGGATCTGTGCGTGGTCCTGCTCGATCTTCATGCGGCCGCCGCGACCGTAACCGAGCTGACGACGGTGCAACTCGTTGTCGATGAACGCGGGATCGACAGGCAGGCCGGCGGGCATGCCCTCGATGATCGCGACGAGCGATCGTCCGTGTGATTCTCCGGCTGTCGTGAATCTAAGCATTACTATCCACAGATTACGCAGATTGTCCGCAGATTACGCAGATCTGTGTAATCTGGGTAATCTGCGGCCTTATCTTACCTGCGAAAGAAGCTCTTCGGAGAAAATGTTTCCGCGACCGAGTATGGCGTTCGGATCGAATACCTTTTTCAACGCCGCCATTTCTCGAAGTTGATCGTCATTGTAAAAGAGTCGCAGGTATTCGCGCTTGAGTTTTCCGATGCCGTGCTCGGCTGAGAGCGTGCCGCCGACGGATGCCGCATACTTCAGGAATTCGACGTACAGTTCGCGCGCGCGTGCGCCTTCGTCGTCGTTGCGCGGCAGGATGTTGACGTGGACGTGATTGTCGCCGATGTGGCCGAAGATCGTGTAGCGAAGGCCGCTGGATTTGAGTGTGTCCTTATATAAGCGAAACAATCCGGGGAAGGCTTCGTCCGGAACGGCCATGTCGGTCGAGACTTTTCGCTGGTTGTAGCGCGAGAACCATTCGTTCATCAGGACTGGTAATTGGTGTCGAAACTCGCGCAGTCGTGCCTGGTCCTGTTCGTTGGTGGCAAACCATGAATTCGGAAAGGCGTGATGCTGGTCCAACAGTTCCAGCCACGCGTTTAGCACGGCTTCTTCGCTTGCTTCGGTCGTTTCCTGTTCGAAGAATATCGCGCCTACCGCGTTTGCGGGCACGTCCGGATACTTCTCACGCAAAAAGTTGAGCGATTCGCGATCGAAAAACTCGATCGCACGCGCAGTTGCACGCGCACGCGCATCTCGAACGAAGTCGAGCACGTCGGCTTCGTCGGCGAAAAAAACGACACCGCTGAGCAAGCCTTCGGGTTTCTGAAGTAGTTTCACTTCGACTTCGCAGATCACGCCGAGTGTTCCCTCGCTGCCGATAAATAGATCGACGGCGTCCATGTCCGGTGCGACGAAATAGCCTGACGCGTTCTTGCGTGTCGCAGGTAGTCGATAATTCGGCAACTGCGCCTCGACGCTGCCCACACGAATTCTGCCGTCGGTCGTTGCACGCACGTCACCACGCCGCAGATCGACAATCTCACCATTCGCCAAGACGATCTTTAATCTGTTGATGTAACGTCGTGTTGGACCGTACTTGAACGTCCGCGCGCCTGAGGCATTCGTAGCGACTGTGCCGCCGAGAAAAGCGCCGCGTTCGGTTGGATCAGGTGGATACAAGAGCCCCTGCTGGTCCACTGCGCGTTGAAGGTCCGCCAGGATTACACCCGCCTCAGCAACCGCATACCCGCCTTCATCTTCACGAACGATATTCTTTATGCGATTCAACTTGTCGGTGGCGAGAACGATCCCGCCAAAGGCAACACGGCCACCAACAGTTCCCGTCCCTGCCCCTGAAACCGTCACCGCAACGCGATTCCGATTCGCTATAGCCAGGATTTCCGAGACTTCTTCAACACTCTCCGGCAACACGACCCGATCCGCGTAGCCGTCGCGAATGAAACTCGCGTCTGATACATAGCTTTCATACATGATTTACATGCAAAAACCTTTGACAGGATTACAGGATTTTCAAGATTTACAAGATTCTGAGTTTCTAAGCGCCTAAGAACCATTCTGAGTCTGTATCGCCTAAGGCAATCATGTAAATCTTGAAAATCTTGTCTAACTGAACTGTAATTCCCGAGCGCGCAGGACTTTAATCCTGTCCCTCAACTCCGCCGCTCTCTCAAACTCAAACCTCTTCGCCGCCCCTCTCATCTCAACCTCCAACCGCGCAATCGTCGCTTCTATATTCGCCGGCGAATAGTCTTCAATCTCCTCCACTTCAGTCGGAACTTTGAAGTAATCAGCCTCAGAAGCCGTAATCAACGTAGCCTCGATCGGCTTCACGATCGTCTGCGGCGTGATCCCGTTCTCACGATTGAAAACATCCTGTATCGCACGCCGTCTCTGCGTCTCATCAATCGCCCGCTTCATCGAATCAGTAATCCTGTCTGCATACAAAATCGCCTTACCGCTCGCATTGCGCGCCGCACGACCAATCGTCTGTATCAACGACTGCTCCGACCGCAGAAACCCTTCTTTATCAGCATCAAGAATCGCCACGAGCGAAACTTCCGGTAAATCGAGTCCTTCGCGCAACAAGTTGATCCCGACGAGCACGTCAAACTCACCTCGCCGCAAATCACGCAGGATCTTGATCCGCTCGAGAGTCTCGATATCCGAGTGCAAGTAACGAACACGAACACCAACTTCCGTGAAGTACTCAGTCAAATCCTCCGCCATCCGCTTCGTCAGCGTCGTCACAAGCACGCGCTCCTGACGTTCGGCGCGCACGCGACACTCCTCGAGCAAGTGATCGATCTGTCCCTTCACCGGATGCACTTCAACTTCCGGATCCATCAATCCTGTCGGCCGGATGATCTGCTCGATCACTTCACCACTCGCCTTCGTCAACTCATACGGCCCCGGCGTCGCCGACACGTAAATCGTCTGCCCGACGCGCGCTTCAAACTCCTGAAAGTTTAACGGCCGATTATCGAGCGCCGAAGGCAAACGAAATCCATACTCGACGAGGGTTCGTTTCCTCGACTGATCGCCTTCGAACATCCCACGCACTTGCGGGATCGACTGGTGCGACTCGTCGATGATGATCAACGTATCGCGCGGCAGGTAGTCGAGCAGCGTCGGCGGTGGTTCGCCGGGCTTCTTTCCCGTGAGGTGCCGCGAATAGTTTTCGATACCGCGACAGAAACCCATCTCCTTGATCATCTCGAGATCAAACATCGTCCGCTGGTGCAAACGCTGCGCTTCGACTAGCTTCCCTTCCGCGATCAGCTTCGGCTCCCACCACTCGAGCTCCTCGCGAATCGTCTTGATCGCGCGCTTGATCGTGGGCCGCGACATCACGTAGTGAGTCTTCGGATAAATTGGAACGCGCGACGTGTGTTTCTCAATCACTTCGCCGAGCAACGGATCGATTGTCGAGATCGAGTCGATCTCGTCGCCCCACAACTCGATGCGGTACGCACGATCCTGGTAACTCGGAAAGATCTCGACCACGTCGCCACGCACGCGAAACGTTCCGCGCTGAAAGTTGATGTCTGAACGCTCGTACTGCAACTCAACGAGTCGCTGCAGCAGAACGTCGCGCGACATGCGTGCGCCGGGTTCGACGAAAAAGAGCAGTCCGTAATAAGCGTCCGGATCCCCGAGACCGTAAATACACGAAACACTCGCCACCACGATCACGTCGCGGCGTTCGAACAGCGCGCGCGTCGCCGACATCCGCAAACGATCGATCTCTTCGTTAACGATGGCTTCTTTTTCGATGTAGACGTCGGCGGCGGGAACGTACGCTTCCGGTTGATAGTAGTCGTAGTACGAGACGAAGTATTCGACGGCGTTCTCGGGGAACAGCGTGCGAAACTCCTGAAAGAGCTGCGCTGCGAGTGTTTTGTTGTGCGCCAGCACAAGCGTCGAGCGCTGCACGCGTTGAATGACGCTGGCGATTGTGAATGTTTTGCCGCTACCGGTAATTCCGAGCAGCACCTGATCTTTGGCGCCGTCGTTGAGCCCGCGCACGAGCGCATCGATGGCCGCCGGCTGATCACCCCTGGGTTCGTATTCTGAATGAAGCTTGAAACGCATGTTGCTCAATAGTATTCGCTCGACGGCAAAGGCACAAAAGGGCGGTCAGAAATAGGTCCTATAGGTCCTATAAGTCCTATACGACCTATAACGATCGGTATTCTGCGGCAGCTGCTTGTAGCTCGGGCGGGAGAGAATGGTTTGAGGCGAGACGTTGCAGCGCGCCGGCGACGTCAGGTTCGCCGCTCGACGCCAGCAACCTGATGACCGCCAAACGCAGATCAAGACTCGGATGCTTCTCGATCACGCTGAGCAGCGGCTCAACCACGCCCGCCTTCGCAACGAGAAACAACAACGAGAACGCGCCATAACAACTCTCATGGTTCTCAGCCATGAGATCGTCGATGGCTTCGTAGAGTAGTCCGGAATCGGCGAGCGCGCTACCAATGCGCCGTCGCTCCTCAGGCGTTCCGTCACGGAGCGCGTCGTTGACGAGCATCGCAGCGCGGTCCGGATCCATTTCGTAAAGATCGCGCACGGCTTTCTGCCTTACTTCCGGCGCGGGGTCGTCGAGCGATTCTGCGATTCGTTCGAAAGGGGTGCGAGGAAATGCCAGCGGGCCTAATCTCGTTCGCTCCCGCCGGCGCTGGACCATCTCTTCTGCCGCACGGCGCAACGTGGCGATGTCGTTATTCCAACGCTCATCCTCCGCGCGTCGCGCGATTACTTTTTTGGCTTGCCTCATCGTAACTGTAGGGGTGGCCCTCCGTGGCCACCCCAGCGGGGAAACACAATGTGGAACAGAGTTCGGCGCTGGGGTGGCCACGGAGGTCCACCCCTACAATTTAAACCTCGGTACCTGACACATGTGCGGCGAGCGTAAGCGGAGCAACGAAACGCTCCGTCTCGGCGACGACTTCCGCTTCCTTCGGAACCTCCGCGGCACGCTGCAACTGAAACTTCGTCAGCACCAGTCGACCCACCGAAAACCCGGCACTGTTATCCAGCACGCAAAGCTGCTCGGCCACAACGCGCCGCGACACACGCTCGAGTGCCGCTTCCAACTCGCGTCCCGCAGTCGCCGCATCGTCCGCAATCACCATCTCGAAATCCTGACCACCGCTGACTCGCCGTCGCAAGTGGTTCTGCAGCAACACGCCGGCTTCCTTGTGAATCCGCCCGGTCGCAACGATCACGAGGTGCGAAGCCTCAGTCTCAATCTCCAGGTCCACAACCCAACGAGCAAACGCCGGCGTCAGATCACCATCACGAGTCGCGATCAAGAACGACTCGCCACAGATGTTTGCCATCAACTGCCCGTAACCAGTGCCCTCTGATGGTCCAACCGCTATCTCGCGCTCAGGCACACCCATCTCTCGCAGCAGAAAATGAATTCGACTCACCAGCCACGATCCGTCTTCAAGCAACGACGAAGCCAACTGGGTCGGCGCAATCACTTCCTCCACATTCTCATCAGCCACCGGCGCGCCACACTCGCTACACGTCGCATCACTCACCGTTACAACAGCGAGTGCATGCGGGTTCGGCAAGCGAAACAGTGCGTGCCCGGTCTTTCGGCAACTGATCTGAACTTCTCTTTCAACCAGCCCGGCATCTTCAAGTCGTTGAATCGGCACTTGCTGCGATTCCGTGTGCCCCGTCAGAAGTTTCGCCGCGTAACCTTCCTGGTGTGCGTTTCGGGCAGTTCTCAGAAAAACGCGCGCGCTTTCGTCTTCGAGCTTCGACGCCGCGAGAATGCGCTTGCTCATCGTCTCCTTGCGCATGCTCGTGTAAAGCGAGTCAGCATCCTGCCGTTCGACAAACGTGCGGAAGCCCTGCGGCAATGACGGCGTGCTCGTCTGCCATTCGGGGACGACGCTTCCGTTCGCGTGGGTCGAAACAAGCAGATTGCGGACTTCATGGCAGAACGAGTCGAGCTTGCGGAACGGTTCGGGCGTGCGTGCTTCGTAAACAATCCCTGCGCGCACATGAGCATCGCCGTCGTCGTCGAAAACAAGAAACAGCACGTAGTCTTGAAAGCAAAACAGATCGCCGCGCACGAATGGCTCGCCGATCGTTGAATCGTTTGTCGTGGAAAGCGTCTTCTCCATTTCGCTGACGTGGTCCACACCGAGCAAAACGTCTTCAAAGCAACGAAGCCGGTGAGAACGAATCAACGGGACCATCTCACGCTCCTGGAGCGCGCGAAGCAACCTGGTCCGGCCGTCAGCGTCGACTGCATGATTCAAGGTTTTGCTTTCGAGAAATAGCATCGGGTTTACCTTTCCATGGTGAGAGATCATTAGCCACAGATTACGCAGATTGCGCAGATCCTTATAAACCGCTGCGTAATCGGTGGATGGCTTTAACGGTTGACAGTGATCGTTACAGTCTCGCCGCCATTCATCGTTGCGGGATAGCGACGCTGTCGTGCGATTCGCAGCGCCATCGCTTCGTAACCATCCATTCCGGGTTTCGGATTTGCGATTGACGCTCTCAACACGCGTCCATTCTCAATCTGCATCACGACTCTGATCGACTGCGACTTCGGTTCCGGTTCCTCAGCCGCTGTCGGAGCTTCGGCAACAGGTTTGTTTGCCGGACGTTTCTCTTCCCTGCGTTCTGTTGCCGGGCGACTTGGTTTAACGGCTGCGACGGGCGCTGGTTCAGCCGGCGCCTCCGCAACAGGTGCGGGCTGAGTTTGAACCGGTGGCAACGCTGTCGCCGACGCTTCGTTACTCTTGAAGCCACCTGTCACAGCAATCACAGTTGAAAGTCCGACTACGATCACGACTGCAGCCGCGATCAGGAGTACCGAACGTTGCCGCACGAGGTACGGCGGTGCGGGCGGGAGCGCTAAAGGTTCAGCTCGCTGGACCGGAGTGCTTTCGATCTGCAGCGCGCTTTCATCCCAGCATCCGAAGAGTTCTGAAACCGCGCGCTGCAAAGACGGATCGATCGAACGCCGTGGACTCTGTATCAGCGGATTGAAGTTGAACGAAGCTTCCGGTTCGGCGAGCGCAACGCAGATCGCCTGCAACCCGACGAGTTCGTTCATGCGTGCATCGATCAGCTCGCCGTTCTGAAAGAAAAATGTTGCCGGACCTTTTGGATACTCGATCAGCAGCCGTCCAGACTTGCGCTGGTGACGAAGAATGCCGACCAGATCAGACAGGGGATAATTGCTCAGGTGTCCGGTCAGGACCACGAAACGATTGTTCTGCATTAAAACTCCTCAGGGGTTAACACTCAGCATCACGGACAGCCCCGCATTGCACGACAGGAAAAGTTGAACTGTGGAAATGTTTGGGCCAGTTTCTTCGCGAGGCTCTTATCGAGCTTCTCGAGGATCCGATACTCCTCCATCAACCCGATGTTGTTGCCGAGTTCCTGGTACGCGAGGCTGAGGCCGTAGTGGGCCTTCGCCATTTGCGGTTCGAGAGTGGTGGCTCTCTTGAACGCATCGGCGGCTTCGCGAAAGCGTCCGAGGCGGAAGTTTGCGAAGCCCAGGCCGTATTGGGTTTCGGCGAGATTTGGATTTAGTTTCGTCGATTCTTTAAAGGCCTTAATGGCTTCTTTGTCTTTCTTCAGGTTGATGTAGGCATGGCCCAGGCTCAGGTAGACTTCGGCGGAACCTGGTTCGAGTGCGAGCGATTGCAGGTAAGAGTCGATTGCGCCGGGAGCGTCGCCGTTGTCGAAACGCGTTCGGCCGGCCAGGTACAGATCATGGGCCGCGGATGACGCGGATTTTACTGGCACGGATCTGGTTAGTGACGGCGGAACGCCCGCGAGTTCCACTGAGTCAGCTTTGACTGAAGAGACCCCGGCGGGCTCGACAACTTCGGCGCTGCGAATCTCCACATTTGCGGGATCGGGAACAGCGGGCGCGTTAACCACCGGAACCGCTTTGGGTTCCTCGACGGCTTTTGCGACGTTGTCGTCGAAGTAATAAGTGAGCGTCCGGTAGGTTACTTCGGTTGGCTCGCGCTTCAACTCGCCGTTCTCGAATACGACGAGGCTCGTAACCATCTTCGTCCAGTTACCGAACTTGTCGAACTCATACGTGTAAGCCTCGCGGCTCAGGATCGCGCCGCGATCGTCGCGCACGGTCATCTCGGTGATGTTTCCGCGCTCGTCGTATTTGTATTCTTCTTTTCCGGCCAGGGAACCCGCGATCGGGTAAGAGGTGTTTTCGATTCGATTGCCTTTGATTCCGTAGGTGGTGATTTCAACCAGTTGCGGCGGGCCTTCGACAACACGCCCGTCTTTCAATTCGATCCTCGCGGTTTCGGTCTTTACTCGACGCACGGAGCCAATGAGTCCGTCCTGCTCTTTCGTGCTGTCGAGAACTGTTATGGCGGCTCGTGGAGAGACACTCGCCTGTTGCGCCCGGGCGGGCACGACGATCGCCAAAACGAAAAGGCATAACAGGAAAGCCGGCAGAATCGGCCGCACACTACAATCCATCTCGACTCCTCCAGGTTTCAAATAGCGTCGGGGGAAGGACCACTACGAGCCCATATGTTGTACAAACTGCGGCGAAGAATACAATAAGTGGGTGAGAATTGCTACGGAATTATAGGCGTGCAGGCGCAAAAATAGGTCCTATAGGACCTATATGTCCTATAAGACCTATTCTTCTTTTACTGTTCGTCGCTGAACTTGTAGCCGATGCCCCAGACGGTCAGGACCATCTGCGGGTTCTCGGGGTTCTCTTCGATCTTGGCTCGCAGGCGATTGATGTGCGAGTCGATCGTGCGGTCGTAACCTTCGTAGGAGTAGTCCCAGATCTTCTCGAGCAAGTACTTGCGCGGAAACACGCGGCCCGGGTTTGAGGCAAATAGCCGCAGTAGATCAAACTCCTTCGGCGTTAGTTCAACCTGCCGATCGCCGATGGTAACTTCGCGCTTGGCAGAATCGATCCGGAGACGCCCACGAACAATGGGAGCTTCATCCCGCATTCCGTCGGTCGTTGGACCATTCCTTGTACGCCGGAGTACAGATTTGATCCGTGCTTCAAGCTCGCGCAGGCTGAAAGGCTTCGTGATGTAGTCGTCCGCACCCATCTCCAGCCCCAGCACTTTATCGACGACGTCGTCTTTGGCTGTAAGCATGAGAATCGGCAGGTAGCCGACCTTCTCGCGCAGTTCCTTGCATACTGCCAGACCGTCCATCTTCGGGAGCATCAGGTCGAGCACGACCGCATCCGGCGGATCGTCAAGCGCCGCTTTCACGCCGTTAAGACCGTCTTCGACGGTACGGACGTTATAGCCAGCGCGCGAGAAGTACTCGCTGATGGCGGTGGAAATGTTCTCGTCGTCCTCTACTACGAGCAGCGAGACTTTACGTTCGCCAGACTCAGGGACTGCGAAATTTTCTTTAGCTGTTTTCTGTCTGTCAGTAGCTGTTGCCATGGAAATAAAGTAATCGATCTGAAACTGACAGGAGGCTCAGAGGGCAAGCACCTAGGGGCAATGGCGCAACTCGGTTCGGGCGCATAGTACACAACAATTGGTCCGCTATACAAGCCCAAAGTGTTCTTCAAACCTTTCGTAGCTTTGTGGTAAGTTCTTTTGCCCTGCCAAATCAGTATAAAGGATCGACTCGAATGACACCCGAAGAACGCAATGAACTCATCGCCACGTACGCCGCCGGATACCAGGAAGTGATGAACGCGCTGGAGAGTTTCCCCGCCGACCAACTCGGCGCGCATCCGCTTCCGGGAAAATGGAGCGCGCGCGAAATTGTGCATCACCTCGGCGACAGTGAAAGCACCTCCGCATGGCGGCTCCGGAAACTTCTCGTCGAAGACAATCCGACGATCCAGGGTTACGACCAGGATCAGTTTGCGAACCGGCTTCGCTACAACGAGCGCGACATGGAACCGGCGCTCGAAGCATTTCGCTGGGCGCGCGAATCGACGATGCAGGTGATCGGATTGATGACTGAAGACGACTGGCAGCGCGCAGGCACACACACCGAGAGCGGACGCTACACGACGGAAGACTGGCTGCGGATCTATGCCGCGCACGCGCACAACCACGCAGCGCAGATCCGGAGACTGCGTGAAGCCCTGCAATAGAATTTGGCCGCGGATGAACGCAAAGAACACGGATCAGATCTGAGTTTAGCTAGGTTCATCCGCGGCTTAGATATAAATCCATTGCTCTTCTTGACAAAGCTTTTTTGCGCGAGCAGAATCCGATCCTTCTAATCCATATAAACAATGAGCGCTGCACCTGTTCTTCAAACATCACTCTCCGATCTGAAACTGCATCGCCGCGGTAAAGTTCGCGACGTTTACGAGGTCGACGATGAAAGTCTCCTGATCGTCGCCACTGATCGCATCTCCGCTTTCGATTGCATACTGCCGACGCCGATCCAGCGTAAAGGCGAAGTGCTCACCGCGCTTTCCGAGTTCTGGTTCGAGCAACTAAAAGACGTCGTCGCTAATCACCTGATCGAAAGCAACGTCGACGCGATGCCGCCGGCAATACAACGTCATGCGGACACTCTTCGCGGCCGATCGATGCTCGTAAAGCGTGCGGAAGTTTTTCCGGTCGAGTGTGTCGTGCGTGGTTACCTCGTCGGCTCAGGTTGGAAAGATTACCTGCGAACCGGTTCCGTGTGTGGTCACAAACTTCCCGAAGGTCTGCCTGAGTCAGCCAAACTTCCGCAGGCACTCTTCACGCCTTCAACCAAGGCTGAAACAGGTCACGACGAAAACATCACCGAAGATCAGGTAAGAGAGTTGATCGGCGAAGAGATGACGGCACTGCTTCGCGACACGTCGTTGCGTCTCTACTCCGAAGCGGAAGAGTACGCACGCCGGCGCGGCATCATCATCGCCGATACGAAGTTTGAGTTTGGACTCGATAAGGATGGCGAGCTTCTGCTGGTTGACGAAGTGCTGACACCCGACTCCTCGCGATTCTGGCCTGCTGATGAATACGAACCTGGGCGGTCGCAACCTTCTTTCGACAAACAGTTCGTGCGCGACTATCTCGAGACTCTCGACTGGGACAAGAAACCACCCGCACCCGAGATCCCACGCGAGATCGCCGAAGCGACGACTGCGCGTTACCTCGAAGCTTACAGACTGTTGACCGGGAAAGAGCTTTGATTCATACCCGACTCGAAAGCCTGATCGACGAAATGCTCGATGGCCACATCCTCCTCGACGAGGCCCTCGACGAATTCGAAAAGCTCTATATAAAGAAGGCGCTCGCACGCCACAAACAGCACCTCTCGAAAACCGCCGTCGTGCTCGGCATCCACCGCAACACCCTCGCCAAGCGGGTCGCCAGCTACAAAGCCGAGAATCCGTCAACGAACGGGGCTAAGAAACACAAAATCCGCGCCTATCCGCGTTAATTCGCGGTTGACAATCCCCCATCCGCCGCTCTATTCTTAGCACTCTCACGAGGTGAGTGCTAGGATTTTCGCAGTTCTAATAATCCAATTATCAGTTGAGCAGATATCGAAAGGAGACCAAGGTCATGGCAACGAACATCAGGCCTCTTCATGATCGCGTCATCGTGAAGCGTATCGAAGAGGGCGAGCAGGTGCGGGGCGGCATCATCATTCCCGACACTGCCAAAGAGAAACCACAGGAAGGCGAAGTCGTCGCGGTCGGTGAAGGCAAATACAAAGACGACGGCACGCGCCAGCCCCTCGACGTGAAACAGGGCGATCGTGTTCTGTTCGGAAAATACAGCGGCTCTGAGATCAAGATCGACGGCGAAGAGCTTCTCATCATGCGCGAGGACGAGATTCTCGGAATCCTCGAGCGTGCCGGCGCAGCGAGCGGCGGCGGCGCTAAGAAGGGCAAATAGTTTCAACTTAAAGCAGGAGAAGAAGACAGATGGCAAAGCAAGTTATTCATGGTGAGGACTCGCGGGCGGCGATTTTACGTGGCATTAACCAGCTCGCCGACGCCGTGAAGATCACCCTCGGCCCCAAGGGTCGGAACGTTGTTATCGACAAGAAATTTGGTTCACCCACAATCACGAAAGACGGCGTTACCGTCGCAAAAGAGATCGAGTTGAAGGATGCGCTCGAGAACATGGGCGCGCAGATGGTCCGCGAAGTTGCTTCGAAGACTTCAGACGTTGCCGGCGACGGAACCACCACGGCTACCGTCCTGGCCCAGGCAATTTTCCGCGAAGGCGTGAAGACTGTTGCCGCAGGCGCAAACCCGATGGCTCTCAAGCGCGGCATCGACAAGGCTGTCGAACAGGCGACCGCCGCCATTCAGAAACTTTCCAAGCCCGTGAAGGGCGACGCGATCGCGCAGGTCGGAACCGTTTCAGCAAACGGCGACCAGACGATCGGCAACATCATCGCCGAAGCGATGAACAAGGTTGGTAAAGACGGCGTGATCACCGTCGAAGAGTCGAAGACGATGGAGACGGCGCTCGAGGTTGTCGAAGGTATGCAGTTCGACCGCGGTTACCTGAGCCCCTACTTCGTAACAGATCCGGAGCGCATGGAAGCAGTGCTCGACAATCCGCTGATCCTGATCAACGAGAAGAAGATCAGTTCGATGAAAGATCTGCTGCCGTTGCTCGAGCAGGTTGCGAAGCTCGGCAAGCCGATGCTGATCATCGCCGAGGACGTCGAAGGCGAAGCCCTCGCGACCCTGGTTGTCAACAAGCTGCGGGGCACGCTCAACATCGCGGCCGTGAAAGCCCCGGGATTCGGCGATCGCCGCAAAGCAATGCTCGAAGACATCGCGATTCTCACCGGTGGCAAAGTGATCAGCGAGGATCTCGGTATCAAACTCGAGAACGTCAAGCTCGAAGATCTCGGCCGCGCCAAGAAGATCACGATCGACAAAGACAACACCACGATCGTTGAAGGCGCCGGCAAACAGTCAGACATCGAAGGTCGAGTCAAGACCCTGCGCGCGCAGATCGAAGACACGACTTCCGACTACGACCGCGAGAAGCTTCAGGAGCGGTTGGCGAAGCTCGTCGGTGGCGTGGCAGTGATCAAAGTCGGTGCTGCTACCGAAACCGAAATGAAAGAGAAGAAGGCGCGCGTTGAAGATGCAATGCATGCTACCCGCGCGGCCGTCGAGGAAGGAATCGTTCCGGGTGGCGGCGTCGCGCTCGTTCGCGCGGCAAAGGCACTCGAGAAATTCCAGATCAACGCAGAGGGCGAGGGCGATCCCGACGAGCAGATCGGCGTCAACATCGTTCGCCGTGCATTGGAAGAGCCGCTGCGCCAGATCGTGCAGAACGCAGGTAAAGAAGGTGCGGTGGTTGTCGAGCGAGTTCGTTCAGAGAAGAACGAGAACGTCGGCTTCAACGCAGCGACCGAAACGTTTGAAGACCTGGTGAAGGCCGGCGTTATCGACCCTGCGAAGGTCACGCGCACGGCACTTCAGAACGCAGCTTCAATCGCCGGCTTGATGCTGACGACCGAAGCGATGGTTTCGGAACTTCCAGATGATGAAAAGGGCAGTCCCGCAATGCCGGGTGGTATGGGCGGCATGAGCGGCATGGGCATGTAAGCCGCAGATTCCGCAGATTACGCAGATCTACATGATCTGCGTAATCTGTGGATCGATTTCTTCCTCGGCCTCGGGCAATACGTCCTCGAGGATCTCCTCCAGCAACTTCGCAGACATTTCCAACGCAGAAAGTATCGGGTGCGCCGAGGCGTTTTCCCTCACGTAGCCTTTTGCCACATCCTGAGCGAATGCCAGCGCGACGTAAGCGCGAGCAAGGCGACGATTATCGATTTGCCAGTAAGGTGTCATGTCTTTAATAGGTCCTATAGGACCTATACGACCTATAGGTCCTATTAGAAATTCAAGAACGCTCTGATCAGCACCGCAATCGCGATTGCTCCACCACCGAGCGTCAGGATCCATTCCACGAGCGGGCTCGGCCGGCCAAACATGCTCCGCACGATCACCATGCCGCTCTTCCATCCGTCCAACTGGTAAAACGGAATCAGGTTTCCAATCGCAAGCGCAAGATTAAGTGCGCTGAACAACGATCCCCACGTCAGTGCACAAAGCAGAAGATTCACTCCGATACCCGCGCCCAGCACGAACAACTGTTGCGCGAGCGGTCGTCGCTGCAACGCCACCATGTCCATCTGTACGTATGCGCCGACCGGGAGCAGTCGAACCTGGCAATCAACCTTGCTCACACGAACGCCGTAAAGTTTCGGACCCCAACCGAACCCCGCCTGCTTGATCGGCACTGCACACATGCGCGCTGCGAAATAATGCCCCAGTTCGTGAAGCACGAGCGCAGCGACAAAACTCACGATGGCGTTGATGACGACGAGATTCATGTTGAAAGATTTATTGCAGGAACGGAGACAGTCGTTGCTCTAATTCCTTCAGCAGCCGTAACTCGTTTTTCGACGTCTGCAAATCAGCTCTGACGTCGAGAATCAGATAAACAACGGCGCACGTGATCACCACTGCTTCAAGAATTCCCAAA
>DASTQB010000072.1:0-9153 GCA_035761985.1 Pyrinomonadaceae bacterium
GGCTGCCGCACTCAAACGAATCGAAAGAGCACACCAAACTGCGCCGAGCGAAAATCGCCAATCAAGAACGACGTTGGCGACTGCAGTCGCGTACGCACCGGAACGAGAAGAGAACGAGATGAGCGAA
This sequence comes from Pyrinomonadaceae bacterium, assembly GCA_035761985.1. Classification (GTDB taxonomy): domain Bacteria; phylum Acidobacteriota; class Blastocatellia; order Pyrinomonadales; family Pyrinomonadaceae; genus PSRF01. The sequence continues at coordinate 128 of DASTQB010000072.1, forward strand.
ACGGTTGCCCCCGATCAGCAACTCGCGTTTGCAGAACCGGAAGTCGCAGTAGTTGAACCACCAGCGCCGCCGGTTGAAAAACCGCTTCACCTTGCAGTCGTACCGGTAAGCGAACCACCGCCACCACCGCGCGTCGAGCGACCGAAACGTTTGATCGTGGAGAACGATCCGGCACTCAACTATCTCGACTCAATCTCGCGCAGCGTACGCGTCGACGATATGGAGACTAAGAGCGCGTCAGCATTTCGTCGTTTGGTTTGCGCGGTGCTCGATCTGATCTTCTGTGCGCTTCTGAGTTCGCCGATTGCGCTCGCGATGTACTTGACGGGCAGCAACCTGCGTGACACGCAGGTGATCGCCGTGCTTGCAGGTAGCGCAGTTGTCGTTACGTTCATCTACCTGACGCTCATGACCGCGCTAACTGGTCGCACGTGGGCCATGCGTTTGTTATCGCTGCGCATCATCGATACGAAGACCGGACTAATCCCCACCGGCGGCCAGTCAATCGGCCGTTCGATCTTCTACCTGCTCTCGCTTCCCACGGTTGTCGGAATCCTCATTGCCCTATTAAGCCGCGAAGGCTACACTGCACACGACCGCTTTACCCGCACTGCAGTTGTTGCAAGCTAATATCATCCAACGTGTTGTTGAAGAACTGCGGACAACTCTGCCCGGCAGGTACTTCGGTAAAATCTTTCAGCTCACGCCCGTTTCTTTTGCGATCGACTTCGGCCTGCGCGGCGAATTCCTGTTCATCAGCGTCGATCCGTCCAGTCCGCGGTTGTATTTAATTCACCGCCGCACGCGCGACCTGGAAAAACAATCGATTCCACTCGGCGCTTTCGGTCAGACAATGCGCTCAAAACTCAGCGGCGCACACGTCGTCAACATCTCCAAAGATCCATCGGATCGCATCGTTCGCCTAACCTTTCGCTTCGAAGATCTGATCTTCCGTCGCCTCATAATCCAACTCACCGGGCGGACCGCGGATTTGTTTATCGTGGATGAGCTGAACCGAATCGAAGCAGTTCTCCGCGAAGATCCGCGGCTCAGACGGCACAACATTTACGAACCGCCGAAAACTCGCACAGGTCAGGACGGACGGCCTGCTCTCGCTCTCGGCCCCGGTTCCCCTTCAGCCCAACTTGACGCACACTTCAGCGCACTCGACACCGCTCGACGATTCGATTCTGCCGCCAGGGCGATTCGGGCGAAACTAACAAAGTCCATCCGCCAGCAACGCACGTTGCGCGAACATCTCGAGCAGGACCTCGCACGCCACGGAGACGCAGAAGAACACAAACGAATCGGCGATCTGTTGCTCGCAAACATTGCGACCGCGCGCCGCGACGGGAACAAAGTTTCGATCACCGACTACTACTCTGAATCGGCACCGACGATCGAGATCGAAGGCGACGAGAATCGCTCGCTCCAGGAAGAAGCAGCAGTGCGGTTTCGAAACTACGGAAAAGCCAAACGGGCCGCGGAAGAGATCGCGGCGAGGTTGGACCACATCACAACCGAGACAGCCGCGCTCGAACAACGTCTGCAACAACTCGATCAGATCATCGCGTCGCGAGATCAATCAGCGTTAGACAGTTTCGAAAAGCCCGCGCCGGCGCCAAAAACTCCGGCTAAGAAATCTCGCAAGCCTGAGAAGCTGACCGGCGTTCGTCGTTATCTTTCGACTGATGGTTACGAGATCCTCGTCGGCCGCGCCGCGCGTGATAACGACAACCTGACATTTCGCATCGCGCAACCCAACGATCTCTGGATGCACACAGGCGATTATCCCGGCTCGCACGTGGTCGTGCGCAATCCGACGCGAAAAGAAATCCCGCAACGCACGATCATCGAGGCAGCACAACTCGCCGGACGTTTCAGCCAGGCGAGCGAAGACGCTAAAGTAGTCGTGCATTACACGGAGCGGAAGTTTCTTTCAAAACCAAAGGGCGCCGCGCCCGGCCTCGTGCGTCTCTCACGCTTCCGCTCGATCACGGTCGAACCCAAAGAAGCCATCCCCCGCCTTTGATTGAAATCCTGTAAATCCTGATAATCATGTAATCCTGTCAAACAGACTGTAAATCCCTATGCGCTCAGATGAACTTTTCACGATTGCTCAAAACTTAATCCCCGGCGGCGTCAATTCTCCAGTGCGCGCATTTCGCGGCGTCGGCGGCACGCCACGCTTCATCAAATCCGCACGCGGCGCCACCATCACTGACGTCGACAACAAAACTTACATCGATTACGTCGGCTCATGGGGCCCGATGATCCTCGGCCACGCCGACGAAGAACTCGTCGCTGCATTGCAGGAAGTCGCAGCGAAAGGCACAAGCTTCGGAGCACCTACCGAACTCGAAGTCGAACTGGCGCAGGAAGTGATCGATGCAGTGCCATCGATCGAGATGGTGCGCATGGTCAGCAGCGGCACCGAAGCCACGATGTCAGCCATTCGACTCGCGCGCGGCGTCACCGGCCGAACGAAGTTAGTGAAGTTTGAAGGTTGCTATCACGGGCACGCAGACAGTCTGCTGGTGAAGGCGGGCTCGGGCGTGGCGACACTCGGACTGCCCGACAGTCCCGGCGTCCCTCCCACACTCGCTGCAAACACGCTCACCGTTCCGTTCAACAACATCTCAGCACTCGAAGAAGTCTTCGCGGAACACGAAGACATCGCAGCCGTGATTATCGAACCCGTCGTCGGCAACATGGGCTGTGTCCCGCCACGCGACGCCTATCTCGAAGAGATTCGTAAACTGACTCGCGATCACGGTGCACTGCTCATCTTCGACGAGGTGATGACAGGCTTTCGCCTCTCACGTGGTGGTGCGCAGCAACTCTACGGAATCACTCCTGACATCACGACACTCGGAAAGATCATCGGCGGCGGTCTACCCGTCGGCGCCTACGGCGGTACCCGTGAGATCATGAACAACGTCGCGCCGGCTGGTCCTGTTTACCAGGCAGGCACATTATCCGGAAACCCGCTTTCGATGACGGCGGGTCTGGTAACGCTCAGGCGTCTGCGGGATGTGTCAGTTTACGAACGGCTGGAAAGGTCGAGTAAAAAACTCTGCGACGGCCTCGCATCCGCAGCTCGAGAGGCGGGAGTCACAACCGTAACAAACCGCGTCGGATCGATGTGGACGAGTTTCTTCAACGGCGAGCCGGTTGTTGATTGGGACAGTGCAAACAAATGCGACCGTCAGAAGTACGGAAAGTTTTTTCATGCAATGCTCGACAACGGCGTCTATCTCGCGCCGTCACAATTCGAAGCCGGATTCGTCAGCCTGGCGCATACGGATGAGATAATCGAGCGCACAGTCGAGGCCGCGCGGAAGAGCTTCCAGTCGGAATAGGTCCTATAAGTCCTATAGGACCTATATGACCTATTGCTGCCGCTTCAGACGGGTAGATCGATCCTAAACTTCGACCCATTCCCCGGTTCGCTGTCGACGCTGATCCTGCCGCCGTGTTGCTCCACGATCTGCTTCACGATCGCGAGCCCCAGTCCGGTGCCGCGTTTCTTCGTGGAGAAGAACGGCTCGAAGATTCGATCGCGCGTGGCGCGATCCATTCCCTTTCCCTGGTCGGCAATCGTAATGCGCGCGTAGTTCTTCGGCGGCTGGCCGTCGCCGTTTGTCTCGGCTGGTAATAATTCCGTCGAAATGAACACCGCTGAGTTTTCCTGGCTGGCGTCGACGGCATTCGCGATCACATTTACGAACACCTGTCGCAACTGGTACGGATCCCATTGGCCCACGATTGGTCCGCCGGCAAAGAACCTTTCGACTGTCGCATTCTTCTCGCGAATCTTCTCAGTGACGAGATCGATGCTGCGTTCGAGCGACTCGTGCAGTTCGACTTCGGATCGCTCAAGCTCCTTCTGCCGTGAATACTGCGTGACGTCGACGACGAGCTTGTTCAGGTGTTTGATCCCTCGTTCTACGAGCTCGATCGTGTTTAGCGCATCGGGATCGTTAACGCTGTCGCGCAACATCGAAACGCCCAGGCGGATACTGCCGAGTGGATTGCGGATCTCATGGGCCACCTGCGCGGTCGCCTGCCCGACGGCGGCAAGCGATTCGCTTCGACGCAGCGTACGTTCCGTTGCGGCGGCTTCAGTGGCATCGACGAGCGTCACGATCTGTCCGCGATCGCCGTCGATAGCAAGTGGCGATGAGTAAACGTCGAACGCTTTGTCTTCTTCATCAATCCGGACAGTCAAACGGCCGTGGTACGTGGCCTTTGCAACGCGAACAGCGCTGACGGTCTCCAGCATCTTCATTGCATCGTCGGGCCCGAGTTTCTCGAACACCGATGCGCCGACGGACGCGAGTGGAAAGATTTTCAGGAACGCGGCGTTAGCGCTGCGAATGCGATCCTCTTCATCGATCGCAGCCACGGCGCTGACCATTCCTTCGAGCAATTGTGTGGCGAATGTTCGTTCGCGGCGTGTTTCCCAAACGCTGCGACGCATGTCGCTGAAGTGTCGCTGCACCTGCCAGATCGTGCCGACGGCGACCAGGACGCCAACGAAAAGCGCAATCCCGATCCATACAAGAATCGTTCTGTTGGCTTCCTGATGGACGGCGACCATGGCTTTATCGACGTCCTGATATGCCTGTTGAGCAGCGTTAATGAATACAGTTAGCTCTCCCTGAAGTTTTCTGAATCTCTCAAATCCCCTCTGGCTGTACTCGCGTATGTCACGACTGACCTCGATGTAAGACTCGATATCAGCCTGGAAGTTCCTCCAGCGCTCAAGCCATTTATTAGGATCTTCAGTAGCGGGCGCAGGTGGGGCTGGTCCCAGAACTTTTAATGCTTCCGCTGTCTCAGCGCGCGCCTGGTCCAACCTGACTGCCAGTGGCGTCGTCAATTGACCGCTGTTTTCCGAAATATCGCGGAGGCGAGCCTCGCTCTCGAGTTTGATCAAACCAACCCGCAGTTGTAACAAGCGACTGAGGCGCTCCGAATATGTTTGTGTCTGCAGGCGAGCACTCGACGCTGCCCCCGCCATTTGCGCTCTGCTCTGCAATCCCAGCACCAAAAGCAGGACGAGGAGTAAAAGGAAGCCAATTATGAGCGGCGCTACAGCGGGTGCATACCCTGGCGCACGGTCGGTGGCGCCAGCGGCACCATTGCCCGGAGTCACACGGCGGTAAACTACTTCAGGTCGTTTTTCCGGCGTAGGTTGCATATCCGATCAGATCCGTGAAGGTCCGCGAAACCGTGGTCACGGTTTCGCATCCATCCAATTTTCGCCCACGCCAACGTCAGCCACAAGTGGAACGTCAAGTGAAACTGCAGTCTCCATCTCGTGCTTTAGTATCTCACTAACTCGTTCAGTCTCTTTTTCCGGCACCTCAACCAGCAGTTCGTCGTGCACTTGCATCAACAGACGCGCCTCGAGACCCGCACGTTTAAACTCTTCATCAACTTTCAGCATCGCGATCTTCACGATGTCGCTCGCCGTGCCTTGTATCGGCATGTTGATCGCTTCGCGTTCCGCTGCTTTGCGAATGTTTGCGTTGCGATCCGTGATACCCGGCAACGGCCGTATGCGCCCGTAGAGCGAACGCACGTATCCATGCTCGCGCGCGCGTAGCGGCACTTCCTCCATGTAACGCCGGACACCCTTGTACGTGTTGTAATAATCTTCGATGACTTTCTTCGCTTCCTGTCGAGTGATGCCCACGCGCTGCGACAACCCCCACGGCTCGATTGCGTAAGCGATCGCGAAGTTGACGATCTTCGCAAAGCGGCGTGCTTCTTTGAGTTCCTCGTCGGTCTTTGCACCAAAGACGAGTCGCGCCGTGCGTGCGTGAATGTCTTCGCCCTTCTGAAACGCTTCGACCATCACGGGATCCTGCGTGATGTGGGCCAGCAGACGCAGTTCGAGTTGCGAGTAATCTGCCGAGATGATCTTGTGTCCTTTCTCGGCAACGAAGGCGCGTCGAATGCGCCGTCCCATCTCGCTGCGAATCGGAATGTTCTGAAGATTCGGATCGCTCGACGAAAGCCGCCCGGTGGCAGCGACCGTCTGGTTGAGATGGCAATGAATCCGGCCGTCGGTTGCGATCTGCTGCGGGAGGGCATCCGTGTAGACGCTCTTGAGTTTGTCGAGCTCGCGATACTCGATAATCAGACGCGGCAACTCAAAGTGCTGGGCCAACTCTTCGAGCACGGCCTTACTCGTGGAAACACGACCGGTGGAAGTTTTCCTGCCGATGTCGATATTCAGCTCCGCCAGCACTTCGCCGACTTGCTTTGGAGAACCGATATTGAACTCCCGTCCGGCGAGTTGATAGATGTTGACCGTCAGCTTATGAAGCTCCTGGCCGATGTAGCTCGAAAGATCTGAGAGCACTTTCGGATCGACTTTGAGGCCGGCACGCTCCATTCGATACAGAAGCGGTGCGAGTGGAAGTTCAACTTCCGAGTAGATCGTCTCCAGTTTCTTTTCGAGAATGCGCGCGTACAGGACCGGGGCAGTTCGCGCGGTCAGATCTGCGGCTGTAACAGTTTGCCATGCTGTTTCAGGCCAGTTGGCGGCCGGAGCGTTGCTGTCTTCAATATTCAGCGCTTCGCGTGCGAGATCGACGAGCTCATACTTGCTGCGGTTTGGATCGAGCAGGTACGCGGCAAGGAACGTATCGTGTTTGACGCCTTCGAGCGTGATATTGAAGCGATCGAGCAAACCGACTGCACGCTTGACGTCGTGAACCGTTTTGTCGACGAGGCCATTCGAGAGCACCTCGCGCAATGGTCCGATTGCGTTGTCTACACCACCGCTAAACTTTTCCAGATCGACATAGGCCGCAACGCCTGGCTTCGTGGCGAAAGCGATACCGCGCGTCGCCTGGAGTTCAGTGAAACATTCCTGCTCGCCGGGTCCGGCAGGTGTTTCATCGGCAACTGCTACACCCACGCTCTCGGCGTCGAAGAGAGCGCGAACGAGGTTGTCGAGATCCTTTTTGTTCTGAACGATCTTGTAATTGCGTGCCGACTCGGCTGAAGCAGGACGCTCGACAGCAGCGTCGGCGTACTCCTTTGTCAGTAGCGTGAATTCGAGTTCGCGGAAGAGTTCGTAAGCCGCGGCGCGATCGGGTGGGCGGGTTTTGATCTCGTCGAGGTTCAACGTCATATCGAGATCGACCCGGATGCGCGCGAGTTCGCGCGACTGTCGAATAATATCGGCGTTGTTGCGCAGCGATTCGCGATAAGTCTTGTGCTTGACTGATTCCCAGTTGTTAAGTGCCGCTTCGATGGAGCCAAACTGCTGGATGATCTGCACCGCGCCTTTGGAACCGATGCCCGGCGCGCCCGGTATGTTGTCGATCGAATCGCCCATCAGGCCGAGAAGATCGACCAGCTTGTCGGCAGGGACACCGAACTTGTTTAGCACCCACGCTTCGTCGCACCATTCGACGGGCGGCACCGGCTCCTTGCGCTTTACGACCTGCGAGTTCTGACGCATGCAGACGATAAGCGGGTCACGCACGAGCTGGCACATGTCTTTATCGTTTGAAACGATAACCGCTTGCATGCCCTTGTCAGCCACTTGTTTTGCGAGCGTCCCGATCACGTCGTCGGCTTCGTAACCCGGATAGTTTATGACCGGAATGTTCAAGACCTCGCAAAGCCGGAAGATGTACGGCATCTGTTTGGACAGATCGTCGGGCATCTCAACACGGTTTGCTTTGTAGTCGGCAAACGTCTCGTGCCGGAACGTCTTCTCACGCGATTCAAAGATGGCGGCGATATAGTCAGGCTTCTCTTCACGCAACAGCTTGAGGAGCATGTTGGTGAAGATATAAACGGCCTGCGTCACAAACCCCTGCGACGTCGCCAGCGGCGCCGCACGGTTCACGATCGGCGCATAAAACGCACGAAAGATGTGCGACATGGAGTCGATCAGAAAGACACGTTCAGTGGCAGGCATGTGAGGAGATCATACTACAGGATTAATCCTGTCGCAGTTCGCTAACGTGCCGGCGGACGGTTTCGCCGAGGGTTTCGAGGTTGTAGCCGCCTTCGAGGCAGGAGACGAGACGGCCGCTGCAGGTTTCGTCCGCCCATTGCTTCACGGCGCGCGTCATGTCGACGAAATCCTGATCGCTGAGAAGCAGTTGGCCGAGTGGATCGCCGATATGGGAATCGAAGCCCGCTGAGATGATGATCAGGTCGGGAGTGAAGTTCGCTGACATCTCATCCAGCGCCGCTTCAAATCCGCGCTTCTGTTCGGTCGCAGGTGTTGCTGCACGGAGCGGAAGGTTCAACGTGTATCCCAGCCCGCGGCCAGTTCCCTTTTCACCACGCGATCCGGTGCCCGGATACCACGGATACTGGTGCGACGAGAAAAAGTAGACCGTCGGATCGGCATAGAAGATCCCCTGCGTTCCGTTGCCGTGATGCACGTCCCAATCGAGTATCGCCACTTTCTCGATCTCCGGATACTTCTGCTGCGCGTAACGCGCCGCTACCGCGACGTTGTTGAAAAGACAAAAGCCCATCGCTCTCTCTTCAGTCGCGTGATGTCCAGGCGGACGCACCGGAACAAAAGCGTTCTTCACCTCACCCGACATGATCAAGTCGATCGCCTGACATGGACCACCCGCCGCGCGCTTCGCCGCATCGAGCGAACGCATCGACACGACCGTATCCTGGTCCAGGTATCCGCTGCCCTCGCTCACCACGCGTTCGACCTGCTTGTAGAGTTGCGGCGAGTGGGCTGCCTGTATATCACCGCGCGGCGCTTCTCGCGCTTCAACTTCCAACAACCTGGACCATAGCTCAGTGTCTCCGCGCAGCGCGTTCATCACGACTGTGTAGCGCGACGGATTTTCAGGATGGCCCGGACCCGTGTCGTGTTCGCGAAAAACTGGGTGGTGAATGATGGCTGTAGTCATGCTCTGTGCTCCGAAGTTCACGGACAAAGTATCAGTACAAGCCACAAAGACCAAACTGTCTTGTTCCTATTTTCAAAACCGTACGGAATTAAAACGAGTCACAGGTAA
>DASTQB010000073.1:0-22023 GCA_035761985.1 Pyrinomonadaceae bacterium
AGCCGCGTCTGGACATCACACAAACCTATGACGGTTTGGGATTGCCTGCTAAACGCGATCAGATTTCAAGGCTGCCGGGCTTGATGGACGAGCTTGGCAATCAGGGTGAGCCCTTTGAAGACGCGCAGACCACACACTACGTCAGATCCAGTGTTCTCGGTGGAGCCCCAATCGCTGAACTGGGACCTAGCAACACGATTCACGTCTATGCGGATGGGCAACGCATCGCACGCGATGTCTGGGGTGATGTGACCTTCGAGCATCACAATCCGGTGACCGGTAATTGGGTCACGTCGCACGGGTATTCCAGTTCTCGCCTGACCAGGCGACAGGAACGTGATCCGCGCGGTGCCGAACTACCGCTAGCAAATCCCTATGGTGATGGAATGACTTACGTCGGTATGAAGTTTGCCCAGCCATTGTTCATCGAAGGTGGCGATCCGTTTGACTACTCGACTGGCAGAACAATTGACGGCCTGCCAGTGTCCGAAACGGAGTTTCAGCGGCGGATTGGAAATGGTAGCGCGGGTGTTGGAACGTTTGTCGGGGGCAGAACGGCTGGGTTTGTAGATCTCACGGGATTAACAACATTGCAGCATGTCGATGTAACATTCGATGTCTTTCGTTCAGGCCAGCAAAGCCCAAATTCCGATTACTGGTTTTACTTGGGAACGTTCAAGAAAAATATACCACTTACCCAAAAAGGCGTAAAAAATCCCGCTGCGAACGAACGTGATCCGAGAAACGTTCCGCATCGAAGATTAACTGAAACAGAAACCAATACCCTTCGGGACAATTTTCTTCGTATTTTGAAGAATGAGCGTTGCGCCAACTTCGTGCGACAATTGCTAAAGACCGCTCAGCGCCTGAATCCTGATCACACACTTGTTTCTGATGATCCAGAGCGTATGTTTAATTCAGTTGCGAACGGGGGAGGCTTTTACAGTGCTCCAACTGCAACGTATAACACTGTGGGGGGTTCTTTCGCCGACAACACTGCGGCTGTATATCTCACTTCGGATCCGGTGTTCCGTTCCTACGGGAAAGTCAACGAAAGAGCCAAAGAGGCTTTCTTGACACTCAAATACCATGACATGGCACAAAGCGTAATGCATGAGCTTATGCATCACGCCGGGTTCGGCGACACAGCTCTGGCTCGCGCTGTGGCAAGCATAAAGGGGGAGGATCCCGTATTCACCAATGATTGGCAGGGCACGAGGGCAGCCAGCATTTATTGGGGTAAGTACTTAGACTCCCATTGCAAATGAGACTTAGAATTATGAGAACCTTATGGATGACCATTGCGCTGACGTTGGCGGTTTGCTTTCCGCAGCAGGAACTCATTGAATGGTGCAAGATAGTTCCGTTCAAAACCACTCGTGCTGAAATTGAAAAGGCCTGGGGCCCACCGACGTCAGGTACGGGATATGTACTGACATATGACACGCCAGACGCAAGAATTACCATCTGGTACGGTGGCGTGAAGCCTCGCGATAATAGCCCGTGCAAATGGGTATTACCGGAGGATGCAGTTCTGAGTTTTGTCTTCGTTCCACGAAAGAAACCTCCTCTTACAGAAGCTAAGATTGACCTCAAAAAGTTTAAGAAGGAAAAAGCCTTGGAAATGGTTGATGATTTCTATTACTACAATTCGACCGAAGGTTTAACTCTCACAACGCGAATAATTGACGGCGAAGAAGTGCTACTAAGCATCGAACGAAATCCCGACCAAACGTTGAGACAGAAGTATTGTAGGGATCAGTAACTGTTCTTTTCCGCCGCTTTTGCCTCGTTTACCAAACTCACAAAGTCAGTCGTTTAAAAGTCCACGACTCTGAAACATCTTCAAAGATTTTCTGGATCAGAAGAATGGCGATATACAAGGGACAAGCAGCCTGGTAGTGCTGGGTACGGAAGCCCGACCGGATTGATCCGCAAGGAAAACGGCAAAATCTTCTCGCCCGACATTACCCCCATGTCAGATAGCGAACAAACTGCATACGGCGCGGGAACGACTGTAGCGGAGTTATTTCACATGGCTGGCCAAAACGAGTACTACACAGATCGAGCGCTGGCTGAGGCAGTGCACGATATCCCAGAATACGCCAAGATGTCTCGATTCTTTTCTCCGACCGTATTTGACCCACGTTATGAAGACAAAGAGGGGGCGGTCAAGGATCCAAATCATGGAGGGTGGGTCAGCTACTTTCATGACATTGAAAGGCAGCTGTGCGCACGCTGAGGAGCTTGGAGATAGACCATGATTACCCAAAATATACCTGCCGGGCTTTTGCTTCTAATGTTTTTCGTCTCAACAGTAGCAGCGAAAGAATGGAGAGGGGTAACCCCTCTGAAGTCTACCAGGGCTGATGTTGAACGCTTGTTCGGAAAGCCAAACGAACTCGGCCGTTATGAAATTGAAAACGAAAGAGTGACTATCACCTACTCACAAGGTCCCTGCAATGGCGCACTTGGAGCCTTAGGAAGGGCCAATTGTGAATGCCTGGTTGCGAAAGACACGGTTCTTAGGATAGCGGTAACGTTGGATTCTGCGATAGAAGTTTCGAAGCTCGGAATCGACAAAAACAAATACGAACGGACGCCGATTCATGCATACAAACCTACGGCAACGTATTCCGATTTTACTGACGGTGTTGTTTACACGATTCGTGAGTCAGATGACGCTGTCACTTTTATCGACTACCTGCCTTCAGCTAAGGATTGTGACGAGGTGATTAAGAGTCAACCCATCGGAGCGGCCGCTAACAATTGGCGAGGGCTCGTTCCTATGCGTTCCAGCCGCTCCGACGTTGAACGATTGCTGGGTCCGCCCAGAAGCTCGCTCGGCGAGATCTACATATATGGTTCGCCTGAGGACAGAATTGAGGTTTCTTACTCGGCGGATCCCTGTAAGAGTGGTGGCGCGAAATTACGAGGTAGTGCCACAGATGTTGTAACGAGAATCACGGTTTCTCCCCAAAGCTGCTGCTTGTTCAGAACTTGGGACTAAATAAGGCCAAGTACGTCAGAGTTCCAAACCACCATCCAGAGAATTGGGTTCAATACCTAAACTCGCAGGAAGGAATAACAATCGAGGCAGTGCTGAACAATGGCTCCGAGCAAGTCATAAGTATTGTTTACCAGGCTACTGTAAGTGATCGAGAGGCGCGGTGTGGACCTAAGAACGGAACAAAAACCCCAGATAAAGACGGCGAGGAGCGGGATAGGGCGACGACTGGTGCACTGAGTTCCGCAGAATCGTCAAATGGTGACTGAACACTCTTGGCTGGCCCGCATGCCAAAGACGCTTGAGCAACTAACCGTGTAAGGTCTCATGGTCTGTTGCCATCGAGCGTACCGCTTCCTTCTGCTGAAACTTACCCAGCTTCACTCTTGCAAACATCTTTATTGGCTCCCGCTCGCTGCACCCGAGGGTGGGCAAATGTAGGGACATTTGAAGATGAGCGCCAACGCGTCCTGGAGGACATTTCTATTCAGTTTTCCAGAGGTCAGTTTTATCTAGTTACCACATTCCCCTACCCCTCGCTTGACGCAACCCACTGCGCATGCTAGCTTGCGGCTTCACCTGTTTTTACTGAATCAAACAGCGCACGCTCGTAGCTACGGCGCGCGTGGTGAGTAACTTGACGGCAACCGCTCCGCAACTCAAAAAGACGCCACTCAACAGTGCCCACCGGCTGGCTGGCGGCCGCATGGTCGATTTCGGCGGCTGGGATATGCCCGTCCAGTACCCCGCAGGAACCATCGAAGAACACCTGCGCACTCGAACTCACGCCGGACTTTTCGACGTCTCGCATATGGGCGAGATTGACGTTCGCGGCGCCGATGCAATCCCGTTCATCAATCGCATAACTTCAAACGACGTCACTAAACTCGTCGACGGCCAGGCGCAATACACTGCGTTGACAACTCACGAAGGAACAGTGGTGGACGACTTACTCGTCTATCGACTTGCTGCCGATCACCTGTTACTCGTCGTCAACGCAAGCACTACGGAAAAAGATTGGGACCGGATCAACTCGAACCTCTCGTCAGAGGACGTTCAACTAAACAACGTCAGCGCCGATTACTGCCAGCTCGCTTTGCAAGGCCCCGATGCGCAGTCGATCCTGCAAAAGTTGACCGATCTGCCACTCGAAGAGATCAAGTACTACACCTTCAGATCAGGCAGTGTGGATGGCGTTGAAGGAATTGTTTCGCGGACGGGTTACACAGGTGAAGACGGATTCGAGATTTATGCGCCCGCCGATCGCGCCGAGCAACTGTGGACCAAAATTCTCGACACGGGCAACACAGGCACACCCACAGGCGTGCTTCCCTGCGGACTCGCCGCCCGCAATACATTGCGACTCGAAGCGGGCCTGGCACTCTACGGCCACGAGATCGACGAAACGACAACGTTGCTCGAAGCAAATCTCGGCTGGATATGTAAACTCGACAAGGGCGACTTCATCGGTCGCGAAGCACTCGCGCAGCAAAAACAAGCAGGCGTGAAGCGCAAGCTCGTCGGGTTTGAAGTGACGGATCGTGGTATTGCACGCGACGATCAGGAAGTAGTTGTCGGCGAGCAACGCGTCGGCAAAGTAACATCAGGCAGCCCGGCGCCGTTTCTGAAAAAGAACATCGGGTTTGCGTATGTGCCTGTCGAGTTTGCGACGGTGGGCCAGGAGATACAGATCGATGTGCGCGGCCGACTGGTGAACGCGCAAGTTGTGAAGACGCCGTTTTACAAACGAGCTAAATGACGACAGGATTTACACGATTTACCAGATAGATAGGATGGAGGATCCATGGCGAACGTTCCGGAAGACCTGCACTACAGCAAAGATCACGAATGGGTGAGAGTAGACGGTGATCAGGCCATCATCGGCATCACCGACTACGCACAAAACTCACTGGGTGACGTAGTGTACGTCGAGTTGCCGAAGGCGGGCGATGACTTTGCAGCCAATGAACCATTCGGTTCGGTTGAGTCAGTGAAGGCCGTGTCAGAAGTGTTCACACCCATCGCGGGCACGATAGTTCAAATCAACGAGGCTCTGGCAGACGAGCCGGAGACAGTGAATTCCGATCCTTATGGTGAGGGCTGGATGATCCGCGTGAAGATGTCGAACCCGGGCGAGGTTGACAGCTTGTTGACAGCCGCGGAGTACGAAGATTTTACGAAAGCTGAGAGCGAATAAAGTTGCGCTACATTCCTAACTCGCCGGAAGAGCGCAAAGAGATGCTCGAGGCAATTGGGCTCGGATCGGCTGCTGAACTGTTTGATTCAATTCCCCAGGATTTACGTTTAGAGCGGCCGCTAAACACGCCCGCGGCACTTTCAGAAATCGAATTGCTCGAATGGTTCGAGCAACTGGGAACGCGCAACGCAGGAGCTCGACGCGCGAGTTTCATGGGCGGCGGCGCTTATTCTCATTACATTCCCACGATCGTCGATCACATAATTTCCCGTTCCGAGTTTTTTACTTCTTACACTCCCTACCAGCCCGAGATTACTCAAGGCACGCTGCAGGCGATCTTTGAGTTTCAGACACTCGTGTGCCAGTTGACCGGGATGGAAGTGGCCAACGCTTCCATGTACGACGGTTCGACCGCGCTTGCGGAAGCAGTGTTGATGGCGGAACGCGTGACAAGGCGATCTAAAGCAATCGCTTCGAGTGCCGCGCATCCGCAGTATCTCGAAGTTGTAAGAACTTACGTGCAGCACGCGGGCATTCATCTGGACCTGGTGCCGTTTGATGAGAAGACGGGACAGTCGTGGAAAGCACTTGCCGAAGCAGTTGACGACTCGACTGCGGCCCTGGTGGTCCAATCGCCGAACTTCTTTGGTTGCATCGAGGACGTAGCCGCACTTGCAGATGCAGCGCATGCAAAAGGCGCGTTGCTGGTGGTGTGCATCACTGAAGCAATGTCGATGGGACTGTTGAAGTCGCCGGGCGCGTGCGGTGCTGACATCGTCGTCGCTGAGGGACAGTCATTTGGTGTACCGCTTTCGTTTGGTGGTCCATACGTCGGGCTGTTTGCAACGCGCGAGAAGTATGCGCGGCAGATTCCAGGACGCCTCGTAGGTGAAGCCTACGATAAAAAAGGACACCGCGGATTTGTGCTGACGCTTGCAACGCGCGAACAACACATTCGCCGTGAGAAAGCCACGTCGAACATCTGCACGAACGAAGGACTGATCGCGCTCGCCGCTACTGTTTACATGGAGACGATGGGCCGTCGCGGTATTCAGGAGGCGGCGCATCAGTGCGCGCAAAAGGCTGCGTATGCGAGACGGGCGATCGCAGGGTTGAAGGGGTATTCGCTTCCCTTCACTGCGCCATGCTTCAACGAGTTTGTCGTGCGCGCGCCGGGGAAAGCGGCGGATTTGCTGTCGCGGTTGGGGAAAGAGAAAGAGATTGAAGGCGGCATAGCTTTGTCGAAGTTTATGTCAGACCGGCCGAATGATTTCCTGGTCTGCGTGACGGAGGTCAACAGCCGCGCGCAGATCGACGCGCTTATCGAGGGTCTCAGAACAATATAGGTCCTATTAGTCCTTTACGTCCTATAGGTCCTATTCACACCTATGACTACCGGAATTACAAAAGTTACCAGTCACATCAGCCCAAACGAGCAGCTCATCTTCGAGCGTTCTCAGACCGGACGAATCGGTTACCGCCTGCCCGCCCTCGACGTCGATGAAGTCGAGCTCGACATCCCTGCCGAGTTTCGTCGCGACGACGATCTCGAAGGCATGCCGGAAGTGAGCGAGGTCGACGTGATCCGCCACTTCATCCGCATGTCCACCTGGAACTACTCCATCGATATCGGCATGTACCCGTTGGGCTCGTGCACGATGAAGTACAACTCGCGGCTCAACGAACGCGTCGCACGCATCGCCGGATTCGCCAATCTTCATCCGTTGACTGACGACTCCGACGCGCAGGGCGCACTCGAGGTCATTTACGAACTCCAGCAACATCTCGCAGAGATCACCGGCCTGCCGGGCATCTCGCTGCAACCTGCCGCAGGCGCGCACGGCGAGATGACGGGCATCATGATCATCCGCGCGTTTCTCGACACGCGCGACGGCGCCGCGGCTTCGCATCGCCGCACGATGCTCATCCCCGATTCAGCACACGGAACAAATCCCGCATCCGCGCATCTGTCGGGATTTTCAGTTAAGACGATCAAATCGACGAGCGAAGGTCTTACCGATCTCGACCACTTGCGCGAACTCTGCTCGCACGGCGACGTCGCCGGCTTGATGCTGACCAACCCAAACACACTCGGACTCTTCGAACGCAACATCAAAGAGATCTGCGACATCGTTCACGAAGCCGGCGGCCTCGTTTACATGGACGGCGCAAACATGAACGCGCTCGTCGGCGTCTCGCGCCCCGGCGACATGGGCGTAGACGTCATTCACCTCAACCTGCACAAGACGTTCTCTACTCCACATGGCGGCGGTGGTCCAGGTTCTGGTCCATGCTGCTGCACAAAAGAACTCGAACGATTCCTACCCGTTCCGCGCATCGTCAAAACCGACTCGACGTTCCGGCTTGATTACAATCAGCCGCAATCGATCGGTCGTGTGAAGGCGTTCCTCGGAAACTACGGCATGATGTTGCGTGCACTCTCTTACACGTTGACGCACGGCAACGACGGTCTGCGCGAAGCGACTGAAGCTGCGGTACTGAACGCGCGATACGTGGCTGCGGGTCTTGCCGAAGTTTATGACAAACCATTCGCCGGTTCGCCGATGCACGAAGTGGTTTTCACTGACAAACGGCAATCACGCAAAGGCGTTCACACGCTCGACATCGCGAAGCGTTTGATCGACTACGGATTTCATCCGATGACGATCTACTTCCCACTGATCGTGCAGGGTGCGATGCTGATCGAACCGACGGAGTCAGTCGGTCGCCAGGAGTTGGACCAGTTTGTTGCGGCGATGAAGTCGATTGCGAGTGAAGCAGTGGAAGATCCTGAACTGGTTTTGAACGCACCTCACAGCACGCGCATCGGCCGGCTCGACGAAGCGACAGCAGCACGCAAGCCCGTGCTGCGTTGGAAACCGTAGCCACGGATCTCCGCGAAAAGATCACGGATCTCACGCTGACAGTTACCGCTAACTGTTTGGGTTCAGTTCATGTAGAATGGGTTTCGTCGATTGTGTTGGCGTTAACGATTTTATGGCAACTGGCCTGGTTATTCACATCTCCTCGGGCGACGATAAGCACACCGAAATCCTCACCAACGATAGCGTTCGCATTGGTACTTCCGAAGCGTGTGACCTGCGACTCCGCGCGTCAAACCTGCCGAAAATCGCCGGAAACACCGTATTGCTCGAGCTGAGCCGGGCAAACGGGTCGTACCGCGTCAGCGAATTTGACCCGTCGATACTGCTCACTCTCAACGGTGATGCGGTGGCTACCGGCGACGAAATTCGCGACGGCGACGAACTTCGAATCCAGGATTCCGAGCTGTTGCTCCACTTCTATCCGGTTCGCGCACTGCCCGCAGTCGTTCCCGCTTCAACTCGCGAACCGCACGTCGCACCGTTCATCGAGGCCGCGGCGATCGAATCGGCGGCGACCGCGCGACGCGACGACGCAAAAGTATTCCTGCGCGAGTTTACGCGCGAGCTCGTGCGCGAGATCAAACCAAGCACGAAGCTGATAACACTCGGCATCGCCATCGCACTCGTAGGCGGCATGCTTTACCTCGGCTTTGCGATGTACAAGGAACTGCAACGCAGCCGTCGCCTGATCGACGAACAACGCGTGCAACTCGGGCAGATGCGAGAGCAGGTCGCGAAAACAAACGATCAGTTAACGGACATTGACGAGTCGAACAAACAGATTCAGTACAGTCTTTCACTCGCTGTGAAACTCCGCGCCCAGTACGGCAGCGGTGTGTGCCTGATCGCAGGTTCGTACTACTTTGTCGAATCAGGCACAGGCCGTCCGCTTCGCTACCCCGAAGCGCAACTGAACGATAGTGGAAACAGTGTTCAGAACAGCGGCGCGCCTGAAGCGTTAACGCCGGAGGGCAACGCTGCGATCGCGGAGTATGAATTCGTCGGCACAGGGTTCCATGTTGGAGACGGTTATGTGATAACGAACCGGCACATTGCACAACCGTGGATGGCAGACGATCGCGCGCAGAGTATCAGCAGCAGTCTCAACGCTCAGCCACGTTTGAGAAAACTGATCGCATACTTTCCAAACTTCAACCAGGCGATCCCACTCAAGTTCAAAGCTGCTGCACAAAGAGACGACCTCGCAGTTTGTACTCTCGACGTACCGCAAGTTCCGGAGGAGATCCCGGCGCTTCCACTCGAAACAGATACTGATGCAGTAGCCGTCGGTAAGACGGTCGTGATGATGGGCTATCCTTCAGGTCCAGACCGGCTGCTCGCATTGCTCGACGATGCTGAGTCGAGAGGTATTCAACAACGCTACGGAACGCCGATGGCTCAGCTTGCATATCTCGCCGAGACCAAACGCATTCAACCACTCACCACGCAGGGCAGCATCACTGATCTCGACGTCCGTCGTATCGTTTATGACGCACGAACAGCCGAAGGTGGATCGGGTGCACCACTTTTTGGACCATCCGGCCGAGTAATCGGAGTTAACTTTGCAGTCTTCACAGAAAACCAGGCCTCAAACTTTGCTGTCCCAACTCGCTTTGCACTGGGACTTCTCGAACGCAGTGGCTGGGAACCGCCCGCAAAAGAAATAAAAGAGGGCGACACTGCCGCTCAAAGCCAATCGAGGTAACTCACAACCTGTCATAACTACCAGTTTCCTCGTTAACAATACTTAAGTAAGAATCGTCTTTTGAACTGCCACGAATCGCGTTGATGTTGCATCAGAGAAGCTAACCAAACGGGCATTGTTACAATGCACGCGGTGACACAAAATCGGTCCATCGCGCCCGCGAGTGATGTATATTGGATTTGCTCCCAAGTGGGGCATGACTATTGCAAAAGCAAACGCGAAGGTCAGCTTTTCGCGTCTGGATAAATGAATTCGACGTTAGTGGATGCAGCACAAACTCCCCATCTGCCAGATTTTATTTAGCGTGCAAACCGAAGAAGGATGATTATCCAAAGTCGTAGGCACTGGCACCTGAGGGCGAGCGTTTTCTTAGCTTTTCTGCTCGTTGTCTCGCCGTTACTCCCCACCATCACCCGGGCTCAGGGTCTGGATTCCGTCAGCGTTGAGGGAAATGCCTCTGAAGCTGTGGAAAACGACCCGAGTGTCGCCCTCTCTCAAATACTGCGGCTGGAACGAGTCGAAGTTCCGGGCGGTGCGGAGCTGATTACTGTTCACGCTAAACTCGCGGGTCTCGAGTCGACTCAAAACGACAAATGGATACCACTTGTGTCTATTTTGCGCGACACTCTCGGCGATGGTAACTCCGAGAACGATCGACTCCGTTATGTCTGGCCATTGACGTACACGCGGCCGACGATGAAGCAGCGCCTCGCCGCGGCGATTCCTTTTTTCTACACACGAGTCGGCAACAAAGAAACGTTGTCGAAAAAACCACCGCCGGCACTCGATCTCGCATCGCCGGAGAGCGACGTCTGGGACAAGATCTTCTGGGCTGCACTTCAGAACATCTTGCTGGATCCCTACGGCACTCCGATCAAGGCGTCCACCAGTTCTTATCGCCGCAACAGCAGCGACTATCGCCGCTCGCACATCATTCGCGCACTCTCGGTTCTCGCGCTTTATGAAGCCGTAAAAGGTGAGTCGGCTTTCACACGTGCGGAACTCTCGTCCATCCAGGCACGACTATTTCTGAGTGAGAAGACTTTCGGCGGGCTTGTCGACGATTCGAATTTACAGAACTACTACGCAAGGCGGACGACGCAAACGCGAGATGAGCGCGGACATAACTGGGAACTGTTGCGGCAACGTGCAGAAGCGGAATCCTTGTACTTCGAACCGTTGCTCATGCCTGACGGCAGCGCCACACACGCACTGCTCTGGGTAGCGAAACGCGATCTGATCAAACAGCAGGGCGCACGTTACAACAGCCGGTTCCTGAACATCGCGAATCCGTGGACCGACAAGCGACTGCTGAAATGGCAGGGCTACGTCGAGACGCGTTACTTCGACTCCGAGAATCATCTGGTTGACAGTCAAACGTCCGGCGCTGAAGCCGTGGAGATGATTCCGCTGGGCCTATACGGTCTCGACAATCCGAAGATCCCGATGCTGCTCGTGGATTTCCGCGACAGTTACAATCCGAAGAAACGCGAGATGTCGCGCCGCGTGCTGAACGACATCACGCGAAACATGTTGTCTCTCTCGAAGTTTGGCAACCTGCCGTTCTTCCTCGGCCGCACGGTATTTGATTTCGTAACTGGCCGCCGCGGAATGGACATCAATCAACCGTCGCGTCTACACACGTATTCGCAACTCAAACTTCTGCTCGCGCTCAACACGTCGATGGATCCTGATCTTCGTTCCGAGGTCAGCGGGCGTCTGGAAACGATCTCGCTCAATCCGTTTGAGAACGATCTAAACGCCGAAGCAAACATCGCACTCGCGCAATACGACGCGCTGCTCGCCTTTGCACAAGATCCCAAAGGATTGGCTGTGAAACTCGAACGCGATCGGCGAGCGGAAATGATGCCTCTCGAACATGGAGGTACAGCACAGTTTGGTTTCCGGCTGCTGAATGTTCTGACGTTCGGAAAGTACGTGCACCGTGAAGAACTGACGGATGAGATGGAGAACCGGCTCGACGTTGCGCGTCGTCTCCAGTATCACACGAGGTTTTTACAGCACCTGGCGAGGTCGAGCGCCGAAGTCGACATCACCTGGAACCTTGAAGACGTTAAAAGATCGCTTCACTTCATTGCCGACCACGGCTCTGAAGCAGGCTCGAGCGCCGCGGCAGCTACAGCAAAGATTTTTGAGCGCACGAAAGACCAGGAGACCCGTCGAGCGTGCCTCGATAGCCTCTCGCGAATACACAGCTCGACGGCGAAGAACGAACTGCTCCGGATATCGCAGAACAACGATGTCGATAAAGCATTGCGCGACATCGCGACCGAGTATCTGAGCGGTCACCCGCGACGAGTCGAACCGATCGCAGCTACGGTTGGTGGTTCACCGGTCATTGTCGGGCAACCATAGGATGGGGAGTTTGCCGCAATGACGAAACCACGCAAAGCCAGCCCTGTTGCTTTGCGCCTCTCCGTCTTTGCGGGAATCCTTCTGCTACTCCTCTGCACTGCCGGTGCAACATTCGCGCAGGCGAAGCGACTGGTCATCATCAAGTGTGACGGACTTCCCCACGATCTCGTCGACAAGCTCGTCAAGCAACGCGATCCCCAGTCAGGCAAAAGCATGCTGCCGTGGATCGATCACATCTTCTACCAGCGAGGGGCTAGACTCTCGAACTTCTACGTACGTGGCATGAGCTTGTCGGCCCCGTCCTGGTCCATACTCGAGACCGGACAGCACCTGCAAATCAAAGGCAATGTCGAGTTCGATCGTTACACACTCCACACTTACGATTACCTGAACTTCTTTCCACTCTACGTTGGCGGGATCGTCGGCGCTCGTGTCGATATGCGCGCGATCGAAGTGCTAGACACGCTGAAACTTCCGGTGCTCTCCGATGCTTACGCGCACAACGAACGTTATCTTACGTATTCACTTTTCCTGCGGAACCCGCGTTATTCGACGTTGCAGAGCGGTTTGCAGAACCGCTTCATGAAGTCGCCTAAACAACTCTTTGACGAGTGGACCATGGGTTTTGAGGTGAGAAGCTTTCTCACCGATCAGCTCGTCAGAGAGCTCGTTACCAAACTCGAGAATCCGAAGATTCGTTACCTCGATCTCTTCCTCGCAGACTTCGATCACGTCGGGCATCACAACAACGATCTGCAGTCACACGCGTACGTGCTGAAGCAGATGGACTCAGTGATCGGGGAGATCTGGACCGCGATTCAAAAGGCGCCACTCGCCGATGAGACGGCGCTTGTCCTTGTTTCCGATCACGGCTTCAATACCGACGAGCGGATCTATAGCCAGGGTTATAACCTCGTGAAACTGTTCGGCAGCCGTAACGGCGGCGGACATCACGTCGTCACCAAACGTCGCCCGATGCTCGACTACTCGATCAAAGGCGTCAACCCCCTGGTGCCTTTGATTCACAGCACGTCGCCCGATTCCTACTATCTCAAAGGCGAAAGTACGGCTTATCCAACGGCGATGCTCGACTTTGACGGCAACGAACGCGCTTCAGTGCATCTTCGCGACAGCGATCTCAACCAGTTGCACATCATGTTGCAGCAACTGCAACGCAACGACCTGCCGGTGCCTGTGAGAAAAGCGGTAACGAATGAGTTCTTTGCAGTGATCGATCGCCGACGCGCCGGATGGGAAAAGAACCTGAAACAGTTGAAGACTGAACTCGCCGCGCTCGATCGCGCGATCGTCGAGCAGCGAAAGTTGTGGGAGTCGCAGCCGAAGAAGTTCAGCAAGGAACAGCAGGATCTCGGCCTCGACGACGCGGCCAAACGAATTTATGTGCAACTCGATCGATGGCAACACGATCAACGGCAGTTCACGGAGTACGCGCAGTCGCTCCAGGCATTGTTGACGTTGTCGTCCGAGGCTTTTTCACCTTCGAAGGTCAAAATCATTACGTTGATCCCGGCGACCTCGATGGGAGATCGCAACACGATCCACAGGCTGCAGAATTATGTTGTAGGTCTTGGTCCGGATGGCTTTGTGCTCAACGACGACGGATCGCTGAACGTCGAGAAGAGCTTCGTGCGGATCGACTACTTCGCGTTGCTTCACGGAGTGACAGTGAGAAACAACGTGCAGCGCGGCGTACCGAACCGACCTGTCGACATGATCGCGTTGCGTTTGTCGCGTGACCTCGTGCTTCCGCTCCTTGACGAGCGTGATATCGAAGAAGACGTCGTGTGGGTCACTGCCGGAGCCAATCGCCAGGCGCTTTTGCTCTCGCGTCGAGATGCGCAGGGCAGGTTGAATCTTCGCTACGTGCCGATCAGCAACCTCAGACAGGATGCGAGTGGGCGCGTGCAGTTCAAGACGATTAGCTGGCAGGCGGGTTTGCCACTGCAGATCTTCGAAGATCCGAACTTGAACATTGGCGGAAACGATCGCACCGCGTGGCTGAGCGAATGGCACACCGACACCGAATGGCTTGAAGCATTGCACAGGACTCATTACTCAAACGGTCTGGTTGGGCTTCATGAGGAGCTTGCATGGCATGCAATCGAGAGTCTGACTTCCGATCCCAGCTTGAGTGAACAGGAGCGCGCGATGCGCGACTTCGCGCGACGTAAACGCGAACTTGTCGAGCCCGACATGTTGATCGTCGCTCAGGATCACTGGAATTTCGACGTGCGTGGATTCAATCCCGGCGGCAATCACGGATCGTTCTTCCGCATCTCGACGCACTCGGTGTTCATGCTTGCAGGCGGGTCGAAAACAAACATTCCGAACGGATTGAGCGTCGACACGCCGTACGACAGTTTGAGTTTTGTGCCTACGCTGTTGGCAATAACGGGAAATTTACGCGATGATAGCAAGCCCGTTCCGGAACTTTGGGAGAAAGGTTTCAGGACTTTCCCCGGGCGAATCGTGAAGGAGCTTTTACCGGACGTCAGACATGATTAACAGGAATGTTCATGATTTACATGTCAATCCTAGCCATCATGTAAATCCTGTCGAAGAAGTTGTCGATTCCACCGAATCCAAAAAATCACGGCGCTCTTTCCTGTGGCTGCAAACGCTCGCGTTTCTGCTCGGCCTCGGCCTGCTCATCTACGTCATCAATCGCGTCGGCGTGCAACCGCTCTTCGACGCGTTGCTGCGCATCGGCTTCGGCTTCTTCGTCATCCTTGGTCTAAGCGGGCTACGCCACTTCCTCCGCACAATCTCGATGCGCGCCGCAGTCCCTGCGGAACATCGACGCATCTCGTTTCGCCATGCTTTTGCAGCGCGGCTCGGCGGCGAGGCAATCAGCTTTCTCACCTTCACCGGACCACTGCTCGGAGAAGCGACGAAAGTTGCCTTACTGAAAAAACGAATTCCGTTGACGTACGGCGTTCCCGCACTCGTCGTCGATAACCTGCTCTACAACCTTTCCGTCGTGTTCTTCGTTTTGAGCGGCGCGGTCGTGATGCTGTCGTGGTATCAACTGCCGCCACCGGTCTACACGGTCCTGATGATCATTGCGATTGTCGCGGCGTTGGGAATTCTGGTCGCAATCGTCGCTGCAAAACGCCGCGTGATGCTGCTTACGTGGTTCATCGATCGACTCGCCCAGCTAAGGCTCAGTCCGAAGGTCATACTCAAGCGACGGGATCACGTTCACAATCTCGAATCGAAAGTCTACGACTTTTACAAACATCATCCCGGAGCGTTCTTCGTGATGATCGCCTGCAACCTGCTGGCGCACGTAGCAAGCGTTGCAGAGGTTTACCTTGCACTGAAGTTTCTGGGTTTTCAACCGCAGTTGGCCCAGGCTTACATCATTGAGTCGCTTACCAAAGTAATCAACTTTGCTTTTGCATTCGTTCCGGGAACAATCGGCGTCTACGAGGGCGGCACTGAAGTCATACTTCAAAAAGGGCTGGGTTTCGAGCCCGCGGCCGGTCTCGCGCTCGCGCTCGTGCGCAAGGCGGCAATTGTTTCCTGGACCTCAATTGGCCTGATTGTTCTTACATGGCGCACGCTTCCCAATGCGTGGCGCCGGATCCTGGATCGAAGCCCGCGCTTACAACGTCTTATGGATAGTCTCGTACTTTCAAACATCGCACATCGACCTGCACGCACCGCGGTGAGCATTCTCGGAACGGGTGTGGGCGTGTTGCTCATCGTGTTTACAGTCGGTCTCGCGCGCGGCGTCTTGCACGAACGCGGCCGCCGCGAATCAAACATCGGAGCGGAGATCATGATTCGCGCTTCGGGGACGATCAGTCTCGGGGGCGGCTCGCAGTTCAGGCTTCCGGCCTCGCACGCTGCTGAACTCGCCACGATTCCGGGCGTTCGGGCAGCAACTCCGCTCGGGCAAACCTTTGACAAGAGCGATTCCGGGTTCGGTCAACGTTTGATCGACGGTATCGATTTTGATCAGTACGCAACGATCGCGCGCACTACGATTCGCGAAGGACGAGCACTCCAATCGGGCGACGAAGCGATTATCGATCCGGAGTGGAAAGAACGTCGCAATGCAAAGGTGGGCGACAAGGTCGAACTTTTTGGGCGCCCTTTCACGATTGTCGGCGTTTACGAACCGCCCGGCGGCGGACGCATCAAGATACCGCTGAAGACGATGCAGGAGCAGGAAGGCGCCCCTGATCGAGCTTCGGCAATCCTGGTTGCGTGCAACGATCCGGCCAAACAGGACGAGGTTGCGGCCCGCATACTCGCGCGTTTCCCTGACGACCAGCTGATTTTTACGCGCGATTTGCCGGAAATTTATGCGAGCGGCGTTCCCGCACTGAACATATTCATCAAAGTTGTCGTTGGTGTTGCTGCGGCGATCAGTATGCTCGTCATCCTGCTCGCGATGTACACGACAGTCACAGAGCGTACGCGGCAGATCGGAATACTGAAATCACTCGGGATGTCGAAGACGTCTATTGCGTGGGTGATCGAGCAGGAAGCGATCATTGTAAGTATTCTCGGCGTCGTCGTTGGCGTACTGTTGACGCTGCTTGCGCGTGTGGCAGTGATGCGCACGACGAGTTTGACGATCGAGATCGAGCCACGCTGGGTGTTGATCGCGCTCGCAGTCGGGTTATTGGGTGGAACTATCGGCGCCCTTTATCCGGCATTGCGGGCCGCGCGCCAGGACGCAGTCGAAGCTTTAAGCTACGAATAGAAGCCACAGGTAAACGCGGAGGAAGCACAGATGTACTGTCCTCAATGCGGAACAGAATCGTTATCGACGCAATATTGCCGTGTGTGCGGCGCGAATTTGAAGGTCATAGGCAAGGCCGTCGCGCTGAGCGAGGCTGTTGCGAGAAGCGATCGCGGTCCGCTGCCGAAGATCAAAGAGATGGTGCGGAACCTGAAAGTCGACGACGTGTCAGACGAGGTTTCGGGTGCTCTGGAAAAAATGAACCAGGAGATCGCAGCGATCTCGCCGGAGAAAGAACCGCGCGCGCTAATTAGTTTTGGAAAGAAGAAAACGCCTGCGGAGAAACGTGAGGGCCACATATCGAAAGGTGTGGTGTCGTTGTTCTCCGGGATCGGACTGACGATCTTTCTTTACTATCTCTCCGCAGCACTCGTGCTGAAACTTCCACCAGACGTAGTAGCTGCGATTCCGTTCGAGATTGATCCGGTCGTGAGGATCATCTGGTTGCTCGGTCTACTCCCGGCGACGTCGGGTGTGGGCCACATCATCGCCGGGCTTTTGATCAGACCCCAACCGCTACCGGAAAAGTCATTGAACGAGCCTTACGCTCCGCCGCATGAGCTAAGACCGCCACCACACGCAAGCGTCACTGAACGCACGACGAACCTGCTCTAAAGAAAAGTGGTCACGGATAAACGCGGAAGAATCCGCGGATTTTTCCACGTTTATCCGTGGTTGCTATTGATCCCGCGGATTCGGCCGGATCGAATAATCAACCCAGCAATCCAGCACGCCGAAAAGTTCCGACTGCTCATCGAACCCAAACACAAACGCCGGTAATGCCGGCGCCGCAGGTGCGGCAAACTTCGGATCGAGCGCCTTCGCGATCTCATCACGTGCGTCCGCAAGGTGCGCACGCGTCGCGCGATCGGTGGCACGCGCACTGGCTGCCGCAATCGCTGCACTCAAGTCGCGCAGCTCAGCTTTGATCAACGCACGATAGTCGTCGGTCACCGCCGGACGTACGTTCAACTTCGCCGCCAGCAACTCGATGTACGAGTTCTGAAGTTTTCGACGGTACACATCGATGCGTACTGGACCAGCGTCGAGCTCACTCCAGAGGCCCCGGCGAACGTCGGCCATAAAATCTGCCGGACGATACGCCGTCGCGCCGTCAATCGCTTCCTGCTCGACGAGGCGATCGAAACGTGCGTTGCTCAGCAGCGAGTTGAGCACTCGTTCCTGTGCTGCATTCACTCGGTTCAGCACGCCCTGCGGTTCGATGCGTCGCAGTATTTCAGACTTCAGTGCCCACGAAGGCGTCGCGAATGCATTCTCGTGGAGAAAACGCACCGCAGCAGCTTGCCGTTCTTTCGGAACGATCACGAAGCGCACACCCTCCTGACCACCGTGTTTCTGCTGCGAGTTGAAACCGCCGACGATTCCCGTGACGTGATTCAACTCCGTCGCCCACTGGTTCATCATGCCGCCGTACAACTCGTTAAGATCGTCGTATGGCTCTCCCGGTCGCGACGTTGCCGGAAGCAGCATGTCAGCCACGCGTTTCAGGTTCTTGATGCCCAGCGCGGTTGCGGCCATCGCATCACCGTCGCCCACGGCCTCAGTGTTTTCACCCGGGTCAGACCCGCGTGCAAACGTGGTCGAGAAACGTAAATACGGTTTAGCATCCTGCTCGCGTGCCCACTGATCGAGGGTCTTCTTCTCTTCCTCGGCACTCTTCGCGCCCGGAATCGGCTTGTAACCCCACATCGTCGCCCACTTGTCGTACGGTCCGATCTGCGGAACGAGCGCTTCAACCGGAATGTTGTCTTCGGGTTGGGCCACGTAGTTGAAACGCGAGTAGTCCATGAGCGTCGGCGTGTGACTCATGGTCTTGAGCCACTCCGCATCGCGAAGCTTCTCAATCGGATACGTCGCACTCGCTTTCATGTTGTGTTGAAAACCGAGTGTGTGTCCGACCTCGTGCGCAATCACATACTGCACCATACGGCCCATCAGATCATCGGGCAGCGGAAGCTTCTTGGCGCGAGGATCGAGTGGTCCAACCTGGAGGAAGTACCAGTTGCGATTCAGGTTCATCACGTTGTGATAGTACTGAATGTCTGATTCGAGGATTTCACCTGTTCGAGGATCGTGAACGTGTGGTCCCGAGGCGTTCTGGATTTCCGACGGAAGGTAACGAATCACAGAGTAACGTGCATCTTCGGGATCCCAGTGTGGATCTTCAGCTTTCGAAGGCGCTTCTTTCGCGATGATCGCGTTCTTGAATCCGGCGGCTTCAAACGCGGGCTGCCAGTCTTCAATGCCTTTCTTGATCCACGGGATCCACTTCGTCGGCGTCGCCGGATCGACGTAGTAAACAATCGGCTTCACCGGCTCTGAGAGTTCCGCGTTCGGATCTTTCTTTTCCAGGCGCCAGCGAGTGATGTAGCGGCGCGCCGGTGCACGTTGTTCGTCGATGCCGTAATCGACTTTGCGAATCGAGAAGTAACCAACGCGCTCGTCGAACAGTCGCGGCATCATCGGGTTCTCGGGAAGTTTCACCATGCTGTAGTGCATGACGACGGTGGCGTTCGTTCCCGCGCGCATTCCCTGTGCAAACGGATTCTGAGGTTGTGGAGCACCGCCCGCCGGCGACATATCCGGTGGAGACGTGTAGGTTTGAGAAACCTGCACCTCGATGTTTGTCGGAAATGACTTGGTCTTCTCGATAAACGAACGTGACGCGTCAAAACCCCGAGCACGCAAGCGTGTGCGCGCGCTGAACTCAGTGACTTCGTTCGTGAAGAGCCTCGTCACATCGATCACGGCCGAGTCGTCTTTACCGAACGCTTCGATGTTGAACGCCTGGATGATCGTGTCGTTATTCGCAGCCTGCACTGCCTTCGACACGGGAAGCTTCGGATCGGCAATGACGTCGTACAGCACGTTTCTGAGCAGGATGCGATTACCCTTGCGCTCCCACTTCACCACGCGATTGCCGGCGGCCTGGCCGCCATAACCGACGCCTAGCGTCGTCTTCGCAATCTGGCTCACCCAGAGAAACTCTTTATTGAGTTCGGATTTGGGTATCTCGTAGTAAACCTTTTCTTTGATCGTGTGGATCGTGAAGATGCCTTCATCCGACTTCGCGTCTTTGGTTATTACGCGATCGTAAGGCCTGGGTTCAGCCGTCTGATCAGGACGGTCGCGGCCCGGCCGCTCCTGACCACCTGGACCACCTGGTCCACCGGTGCCGGTCGGCGGTGTTGGTGGATCCTGCGGCGCATTTACTGCTTGTGATCGCGGCGCCAGGAGAAAGATTGAAATCAGTAGAGAAAGGACAAGAATCGAGACAGGGAGATACCGGGATCGCATGGGATGCGTTGCTCCTTCCGACGGGTTAGGTTGTCGCGAAACAATACGCCGAAGCTGCTGGCGAGTCAATGTTTAGGCCACAGATTAACGCGAATTAACACGGATCAGAATCCGCGTTAATTCGCGTTAATCTGTGGCCGCACTCCAAAAGACGTCCGAGTTTGAGTAACCGTTGGCTCGGTGCGATCGGTCAACAGCGGGAGCGGATTGATCGCGCCGGTTGCGGTGTAGACACCAAAATGAAGGTGCGGCGGCGTTCCTTGAGCATTTCCGGTGGTGCCAACGTAACCAAGTACCGTACGGGTCGAAACGCGGTCGCCGATTTCCAAACCGCGCGCGTAAGAATCGAGATGTGCGTAGTAGTAAATCCGGCCGCCCGCGCCGATCACCGACACGGTTAGGCCACCGAGGTTGTTCTCGCCGATCCTGTAAACAAAACCACTCGTCGCAGACAGGATCGGAGTTCCTCTGGGAGCGAAGATATCCTGACCTTCATGCTTGCGATCGGTGCCACGCGGCGCCTGCCATGTGTCTGAGATCTGGCGTTTTGAGATGTTCTCGAGCGGCATCGCGAGCCGCGCATCGGGCTCCTGCGTGTAGAGCTTTATCACACGTGCGTGAAAAACGACTTGTTCTTTAATCACGTCGTAGGCGCCCGTGAGCATGAGCACCAGCAGCGTTACCGCAGACACAGCAAAGACTTTCCAGACGCGTTTCATTCGAGTTCTGGGATGCCGTGGGCGCGCCGGCCGGTTTGCTTGCGGGGAGGATTGCATGCCTGTTAAACGACTGTCCCTGCAGGCTGGTTCCACGTTCTTCGGCATTTTCTGAACGCCTGCGCATGGGATATCATCAGCCTTCCATGTCCAGCCCGAATGGTTTCGAACAGTTTCTGAACGAGTTTCGGGAAACGATCTCGAATGCAACCGCGCGCCTGAAGGCGTTCACGCCGGATCAGGCGGCGCGTGAAACGTCGCCCGGACAGTGGTCACCGAAAGAGATCCTCGGACACCTGATCGACTCCGCAAACAACAATCACCAGCGTTTCGTGCGCGCACAGTTTACGGACGACCTCGTGTTCCAGGGATACGAGCAGGACCGCTGGGTCGACGTGCAGAAGTATCGCGAGGCCTCGTGGCCCGATCTGATTCAGCTATGGAGTGCTTACAATCTCCACCTGTTGCATCTGATCTCAGTCATACCCGAACCCACGTTAACCAAAGCACGCACGCGACATAATCTCGATCAACTCGCGTGGAAAGCAGTGGACGCGAATGAACCGGCGACGCTCGAATACTTCATACGCGATTACGTGGGCCACCTGCGACATCATCTGAACCAGATTTTTGAAACTTCATAGGAGCTTGCAATGGCGTACACTTTTGAAGAACTCAAACACAAAACCCTGGCTGAACTGCGTGAAATCGCGAAGGGCGATGATAAGGAAGTAGTCCAGGGCTACACGCAGATGAACAAAGAGCACCTGCTGGCGGCTCTTGCAAAAGCGCTCGGCATTCAACACGAGCATCACTCGGCGGTCGGCATCGACAAGGGGGGCATCAAGTCGCGGATTCGAGAGTTGAAGACGCAGCGCGAAGCCGCTCTGGCTGCTCATGACCGCGCGCAGTTGAAAGTTGTCAGGCGAACAATCCACCGCTTGAAGCGACGAATTAATAAAGCGACCGTCTGAGTCTATTGACTTTCGCTTCAAAGTGGCTTAGAAGTTCGCCGCAGAATCATTCTTCCACAATCAAATAT
>DASTQB010000074.1:0-5169 GCA_035761985.1 Pyrinomonadaceae bacterium
AATCGATCCAAAGGCAGCGATAGAGTTTGTTCGCTCCGTACCGGAAATCACCACAGCACTCATTGGAATGAGCCGCGTCGAGCACGTCGAACAAAACCTTGCGACATGATTAACAAGATTCACAGAATGTACAGGATTAAATCTTGTAAATCCTGAAAATCCTGTTAATCATGTCCAAGGTTTTGTTCGACGTGCTCGACGCGGCTCATTCCGATAAGTGCCGTGGTGATCTCTGGTACGGAGCGCACGAACTCGATCGCAGTCTTCGGATCGATGCGGCCCTGCAAGAGCGTAGCACTTGCCACGGCAGTGACGCCGAGTCGCTTCGCAACTTCGAGTGCCGGCATCCCTTCCTGCATCGCTAAATTAAACGGCAGCTGAATAAAACGAAATCCGTGATCGTCGCCGCCGACCTCACGCGCGATTTCAAACATACGCTCGAGCGAATGATGATTCTTCGAATCCGGCGCCGCACGAAAGCCATTCCACGTCGCCACTCCGTAATATGTCAGTTTCCCATCCGCACGGTTTTCTTCGAGACGCTCGAACGCCAGCTTCAGCCGCGAGTAAAACTCGTCCTTCGAGACCTCACCCAACTGCGACTCGGGATTGTGAATGTAATAAACGTCGACAGACTCGAGCCCCATGTTTCTGAGCGACTGATCGATCTGGCTCTGCAAGTAAGCGGGAGTCATGCAATGACTGCCACCAACGAAGTCTTCAAACCGCGCAATCCCCGGCTTCACAAACGTTTCATTCACATATTCACGCACGTTCCGCGGCGGCGCTCCGTCAAACGGGAGATATCCACCTTTCGTGCAAATGACGAGTTTGTCGCGCGAAACGCCGTGCTCGGCGGCAAGAGTCTTCAACGCGGCGCCGATCGATCGCTCGCTTCGCTGGAAACGATAGTTCGCGGCGCTGTCGATCACGTTGACGCCGAGCTGCACTGCGCGAACGATGGCGTTCGCGTAACTTCGATCCGTCGCTTCGTCAGCGTTGCCGAGATACGTACCGATACCAATTGGCGATAACACAAGCTTGCTTTGCATAGTTTGACGCCGAATGTTACCACTAAATGTGTTAGTTTCTGAGCCACAATGTCACTACGCATGCAATCGTCCCTGGAGGTTACCGGAGACGCGCTCGACGAAATCTCTTCGGCGGCGACTCGCCTCGTGTTCGAGTATCTGACGACGATCGCAGAACGCCCGGTTCGCGCCGAAAACCACGCAGGCAAAACTATCGCTGCAATCAACACCGAACTCTCAGCCGAAGGATTGCCACTCGATCAGCTCATCGCCGACTGCCGCACCATCTTCGATCTGAGCCGTCACAACGGGCATCCGCGTTTCTTCGGTTACGTCGCATCACCATCGACTCCGATCGGCGCTTACGCCGACCTGATCGCATCGGCACTCAATGCAAACATCACCTGCTGGCGTTCGGGCCCCGCAGGCACGGAAGTCGAGCGCATGGTCGTGCGCTGGCTAGGCGCTCTGATTGGTTACGACGCGCAGGCGCATGGTTTGTTGACCAGCGGCGGTTCGATGGCAAACATGATCGCGCTACTCGTCGCGAGCCGTCGTAAATCCGGCGCCGAAGTTTCGCGGCATGGACTTTGGAATTCCGGACCGCCGTTGACGCTGTACGCGTCTGAAGAAGTTCACATGTCGATCGCTAAGGCGGCTGACATACTCGGCTTCGGGCGCGATCACGTGCGTGTGATCGCCTGCGACCATCGACAGCGAATCCGCATTGATTTGCTGCGCCAGCGGATCGAAGCTGATCTGCGTGAAGGCTTGCGGCCGTTTTGTGTCGTCGGCAGTGCGGGAACCGTCAACACGGGCGCCGTCGATCCTTTAATCGAAATCGCAAGGATTTCAGATCAGTTTGATCTGTGGTTCCATGTTGACGGCGCTTACGGCGCGCCCGGCGTTCTCGACGAACGAAAGAAACAACTCTTCGCCGGTCTCGAACGCGCTGATTCAGTTTCACTCGATCCTCACAAGTGGCTCTACGTTCCGGTTGATGCAGGTTGTTTGCTCTTCCGCGACGAAGCCACGGCGCGCGCGGCTTTCAACACGGAAGACGCCGATTACATCAAGACGCACGGCTACACTGACGATGAAGCGTTCGCGTTCTGGGATTACGGCATCGAGCTCTCGCGACGGTTTCGCGCGCTCAAAGTTTGGTTGACGTTGCAGTTTTACGGCACGCGGCGCATCGCCGAAGCGATCGCGGGTGACATTTCGCTGGCAGCGTATCTCGGCGAACTCGTATCGAACTCAGAAGACTTCGAGTTGCTCGCGCCGGTCGAGTTGAGTATCTGCTGTTTTCGTTACGTTCCGCCTGGCGCGAAATTGATCGATGCGGAGCTGGATCGGTTGAACGAACGCATCATGGAACTGGTGCAGAAAGGCGGGCGCGCGTACTTGTCGAATGCGACTGTGAACGGCCGGTTTGCTTTGCGCGCGTGCATCACAAATTTTCGGACGACGAAGGCTGACATTGACGAGACGATTGCGGTGATTCGGGAAATGGGGGCAAATGCATACGACGAACTATGATCAGGAGCTGCGCGTCGCCTGCGAACTGGCGCGCACGGCGGGTGCCGCCATTCTCGATCTTTACGACCGGCCGCTGAAAGTCGAGCAGAAGACGAACTACGACGACCTCGAGCCCGTAACGCAGGCTGATCGGATCGCCAACGAACTGATCGTCACCGGACTCAAGCGTGAGTTTCCGGGTGATGGAATACTCGCCGAGGAGTCAGTGGATACAAAACGACGGCTGGAGAAGTCGCGCGTTTGGATGGTCGATCCGCTCGACGGCACGAACGGTTTCATCGACGGCAATGGGGATTTCGCAGTTCAGATCGGATTGACTGAGGAAGGGCAGGTTGTGCTCGGCGTAGTTTACCTGCCGCTGACCGGCGTGCTTTATCGAGCGATCACGGGTGCAGGAACGTGGATCGAGCGGCCGCAGTTTGAACCAGAAAAGGCCCGGACTTCGGATGTAAAATCCGTTGTCGAGATGCGTTTGGCGGCGAGCCGGTCGCACCGCAGCCCGCGCATGAATAAGGTGGTCGAGCGGTTTGGGTTTCGCGAAGAAGTGCAGCGCGGATCGGTTGGGATCAAGGTCGGGTTGATTATTGAGAAGCAGTGTGACGTTTACATTCACCTGTCGCCGCGGACGAAGCAATGGGACACGTGCGCGCCCGAAGTGATCCTGACGGAAGCGGGCGGGCGAATGACGGACCTTTTCGGCGATCCTTTGAACTACAACGTTCCGGACGTGCAAAACCGCAACGGGCTCGTCGCGAGCAATGGAGCGTCGCATGAGGAGATTATTGAGACGCTCGGTCCACTGCTGAAAGAGTTTGGGCGAAAGCGGGTGACAGGATGAACAAGATGATCACGATTAACAGAATTTTCCTGTGAATCTTGCAAATTCTGTAATCCTGTCAAAACAACCATGACCCGACAGAGACCTTTTCTCACCTACTTCATTCTCTGCGCGATACCGCTGCTGTTCTTCGCCGCCCTCAATTACTGGAATGGCATCACACGGGTCGATGCCACGCTCAGCACCGTGGCCCAGGACGGTCTTAATGCTTTCAACGCCGGTGTCGACCAAGTCCTCGACGAGAATGGAAAGGCTGTTCTGCAACTCGCGCTCAGACGTGAAGTGCGGCACGTCGCAACCAATAAAACAGAAGACGACGCAAATCGCCTGAACATCGATCTCGATCGACATTTCCAAAGCCTCGCACTCTTCGATCGCGACCGGCAGCCACTCTGGTTTCGCAACGCAAACACAGAATGGAAATCATGGAACGCCGGCACTCGACCTCCAAACCTCCCGCAGCCCCATGACGGAGTTTGGGGCATGCAGGGCAACTCACGCCTCGAAAAGCCCGGCAGCTCACCTTCCACGCATGAATTCACCGCGCCCGTGCACGACGAAGGAGGCGCATTCGCGGGCGCCGTAGTCGGTGTACTCGATCTCGACTCCGTCTTCGCATCCGCGGCTCGTTCGATCGAGTCACGCGCCGCCAGTGGAAACGACGATCCGAGTTCGATGGTTGTCGTGTTGGACCAGTCAGGCAAGATCGTCTATCACTCCGATCGCTCGCTCAAGCTCAAACCAGTCGCCGAAGTCCTGCCCGGTTTCAACTCAATCGCAACCGAAATGACAGCCAACCAGAGCGGCATCGACCAGTTTGGCTCCCCATCCGGATCGAGCTATCTCGCAGCCTACTCCCCACTACGAGCACTGAACGTCGGCGTCGCTGTCGCTCGCAATCGTTCGGAACTGATCTCTTCAGCACACCAGTGGGGCATCGCCGGCCTCGGACTCGCCGTCCTGACCGCCCTCGCCGCGGCATTCCTCCTCGAACGCCACGTGCAAAGCCGATCGCGCGGCATCGCACGCGTCACCGAAGACGTGTCGGCAATCGCGAAAGGCGAACTCGACCGCCGCATCATCCTGCAATCAAGCGACGACGCGCGCGGCCTCGCTGACAACATCAACGTCATGACCGAACGCCTGCGCGCACAGATCGCACGCGAAGAAGAGTCGCGACAGTTTGAATCGTTCGTCAGGCTCTCAGCCATGCTCACGCACGATTTGAAAAACGCGATCGAAGGACTTTCGCTCACTGTAGGCAACATGGAGCGCCACTTCGACAACCCGCAGTTTCGCACTGACGCTTTGCGCGGTCTCACCAGCGCGACTGACAAACTCAAAGCACTCGTCGCCCGTCTCGCCCGCCCGGTAACAAGCCTCAGCGGCGAACACAAGCGCCCGAAGAAAGTCGATCTCATACCCGTCATTCAACGCGTTATCGCGACTACAGCCGAAGGCCGCAAGCACACGATCGTGACGCGACTCCCGCAAAGCCTCGTCGCGCACGTTGTCGAAGAGCAGATCGAAGAAGTGCTCGAAAACCTCGTGCTCAATGCTCTCGAAGCAATGGACAACGGCGGCACACTCACCATCGAAGCCGCGCAAACGGAAACGGGCGCGACCTTCCTCGTCAGCGACACCGGACGCGGTATGAGTCGCACTTTCATCGAGACCCGGCTGTTCCGCCCGTTCTCCACCACCAAGAAAACCGGGATCGGTCTCGGCCTCTACACTTGTCGCGAAGTCCTCAGAGCCAAT
>DASTQB010000075.1:0-4588 GCA_035761985.1 Pyrinomonadaceae bacterium
AACGCGAATAATGAGTTCTCGTTTGTTCAGGCTTTAGCCATACAGCCGGACCAAAAAATTGTTGCGGGAGGTTTGGCCCATAATAGTTTCGGTGTACCGGAGTTCGCGCTCGCCAGGTACATGCCTGACGGATCTTTGGACCCAAACTTTGGTGTTGGCGGCAAAGTCAGAACCGGCATTTCAGGAGGCAGCGACGAAGTAGAAGCCCTGGTCATTCAGCCTGATGGAAAAATCGTCGCCGTAGGTACTGCAAATCAGGTCTTTGCACTTGCGCGCTATAACACCGATGGCAGTCTGGATAACAGCTTCGGCTCAGCAGGAAAGCTCACGACGGAGTTTTTTGAAAGTAACGATGCCGCCCAAGCGGTGGCACTTCAACCAGATGGCAAGATTGTTGTCGCAGGACGCGTTTTAACCAGCACCGGCCGGCAGCGATTCGCCCTTGCTCGCTACAACTCGAATGGCACCCTGGACAATTCGTTCGGCTCGGCGGGAAAGCTAGTCGAGTTCTTCCACAATGAACTTTTTGACGCGCGGGCATTCGCAATTCTCTTACAGAGTGACAGTAAGATCATTGCCGGCGGTTGGGCCAGCGGTCCTCAGGGTGGAACGGATTTCGCCCTCGCCCGCTATAACCCGGACGGTACTTTAGATAACACCTTCGGCACTGCTGGAAAGGTGACCACAGACTTTTTGAATCGCGGAAACGAACAGATCAACCACCTGGCTGTGCAACCAGACGGTAAGATCATAGCTACGGGATTTAGTGATCTCAGAGGCAGCGATGACCGCTTTGCTCTCGTGAGATACAACCAGGATGGCAGTGTGGATAACAGCTTTGGTGTGGAGGGAAAAGTTACCTCCACATTCTTTCCGGATTTCGATTGTTCGATTGAAGAAATCGAACTCCAGCCCGATGGGAAAATCGTTGCCGTAGGATGGGCGCTGTTTACCGGCGGTAATCATTTTGCACTAGCGCGCTACACCAGCGACCAACTGGCAACACCCACCCCGACACCAAGCCCTACACCTACGCCCGGCCCTACGCCATCTCCGGCACCGCTTGAATTGCTCATGGACGATTCGGGCCCATCGCCAACGCATGTAGCAGCGCTCGAATCATCAATCTCTTTGAGAGATCCATTTTCGGTCTTCAACCAGAAAAGCCCACTGACACCGGCAATCGATCCCAATACTCGCCTCACAATCTTTGTTCGTAACCTGCAATTACCTCAACCAGCAAGCTCCGTCATTGTCAGGATCTTCAACGAGTTTCTGAGTCGTGATGTACCGGCGTCGGATGTGCGTGCTGTGCCAAATACAGATCTTGTCCAAGTCACCTTCCGGCTGCCCGACGATCTCCAAGACCATAACTGGAATATCTCCGTAAAAGCGCAGGGACAGGAGACGCAATCGCGCGTGATTAGAATCAGAACTTTCTGACCTGTTGCGATCGCCGTCTGAAGATCAAGCGGCCTGGACGGCGCCTTCGTTTTCCTGTGGAGCTTTCTCGCCTTTCTCTTTGGCTTCGGGCTCGCCGCGCTCGGCGGCGGCGTGCTCGATCTCGGAGTTGATCTCGCCTCCTATCAGAACTGCGCAGCCCGTAAAGTAGAGCCACAACATCAGGACGATCACTGCGCCGAGTGAGCCGTAGGTGGCGCTGTAGGAGTCGAAGAAGTGCAGGTACACGCGGAAAGCGACCGAGACCAGCAGCCATAGCACAACGCCGATCGCAGCCCCTGGTGTTAACCACGTCCACTTCTGTTCATGGAAATCAGGTGCGAAGTAGTAGATCAGCGCAAATGCAAATATCAGGCACGCTAACACGACAGGCCACTGCAGAATTTTCCAAATCAGCGGGAACGTCGAACCCAAACCAAAGTGGCTCGCCAGCCAATCAGCAATCGACCCCCCGGCGAGAACCAGTAGCAGCGCCGAGATGATGAACACTGACAACGCGATCGTCAGTCCCATCGCCGTCAGACGCTGTTTCCACCACGGCCTGCCTTCCTTCAGATCGTATGCGACGTTGAGCGACTGCGTAATCGCGCCCATTCCATTCGACGCCGCCCACAAAGTCGCGAGGATTCCGAATGACAGTTTTCCACCACTGCTTGCCGCAGCGACTTCCTGAACCGTCGTGTCGATCAGTTGAAACGCTGAAGGCGGCATCACACGCGCGAGATAATCAAACAGTTGGTGACGCGTGCCCGTGCCTGATCCCAGCACCAAACCGATGATCGAAGTCACGAAAATCAGGAACGGAAAAAGCGCCAGCAGGAAGTAGTACGACAACTCCGCCGCACGCCCGAAAATCTCGTCTTCCTGAGCCTCGCGCCAAACGCGCTTCGCAAGCTCTTTGACGCTGAGCCCGCCAAGTTTCCAGAGTGATGCCATACAAATACTTCCTCCCGCAACAAACACTCCTCGCAAATTCTGTGTTGCCTGTAAAGCGAGCTTTATAGCATTTTCATGATCCGGCGTGTCTCAATAATGATCACGTTCCTCAATCATTCGTACGTTTTTTCGCGCGACGCGTTGAGGTACAATGCACCTTCCCCTGGAACCCAAAATCAATCCCACACGCGAAAGGAAAGTTATGGAAACTAAACCTACGCACGAACAAGCACAACTTCATCTGCAAGTTTACGATCTACGCCGTGAGGCCCGCCTGCGGCAAGCACGTGATTGGTTTCAACAGAATTTCAACCCCGAAACTATGGAAGATGCCATGCGTCTCGGCGCGCCTGGAACAGAACACGGCGCGTTTGTCGGCATGGTGATCGGTTACTGGGAACAAGCCTGCGCGCTTCTCAATTACGGACTGCTTCACGAGGGTCTGTTCTTTGAGACAAGTGGAGAGTTCTTCGCTGTTTGGGAACAGCTCAAGAAGGTGACGCCGCAGTTCCGCGAGGCGTATCACGATCCAAACATGCTGTCGAATCTCGAGAAGGCTGCGAAACGCTACGAGGAGTGGCAAGAGGAACGTGCTCCGGGGCACATTGCCGCAATACGTGAGTACATGCAGCAGGAACAGGCGAAAGCAAAGGCTGCCTCAAGGTAAGTCGGGACCACGGATAGACGCGGAAAAATCCGCGGATTGTTCCGCGTCTATCTGCGGTTACGCTTGAATCACGGCCATTGAATGACCTTTGCTTTTGGCGCTGTGTTCCTGGCTGGGGCAACCGGCTGCGGATTGTTAATGGCTTTGTTAGGTTTGGGCGATTCGACCGGTGGACTCGCAACAACCGGAGGCGCTATTACGGGCTCCTCCTTCGTCTCCACAATCTGCACCTCTCCACCATCGTTCGGCATTGAACGCGGCGCACTCTGACGCGTGAACGAATACATCTTTCGAGGCGCAGCCGGCTTTACACTCTGCACCGGCGGCAACGCGACCGGAGCTTCGGCAACTGCCGGAGCGGGAGTCTCAGGTTCGGTCTTCACCACTGTCTCAGGCGCAAGAGGCGCTGCCTGCGGTACCACCGGAATCGCTTCCGGAACGTTTTGCGGAACAGCAGCTTCCGGCAAACTGCGCGCTTGGGATCCTTTAAGAACCCACGCGCCGACGAGGCAGGTGGCACTCACGAGCACGACCGCTGCAATCCGGAACGCAACACTCGTCGACTTCAGCCGCGACGCAAACGCCGATCGGGGATTGAATCCTTTCGGCTCTTCATGGACCAGCTCCCAGATCTCGGGCGGTTCCTTCAACGTCTTCACAACCAACGGCTCGGCAGTTTTCACAGCAGGAGCAGCCGGGCGAGCGGGCTCGCGATCGAGATCACGAGCGGGCTGATAAGACTTCAAGCATCGTGCGGCTTCAGAAAAAGTCCGCGCGTTGGCCCACATGTAAGCCGACGTGTTACAGCGCGTCACCACTTCCGTCTTCGCACCATGCTCGATCAGTGTTCTGACTGTATCGGTGTGGCCAAAGAACGCAGCGAGTGCGAGCGCAGTGAACTTGTCGTTGCGCGTTAGGTTCGGATCGGCGCCATGCCTCAGGAGTGCACGGACCATCGGCTCGTGGCCCTGGTGAGCAGCACGCATGAGCGCAGTCATGCCATGCTTGTTTCGCGCGTTGACGTCGCCTGCGCGCTCGAGAACGCGTTCCAACTGGTTTACTTCGCCTGTCTCAGCGACGCGCCATAAATCCCAAAGCGCCACCTCTGATCCGATGAATTGTTTTCCCACGGCTGCCATTGTTCTATTCCTTGATGGTGATTCGATCGCCTGCTTTAACTTGAGGATCCTGGGCCTTGCCCGATTCGATCTCTTTCAACTTGTAACGAGTGACGGCCAGAAATCCCTTGCCGTCGTCGCGCGCAATACGTGCTTCCTTGGCCTTCGACGTAACACCGCCTGCAGCGATGAGGGCTTGCGTGAGTGTCAGTCCACGCCTGTAAGTCTTTTCGCCGGGCAGCTTCACTTCGCCTTCGATGTAAACAAACTGCGTGACATTCGGAAGCAGCGTGATCACGTCGCCGGGACGAACGAGCAGGTTCATGTCACTCGTCTCAGTGAGATCTATCTCGAACGTCTCGTTCGACTCGTTCCGCAGGACCGTGGCCCGTCCCGCCTCAGGTAG
>DASTQB010000076.1:0-8979 GCA_035761985.1 Pyrinomonadaceae bacterium
GCAGTTGTCGATCGGAGTCCGTGGCCAGTGGTACCGAATCAGAAGCGCCGATCGGCCCGGGTTTTTGCAGGGACGCGACGCGGAGAGTTCAATCACGGGCGACGGTTCGATTGCTTACTTCTTCCGCGGCAGCGGTACAAAGCTCAGAGCGCACGTAGGCAATGGCTTTCGCGCGCCCTCATTGTTCGAGCGCTTCGGCGAGGGAACATTTGGTTCAGCCGGCGTGGTGCGTTTTGGCGATCCCACATTGCGTGCGGAGCAGTCGATCAGCGTTGACGGCGGCTTCGATCAACGACTCGTAAACGACAAAGTGCAGTTTGGCGCCACTTACTTCTACACACGGCTTCAGCGTGTGATTGCGTTCACGGGTTTTGCAGAAGATCCGCTTGGTGTCGGGCGCTTCAGTGGATTTGTGAACCGTCCCGGTGGACTTTCACGCGGTGCGGAAACTTATTTCAGCACGTCGCCGGCGAAAGGCATGGACCTGCGAGCGTCTTACACGTTCACAAACAGCGATCGAGAAGTGTCTGGTCTTCAGCCGGAGTACGTCATACCGGAACATTTGTTCGGACTGACGTTAGCGCAGAGATATCGAGCACTGCTGTTTAGTTTCGATCTGAACCACACGGGCTCATACCTCGGGCCTGTTTTCGAAAACAACTTTCCGTTTCGCCAGGCCGATCTTCGTTTTGACGGCTACACGAAGGCTGATGCTTTTGTAAGTTATGAGAGGCGGCAGACAGAGCGCGTGACGCTCGTGTTTTTTGGCGGTGTTGAGAACGTCTTCAACGAGAGGTATTTCGAGAATGGTTTTCTTGCGCCGCGGGCCGTCGGGCGCGGTGGTGTGCGGATAAAATTTTAGGCGCCGATCAGAGGTTCAGGTTGCAAGGGTTTGGAGTTAGCGGACGCAAGTGCGTCACTTATGAAACTCTCCCT
This sequence comes from Pyrinomonadaceae bacterium, assembly GCA_035761985.1. Lineage (GTDB taxonomy): Bacteria > Acidobacteriota > Blastocatellia > Pyrinomonadales > Pyrinomonadaceae > PSRF01. The sequence continues at coordinate 937 of DASTQB010000076.1, forward strand.
TGCAACCTGAAAGTGAAATCAATCCACTCGTTTTGTGAACAATCCACCGGCCAGAAAGATTACGCCGAGCAGGATGTGGATGCCGTGATCGGCCTGGCCGAAGTGGAGCGGTCCAACCAACAGCGTGCGGTCCTCGCCGGTACCCAGCGCCATTCCCAGAATGCCGAGCGCGAGATAAACCACTCCAAATACAAGCGCGAACATCTTCGCCGCTGACAAAGATCCTGCAAAGCCGAAATACAGTGCAATGGCGCCCGAAACAAGGTGAACGGCATTGTGCGCAGGTGTTAGGTGGGCATTAAGTAAGTCAGGCATTACAAAACCGAGTACACCCACCAACAAAAACACGACTCCCAAAATCTTACAAACCGTCTTTGCCATTATTCACTCGCTCCTCTGTGAAAAGGTTTGGAACCGAGCGGCGTCTCGCCAGGGCCATGGCCCGGCGTCCGCGTTTCAATGACCCTGCCTGGGTTTGGTTTTGGTGCGCGGAATGTATACCAGAGAGACGCCACAGTTGCAAAGAATTTTAGGGGTAATATATGCCCAAAGAATCACGCCCCACGCAGGGAGACGCCCGATGCCGCGGGGGTGTATACTGCCCGCCATACCCCTTTACATGCGGGCCTTACCAAATCAAGAGGTGTGTTATGCCGTTAAGAAAAATTTTTATCGCTACGTTGTTTCTGGCACTCACGGCGACAGTCGCGAACGCTTACACGATTGTCATGCGTGATGGCCGAAAGCTCGAGATCCCAAACAAGTTTACCGTCACAAACACGACGTTGACTTACGAAACTGCGCCGGGATTTCAGGTCACGATTCAACTGGCAACCGTTGACATCGCTGCAACTGAGCGCGCCAACGGGCAGCCAGCCGGCAATTTCATGGTTGCGGGAGCGAAGCCGCAAGCGCCGGCTCCGGTCCAAACGCAGCGACTGACCGCCACGCGATCGATAACGAACAAAGATCTCGAAACGTACAAACGTGCGCGCCTGGAAAGTGAACGCGAGCGAGCAGAGTTGGGTCTGCCTTCCCTCGAAGATCGACGGCGCGAGGTCGAGGAGATCGACGAACGGACTCAGGAGCATATAAAAGATTTGCGTTCGCGCGAAGAACTCGATTTCTGGCGCAACCGCGCAATGACACTCGAGACGCAGATGGCCACGACCCAGAATGAAACGAACGTTAACCCGTTCAGCGGTTACTGGTCCTATCCGATTGATGGCGGAGTCGTACCGATCGGTGATTTCCATAGATTCGATCGGTTCGGCATCCTGAACCGATTCGATCGGTTTGGCCTGCACAAGTTTGGCTTCAGCAGATTCGGATTCAATAACCCCGAATTCAAGCAGCACTTTCCGATAAACTTCGGCCGGGCACGGGCCATACATTTCCGGTCGGGAGACGGCCATCGCGGAGGAAGTCATCGTGGTGGAAGTCATCGCGGAGGTGGCCATCGCGGAGGGTCCCGAGGCGGACGTCGATAGCACGAAAACATGACCTGGGAAACAGTTATCGGTCTCGAGATCCATGCGCAACTGAGCACGGAGTCGAAGATCTTCTGCGGCTGCGCAACGCGTTTCGGCGACGAGCCAAACTCCAACACTTGTCCGACGTGTCTGGGCTTGCCCGGCGCGCTGCCCGTGTTGAATCGTCGCGTCGTCGAGCTCGGCGCGCGTGCGGCTCTCGCGCTCGGTTTGCACGTCAACAACCAGTCGATCTTCGCACGCAAAAACTATTTCTATCCCGACCTGCCGAAGGGCTACCAGATCTCGCAATACGATCAGCCGTTCTCGGCTAACGGCGAACTCGAGATCATGACGGCGGAACGCGACGAAGCCGGGCATCCGATGGAGTGGCGTCCGAAGAAGATTCGTATCACTCGTCTGCACCTCGAAGAAGACGCGGGCAAGAACGTGCATGAAGGTCTGCCTGATGTCGATCGCTATTCGTATATCGATCTGAATCGTGCGGGAGTTCCGCTTGCGGAGATCGTTACCGAGCCGGATTTCCGCTCGTCATGGGAGGCTTACGATTACGTCAACCACGTGCGACGCGCGTTGCAGTGGGTGGGCGCGTCGGAAGCCGACATGGAGAAGGGAAATCTTCGTTGTGAGGCGAACGTTTCCGTGAGGCGTGTTGGGGAAGAGAAGTTTGGAACCAAGGTCGAATTGAAAAACTTGAACTCGGTGCGTTTCATGCAGCGCGCGATCGAGTTTGAAGTCGAGCGTCATATCAAGACGCTTGAAGCCGGTGGAAAGTTAACTCAGGAGACGCGGCTCTGGGACGATCGTGCGATGGAAACACGCGTGATGCGTTCGAAAGAGGAGGCGCATGATTATCGTTATTTTCCTGAGCCTGATTTGCAGCCGTTGATTGTGTCGCCGGAGTTTGTCGATCGAGTGCGACAGTCGATGCCTGAGTTGCCTGAGAATCGTCGCAAGCGTTTTGCGGAGCAGTATGGGTTGAGTTTTGCCGATGCTTCGCAACTCGTGTCTGAACGGTCGCTGGCTGATTACTACGAAGCGGCTGCCGGAGCCTCGGGAAATCCGCGCGCGACGGCAAACTGGATCAGAAGCGAGTTGTTGCGTGAGCTCGAGGCGGCTGGCGTGTCAGCGGCAGATTCGCGTGTTTCGCCCGAGGAACTGGGCGCGCTCGTACGTCTGATCGACGAAGACAAGATCAGCGGCAAGCAGGGGAAAGACGTGCTTGTCGAGATGTTCAAGACCGGCAAATCCGCACAGGCGATTGTCGAGGAACAGGGGCTCGTTCAGGTCAGCGACACTGGTGAGATCGATGCGCTGATTGAAAACGTGATCGCCGAGAATCCGGATCAGGTTGCGAACTATCGAGCAGGTAAGGAAGCGTTGCTGGGCTTCTTCGTGGGACAGGTGATCAAAGCTTCGAAGGGCAAGGCAAACCCGAAAGTGGTGAACGAAAGGTTGCGCGCGAAGTTACAGTCATGAACGAGCGAGTAGCAGTTGTAACCGGGGGAAGCAGGGGAATCGGCCGTGCAATCGCAGAGGCGCTCGTGAGTGCCGGTGTAAATGTCGCAATCACGGCGCGTAGTGAGAAAGATTTGACGAGTGCAGTGTCTGAGTTGAATGAGCTTGGACCAGCCAGAGCAGCGGGTTACGTTTGCGACGTTCGCGATTACGAGCAGGTGAAGTCGGTGTTTGCGAGTATCGCGGGCGACCTCGGCGGCGTTGATATTCTCGTCAACAACGCGGGTATCGGGAAGTTCGGCCGGGTTGAGTCGATGGACGTCGCAGACTTTCGTGCAGTGATAGAAACGAACGTCTTCGGCGTCTTTTACTGTTGCCACGAAGCGATCCCGCTGATGAAGCAGCGAGGCAGTGGTTACATCATCAACATCTCTTCGCTCGCTGGCGCGAATCCGCATCCGGAGATGGCTGCGTACAATGCGTCGAAGTTTGGCTTGAACGGTTTCAGCGAAGCGCTGATGCAGGAAGTCAGGCAGGATAAGATCAAGGTGAGTTACATCATGCCTGGATCGGTGAACACTGAGTTTGGTGGTGATGAGCCGAGTGAAGAGAAGAGCTGGCAGCTTCAGCGGGAAGATGTCGCGCGTGTGGTGATGGACCTGCTTGCGCATCCGGAGCGGAGTCTGGTCAGTCGAGTGGAGATTCGGCCGTCTCGACCACCGAAAAAAGTTTGATAATGATTAACAGGATTTTCAGGATTTACAGGATAAGATGAGGGCGGTGGTTCAGCGCGTCACACGGGCGCGCGTCACGATCGAAAATGAAATCACCGGCGAGATCGGAAACGGTCTCGTCGTTTTGTTGGGTGTCTCGCGCGACGATACCAAAGAGGACGCGGATTATTTAGCAGCGAAAATTGTTGCCCTGCGGATCTTCGACGATCCTCAGGGCAAGATGAACCTTTCAGTCAAAGACGTCCACGGCGCGCTGCTCGTAGTATCGCAGTTTACTTTGTACGGCGATGTTCGACGCGGCTTGCGTCCCTCATGGAGCGAGGCCGCGCCGCCTGAAGTGGCTGAACCTCTGTACGAATATTTTGTCGAGAGTAGCCGGAAGCTGCTCGGGCGGGTTGAAACAGGCAGCTTCCGCAAGATGATGCAGGTGGAATTGGTTAACGATGGACCAGTGACATTACTGCTCGACAGCATCCACAATCGTTAAATCATATTCTCAGACGCTTTTGAGTTCTCATCGAGCTCGTATCGATCGCGATCTCGTCGCTCGACCTTGTCGATAAACTCCAGCTCCTCGTTATCTTCAAACGTAACACCTATCGCCGACGCGTTCTCTTCAACCAGCGACTGATCCGGTGTCGGATTGTCCCCCGCAACTGTCTCTGATCCGCTGTCGTTCACGTCTTCCCAGTCAGCATCGAGATCGCCACCGGCATCGCGCGGCGACGCGGCAGTGTTGTTGCGCAGTCGATGCGCGAGTAGATCCGGATCCTTCGGCGCGCGCGAGATCTCGAGCTCCATAAACTCCTCGATCTCAGGGTCCGGCACGTAATCCGGGTTGTTTGATAGATACTCAAAGTCGTCTGCATTTTTCCTAGGCATGTAAGTCTCCTTACCTCGTTGTCGAGCGCCACAATGGCGGGGGAATTTGTCGAGACTATAACGAATCTCAGACGAAATTTGGAGTGCGGCCGTGTGGACCCGCTCAGATTCTAAAATCAATCCGTGTATCTGTAGTTAAAGTTGCGATGCATGGTCTCGCTTGTTACACTTCAACTTGAACCAAAACACACACAAAACTTCATTTAACGAGGCGCGCAAGAGCCTCGCTTTTCAGGAGAGATTTTGACTACCGCTATGCCAGAATGTCCGTTCGATTCTTTGCAAACGTTTGACACCCCCTCCGGTCCTGCTGGACAGTTTTATTCACTTCCACACCTCGAAAAAATCGGCGTTGGTCCTATTTCGCGATTGCCGCACAGCATTCGCGTCGTACTCGAATCAGTGCTGCGCAACTGCGACGGCGAGAAGATTACTGACGACGACGTGCGCGAGCTTGCCAACTGGCAACCGAATGGCAAACGTGTCGAGGAAGTCCCGTTCGTCGTCGCGCGTGTTTTGTTACAGGATTTCACCGGCGTGCCGCTGCTGGTCGATCTCGCCGCAATGCGTTCCGCCGTCGCGCGTTTAGGAAAGAACTCAGGCGTTATTGAACCGCTCGTGCCTGTCGATCTAGTGATCGACCACTCGGTGCAGGTCGACTTCTCGAGCACACCGGATGCGTTCGTGAAGAACATGGAGATCGAATTCCGGCGCAACCGTTCGCGATATCAGTTTTTGAAATGGGGCACGCAGGCGTTCGATGGCTTTCGCGTGATCCCGCCGGGCATCGGCATCTGCCACCAGGTGAATCTCGAGTATCTCGCCGGCAACGTTTTGGAGAAGAACGGCGTTTATGTGCCCGACTCGCTCGTCGGCACCGATTCACATACGACGATGGTCAACGGTTTGGGCGTCGTCGGTTGGGGCGTCGGTGGTATCGAAGCCGAGGCAGCGATGTTGGGCCAACCCGTTTACTTCCTGACTCCCGACGTGGTCGGCGTTCACATGAGCGGCAGCTTGCGTGAAGGTGTGACTGCAACCGATCTCGTGCTGCGCGTTACGGAGATGATGCGCAAGGCGAAGGTTGTTGGAAAGTTTGTCGAGTTTCATGGCGAAGGCGCGGCGAGCCTGGGCGTGACCGATCGTGCGACGATCGCAAACATGGCGCCTGAGTACGGCGCCACCATGGGATTCTTCCCCGTCGACGAGCATACGTGCACTTACCTGCTCGCAACGGGCCGTTCAAAGGAGCACGTCGATCTCGTGCGGGCTTACTACACGGCGCAGGGCATGTTTGGCATGCCGCGTAGAGATGAATGCGACTACAGCGTCGTACTCGATCTCGATCTCGCATCGATTGGTCCAAGTGTTTCCGGACCAAAACGCCCGCAGGATCGCATCGAGCTCAACGCGTTGAAAAATCAGTTCAACGATTTGATGGTCAAGCCCGTCAACCAGGGTGGTTACGGCAAGACGGAAGATGATCTGTGGACGCGCTATCACGTGAAGACCGGTTCCGAACGTCGCGAAGCGCTCGGCGGGGGCGAACAGCGACTCGAGACAGTTCCGAGTTCGGCAGGTGATACGTCTACGAAGGCCAACACAAACGTCTGGACGGAAACGGAGATGATCAACAACCGTCCGACGCCGGATCGTGTTGCTGAGATCCTTGAAGAGGAGTTTCCACTCGCAGATGAGCTCGTGGGCCATGGCGACGTTTTGATCGCTGCGATCACGTCGTGTACCAACACTTCGAATCCGAGTGTGATGCTTGCGGCAGGATTGCTGGCGAAGAAGGCTGTCGAAAAGGGCCTGACTGTAAATCCAAAAGTGAAGAACTCGCTTGCGCCCGGATCGAGAGTCGTCACGGAGTATCTCGAGCGAACGGGTCTACAGCCTTATCTCAACGAGCTCGGTTTCAATCTCGTCGGCTATGGCTGCACGACCTGCATCGGCAACTCCGGACCACTCGATCCCGCGATCGAACACGTGATCAACGATCGTGATGTGATCGCTGCTTCCGTGCTTTCCGGTAATCGCAACTTCGAAGCGCGCGTTCACCAGAGTATCAAGGCAAACTTCCTGATGAGCCCGCCGCTCGTCGTCGCTTTTGCGCTCGCGGGACGAGTCGACGTCGACATGTCGTCGGAACCCATCGGCACCGGCAAAGACGGGCAGGAAGTTTACCTGCGCGATATATGGCCCAGCATGAACGAGATCAACGACCTCATGCGCGAGGCTTTTGATCCGGACACTTACCGGCGGCTGTACAGCAACTTCGCCGAACAGAACCCGCTGTGGAACGACATTCCTTCCACAACCGGGAATGTGTATGACTGGGAGCCCGAATCGACTTACATTCGCGAACCTCCTTACTTTGAAGACTTCCATAGCGGGCTCGAACCTTTGAAGGACGTCGTCGGCGCACGACCGCTCGCGATCTTCGGCGATTCTGTGACGACGGATCACATCAGTCCCGCGGGCGCGATCAAACCTTCGTCGCCGGCTGGTCTATATCTTCAGGAGCGCGGCGTCGAGATCAAGGATTTCAACAGTTACGGCGCACGGCGTGGAAATCACGAGGTGATGGTTCGCGGTACGTTCGCCAACGTGCGCATCAAGAATTTGATGGTGCCGGGTGTTGAAGGTGGAGTTACCATTTATCAGCCGGACGGCGAGCGAACGAGTATTTACGAAGCGGCCATGCGTTATCAGGATCAGGGCGTGCCGCTGGTGATCATCGCCGGTCAGGAGTACGGCACGGGAAGCTCGCGCGATTGGGCTGCGAAAGGCACCAGGTTGCTGGGAGTGAAAGCAGTGATTGCGCAGAGCTTCGAACGTATTCATCGCAGTAACCTCGTAGGAATGGGAGTGTTGCCGTGCCAGTTCAGGGATGACGTGAGTGCGGCTTCACTTAATCTTGATGGTACGGAGACGTTTGACGTGCTCGGTATCGAACACGGCATCGAGCCGCGACAGGACGTGACGCTCGTCATCCATCGTGCGACTGGTGAAAAAGAAGAGATATCGATCACGTTGAGAATCGATACGCCGATCGAAGTCGATTACTACCGGCACGGTGGGATCCTTCCGTACGTGTTGCGGCAGTTGTTGTCGGGTACGACGGAATTTTAGCCGCGGATCACCGCGGATTTACACAGATTAAAGGAGAAATATGTCATCTGCTGAAATGGCTGAGACCAGCACGCGAAGGTATCAACTGTTTATTGACGGGCAATGGGTGGATGCTGAATCGGGGAAGACGTTCACGACGCCGAATCCCGCAACGGGTGAGACACTCGCCGAAGTTGCAGAAGCGGATAAGGCTGATATCGACAAAGCAGTCGCTGCTGCGCGGCGCGCGTTCGAAGGGAAGTGGTCCAAACTGAGCGCGCGCGATCGCGGCAGGATGCTTTACAAGCTCTCGCAACTGATCGAGCAACATTCCGCCGAGTTGGCCGCGCTCGAAACTGCCGACA
>DASTQB010000077.1:0-16515 GCA_035761985.1 Pyrinomonadaceae bacterium
CCCGGCGATGTTCGTTCAGGACGACATCAAGATCACGCCGCGTCTGACGTTGAACGTCGGCTTGCGTTACGAGATCAGTTATCCGCGGACTGAATCAAAGGACCGTTATCGAACGTTCGATCCCACGGTGCCGAATCCTGCTGCCGGAGGCCGGCTTGGCGCTCTCGTCGCGGCAAATGGAACTGGTGCGTTGCAGGCGGAATACTCAGGCTTAGCTAAACCTGATTATTCGAATTGGGGTCCGAGGGTGGGCTTCGCCTACTCCTGGAACAACAAGACGGTGATCCGTGGAGGATACGGGCTTTACTATTCACCGATTCTTTATGGATTCGCGGGTGACATTGCTGTCGGCGAAGGGACCGAAGGTTTCAACACACACCTTGCGCGTCCTCAGTTCGGAGCGGATGCAAACTTCTTCCTCCGCAACTATCCTCAGCAACCGCCAAACAATCCTCAGGACCAGTTCATAGGTCTGGATGTTTCATACTTCAATAAGGATTTTAAGACAGGCCGAACTGCACAGTGGAGTCTCGACATTCAACGCGAACTTCCAGCTAACTTCGTCGCTTCCGTCGGTTATGTCGGCAGCAGAGGAACACGGCTGAGATCAGACTTCGGACGATTGAATGCACTTCCACTGGAAGCGTTGAAACTCGGAAATCCTTTGCTGACAAAACCTCTCGCCGATGTCACCGCTGCTGAGCGTGCCTACGCGGCGAGTGTCGGTTTTACGCTGCCTGCATCGCCAAACGCCGTGTTCCCGGGATTCAACGGCAATGTGGCCCAGTCGCTGAAACCGTTTCCGCAGTACGGAATCATCAAGAATGTGCTGGAGAGCAACGGGCAGAGTTGGTACAACGCGTTGCAAGCCAAACTCGGCCGGCGTTTTTCTCAGGGGATGCAGTTTGACATCTCGTATACGTTCTCGAAACTGCTTTCCACGGGTTCGGAGGATCTATACGGCGGAAGTCCGGTTAACCAACCGCAGAGTCCGTACGAACGACCGAGGTTTGTTTCGCCGAACAGCACGCCGCATGTCCTCGTCTTCAACTACATTCTCGAGTTGCCATTCGGCAGGGGCAGACGCTTCCTGGACCAGGGTGGGATAGTCGACAGACTTGTAGGAGGTTGGCAGTTCGGAGCTATTCATCGATACCAGACGGGCCTGCCTCTCGTCGTGACGAGTAGTCGAAACAGTGGTTTTCTAAATACTGTGGGGTTCGCAGGTTTCCGCGGTGCTCAACTGCGGCCAAATCTCACGGGCCAACAGATCCTGACGGGCAATCCTGAAAACGGTCTGATCTTCCAACTGGTTAATGGCGGTGCTTTCGCGCAGCCGCTGAATTTCGAAGCTCCTCCGACGAACGACGTGACGAATCCCGCGTATCGTGCTTATTACGCTAATCCGTCGATCTTCTTCGGCAACTCGCCGGCGGTGATTGAACAAAACGTGCTGCCCTATTACAGCGAGAACATGAGTCTGCTGAAACGGACGCGGATTACGGAAACGGTGACACTGGAGTTACGTGGAGAAGTATTCAACGTATTCAACCGGCACAGGTACTTTGGACCAGACTTAAACTTCCAGAACTTTGATCCAGGGAATCCAAACCCAACGGGCGGATTTGGTTTCTCGGGCATCGTTGGCGATCCCAACGTTTATGGACCAAGAAACATCCAGCTCGGCGCGAAGATAATCTTTTAGGCGATCTGTTTCTAAAAGAACGGCGCGGGAAGAGTCAGGCACACTCCCCGCGCCGCTTACTTTGGCGAGCCTGCGAAGCAGGCGTAAGCCTAAAGCCTGGGGCGTAAGCCCCAGGTTCAACGCATAAGAAGAGTTTCAAGCCCGCGGATGCGGGCGACAGACCAAACGTGCCTAAAACCGCCGCGATGTTGGACCAAACGCGCTGTCGCCCATTTCATGGGCTGACACTTCATTTACTACGCCCTCCTGGGGCTTACGCCCCAGGCTCTACGCTCACGCCTGCTTCGCAGGCTGAAGCGACTTTTCTGGTCCAGCTCGTTTTTTGTGTTATCGGAGCCGCAATGGTGCTGGCCTTGCCATCCGCGACGGCGGCGGCGCAGGCGAAGACCTTACAGCGTCGTGAAAACAAGCAGGACGTAGCTGCGTTGATCGAAAAGGGTGTGGCTGCGCTTAACCGCGAGGAAACTGACGTAGCAAAAAGTTCCTTTAACCGTGCACTGCAGGACGATCCCAACAACGAACTTGCACATACCTATCTCGGTATAATCGCCGACCGCAGCGGTAACCTGGCCGAAGCCGAGCGCCACTTCAAGGCCGCCGCAACAGGCGCACCGTCGTCACCATCCGCACGTAACAACTATGGTGTGATTCTGGTTCGGCTCGGCAAGACTGATCAGGCGGCGAACCAGTTCGAAACTTCGCTCCGGCTGAACCCAGACCAACCAGGAGCCCTCGTAAATCTCGCGCAGATTCGTTTTTCAAGTGGTACGTCCAACGGTTTGCATGCGGCACGCGATCTGTTCGAGCGTGCTCGAAAGATTGCACCTGATGCAGAGATTGCACGCGCGCTCGTCGTTATAAGCCTTCGCCTCAAAGACCCGAGCGCGGCCGCAGTTTATTACCAGGATTATCAGCAACGACTGAGTAGTGCGCCGGCTAACATCAGTAGTACGGCAATGCGCGCTGAGTTAGCGACAGGTTTGCTCGCCGCCGGACTCGTGAAAGAAGCAAACACGGAGCTCGAAGCTGTTGTCGCAGCCGATCCAGCGAACGTCGATCACATCATTCTTCTTGCACGTTCGTACCAGGCGTTGAATGACATCAAATCGGCGGGTCGCACTCTCGAATCCGCAGTCGCTCGCGGGATCGATGCTGCGCGGATCTATGCGACGCTCGCAGAGATCTACGAAGCATCCGGTTACATCGAGAACGCAATACCTGCGATGCGACTCGCTATTCAGCGAGATCCGCGGAATGAGTCGTATCGTTTCCGTTATGGAATGCTCTTGACGGATACTCGAGCACCTGAAGCAGCAGTGATTCGATTGAACGAAGCCCTCAAGGAGTTTCCGCAATCACCGAAGCTTCTCTTCGCTCTCGGAGTCGCACACTTCAAGAATAAGAAACACGACCAGGCCGCGGTCGCATTCCAACAAGCCATCGATGTTGATCCGAAGTTTGCTTCCGCGCTTGCATATCTCGGACTCACGTATGAAGAGACGGGCAAATCCGCGGAAGCTGTCGCAATGTACAATCGCGCGCTTGCTGCGGATAAAAAGCTGGCCGCCGCGCACTACCTTATCGCGAGCGCCCTTCTCAGAGATCCGAACGGCGATCTCGCCGTTGCCGAAAAGCATTTGCTCCGGGCAATAGAGATCGATCAATCGTTCTCGCCCGGGCGTTTGGCGCTTGCGCGTGTTTACATGCGAACAGAACGTTTCGAGCAGGCAGTGCCGCATCTGGAAGCGGTAGTCGCTGCCGAACCAAATCTTGCAGAAGCGCTATACCAGCTCAGCAGGGTCTACGTACGATTAAAGCGCAAGGAAGATGCTGATCGAACGCTGGCAGCTTTCAAGCGGCTCAGCGACAAGGAAAAGAGTCAGGAGTTGACGGAACGCAAAGACCTGGTAAGGCGTCTGGCGAACGTAGTTTTCTAAACGATTAAGAGTGATGCGATTCAACTATTTCTCACATTGCGTTCTCGTATTGCTGGTCCTGGGCCAGTGTTCCCTTCACGCACAGGAGCGTCCTGCAACCGCACCCTCGAATCCTGCAGTCGACGAATGGATCGACGGGTTTGACGGCAGCGCGCTCGATCCCGAGAAGTGGGAGTTGTTCAGCATGGAAGGCGGTCACGGGAAGGTCGAAGTGAAAGAAGGTCAGCTTAGAATGCGCGGCCAGAATGGCTGGCGTGCTGGAGTCAGAACAAAGCAAACATTTTCGGGCGAGCGGTTTATCGTCGAGGGAACGATCGCCAAAGTGGGGCAAGCACTACCAGACCCGAACTCAAGCGCCCTGCCGATCGGCAATGCTATCCTGACCATTCTCTTCGAGGGATCAGGAAGAAACCGCGTCGAGTGGATTCTCACAAGCGAAGGAACATTCGAGGCATGGTCTGTGATCGACGGCAAGGGTGAGAGACTCGACAACAAGAAACTAGGCACGAAAGTAAAAAATCCGACGCTTGGCATTGTACGCAAAGGTGATGAGTTTTATTTCATGCTCAACGGGCAGGAGGGTTTGAGGAAGACAATCAAGAACCTCCCGCGCGCATTTCACCTCATGCTCTACGGATTCGGCTCTTCGGAAAACGACTGGGACTCTGTTCGCGTTGTTACAGTCAAGCAATAGCGCCGTTCCGGGTTGGGCAAGTGCAAGAATTCGATTCAAGCGCCGAAGGCTTTGCACGAAAATCATGTCAATTCTGATAATCCTGTTAATCCTGTGAAGCATGCCTTTCGAGTTGGGCGTTCTTACAGGATTTACAGGATTGGACATGATTTACATGGATTCACAACTACATGAGTATCAAAGACGTTGCACGCGAGGCTGGAGTTTCCACCGCAACGGTTTCGCACGTGCTTAATAGAACGAGGTTCGTTTCTGAAGAAACCCGGCTGAAAGTGGTCAGCGCGATAAAACGCTGCAACTACTATCCGAATGCTCACGCGAGGAGTCTCGCCTCCGGCCGCAGTCATACCATCGGCTTGCTCGTCTCTGACATTTCCAATCCGTTCTTTCCGGAGTTGGCCAAAAGTGTGGAGGACGTCGCCTTTGAGCGAGGTTACGACGTCATCCTACTAAACACTAAATATGACGCGGAACGCACGTCACATTATGTGCGTCGTCTGATCGAACGAAAGGTGGCCGGAGTCGCGCTGATGACATCCGAACTCGATCTTGCCGTCATCGATGAACTTGCGCGTAAACATGTTTCGGTTGTCTTCCTTGATCTCGGCACGGCCGCCGAGCGAATGAGCAACCTTACCGTAGATTATGCGATGGGGATAACCGAAGCCGTACGCCATCTGGTCCAACTCGGTCACAGGAGCATTGCTTATGTTGGCGGCCCGAACCGGTTGCGTTCGGCAGCGAAGCGACTCGAAGCGTTTCGGCATGCGCTGGCGCAGGTGTTACCGAATGTGGAGCCCTTTGGAGTTTACGAGGGTAACTTTCAACTCGATGGTGGGCAGCGAATCGCCCGCGAGATACTCAGCAACGGTGGACCACTTCCAACAGCGATCATTACGGCAAACGACATGATGGCCCTCGGCGTGATGCAGGAGTGTCGCGCGGCAGGCGTGTCGATTCCTGGTGATGTCTCGATCATTGGGTTCGACGACATAGCCTTTGCTGCGCTGGCCCATCCGACGTTAACAACGGTTTGCCTGCCGCGACAGGAACTCGGACGACGAGCCGTCGAAGCTCTGATAATGACGATCGAGGAGCCGACGCACCAGGGCGTCGAACTTCGCATACCTACATATCTTGTGAAGCGGGGTTCGGTTGACCGTGCGCGAAATTCCCTCAGTTACGACGACAAGCGACTTAGCGCGTGAGTCATCATGTAAATCATGTCCAATCCTGAAAATCCTGTAAAAGCCCGTGTTACTGATTACGCCCCGTGAAACGATGGAAATAAGAAAGGATACTTGAATGTTATCGTTCCGAAGATTGGTCCAGGTAATCGCCGTTTGGATGCTGCTGGCTGTCACTGCGCTCGCGCAGTCGGCGCGATGGTCAGAGCAGCAAGCCCGCGACTGGTACGCGAAGCAACCGTGGCTCGTGGGCAGCAACTACAATCCTGCGAGCGCGATCAACCAGCTCGAGATGTGGCAGGCTGACTCCTTCGATCCCAAACGAATCGATCTCGAACTGGGTTGGGCCGCCGGCCTCGGCATGAACACCATGCGCGTTTACCTGCACGATCTGCTCTGGCAGGATCCTGAAGGTTTCAAACGCCGGCTCGATCAGTTTCTGACGATCGCAGCGCGGCACCGGATCAAACCGATGTTCGTACTGTTCGACTCCGTTTGGGATCCGGATCCGAAGCCCGGCAAGCAGCGCGCACCCAAGCCCGGTGTACATAATTCGGGTTGGGTGCAGAGTCCGAGTCGCACAACGCTGCAAAACCCGTCGGAGTATCCGCGTCTCGAAGCGTATGTGAAAGGCGTTGTCGGCGCGTTCGCGCGCGATCAGCGGATTCTCGCGTGGGACATCTGGAACGAGCCCGATAACATGAATCCCGGCAGCTACAACGAACTCGAACCGAAGAACAAAGTCGAACTCGTGCTGCCACTCCTGCGCCAGGCGTTTGCATGGGCGCGTGAAGCACGGCCCGAACAACCGCTGACTTCCGGCGTCTGGAAGGGTGATTGGTCCACCCCTGAAAAGATGACTGAAATGGATCGCGTGCAGATCGAGCTTTCAGACGTCATCACTTTTCATAACTACGACTCGCCGACCGAGTTGGAGAAACGCATCAACTGGCTCAAACGTTACAACCGCCCGATGATCTGCACGGAGTACATGGCGCGTGGCAATGGCAGTTTTTTCTTTGGCAGTCTGCTCGTCGGCAAGGTCCACAACGTCGGGATGATCAACTGGGGATTGGTCCAGGGTAAAACACAAACGCATTTGCCGTGGGATTCATGGCAGCAGCCGTATGTCGATCGTGAACCGTCGGTGTGGTTTCACGAAGTGTTTCGTACCGACGGCCGTCCTTATCTTCAGGAAGAAGTTGACTTCATCAAACGCATGACCGGCAGAGCGAAACCACGAGCGAAAGCTGCAACGCGAGGTAACTAAGGAGGTTTGCACAAACGTCGGTTTCGCGTGTCCATGATCATCATGTAAATCATGGCCAATCGTGTAAATCCTGTAAAAATGCCCAACTCGAAAGGCATGCTTCACAGGATTAACATGATGATCAGGATTGACATGTCTCTTCGTGCAAAGCCGGTTGAAGGTCTGTACGAGCAGTACCGACTCGCCCGAATACATTGACACCCGCCGTCATTAGGCATAAAAGTTAGTCACCCAGTCACGTTCAACCCTCCCGGTAACGAAACAACTTCACTTCCCCCGTCCAATCAACTCCGATCGGTAAGGAGCTTTCTATGAATTCGACTCACAAAATCCAATCTGCTCTCGGACTGTTTCTTTTGTTGCTGTGCATGGCGCGCGTGGGCGCTGCACAAACTGCCACCTGCAATCCGACATGGGTTTCCACCACGGTTTATACAGCCGGCATGAAGGTGAGCCTCAACGGAATCAACTACACCGCAAACTTCTGGACACAGGGTCAGAACCCTGCGACTAACAACGGTGGATCAGGAAGTGGACAGCCATGGACCAGCAATGGACCATGTAGCGGATCGAGTGGCGGCGGAGGCGGCGGCTCATGCGCGTCCACGTGGATCTCGACCAACGTTTATACCGCAGGCATGACGGCAAGTCTCAACGGTGTGAACTACCAGGCCAACTTCTGGACACAGGGCCAGAACCCTTCGACTAACAACGGTGGCGCAGGAAGCGGTCAACCCTGGACCAGTATCGGAACGTGCAGTGCTTGCACCACGGTTCCGAGCGTGCCTACAGGACTACAAGCATCTGGAACTACAAGCAACAGCACGAACCTGAGTTGGACCGCGTCGACGCCGGCAGTCAACTGCACCATAACCGGCTACACTGTTTTCAGAAACGGCGTTGCGGCCGGGACTACAAACAGCACAAACATCACGATCACCGGCCTGTCTCCGTTGACGACTTACTCATTCAGGGTTGCTGCGAGTACCGCGGCGGGGAGTTCCGCACAAAGCACAGCGATAAACGTAACCACGCTGAGCGGTCCACCACCGCCGCCGCCTTCCGGCAAAGTGTTCGCGCCATACATCGACATGGGTCTTACTGCGAGCTGGCAGCTCCTGAACATTCAGCAGCAATCGGGAATCAAGGTTTTCACCCTCGGATTCGTCGTTGGTAACGGCGGCTGCACGCCAACGTGGGGCGGTGTAGGAGCAACGGTTGCGAATGACACGCTGCCGAATGGCACGACGATGCTTTCGTTGGTCCAGGGTGTACGTGCTGCCGGAGGCGATGTGATCATCTCATTCGGCGGCGCTTCGGGAACTGAACTGGCACTCGGATGCACAACGGTCTCAAGTCTACAGGCCGCTTACCAATCCGTGCTGACCAAATACAGTGTGAACAGCAGTACGCCGGTGCGGCTCGACTTCGATATCGAAGGTGGAGCGATTCTCGATCAGGCGTCGATCAATCGTCGCAACCAGGCGTTGGTTGGACTCAAGAACGCGAACCCGGGGCTCGTAATTTCATACACGCTGCCGGTTCTTCCGACGGGGCTCGTGGCGAGCGGTGTAAATATGCTGAACAGCATCAAGGCTTCAGGTCTCAGCGTGAACGTCATCAACATCATGGCGATGGACTACGGTTCGGCGAATGATAATGGCGGTCAGATGGGACTCAGTGCTACACAAGCGGCGAGCAACACTCACAATCAGGTAGTTGCAGCGGGCTTGAGTGCCACGATCGGAGTGACTCCAATGATCGGACAAAACGACGTTCAGAGCGAGATCTTTCAATTGAGCGATGCGCAGATGCTATTGAACTTTGCGAATCAAAACAGCTACATCACGCGGCTCTCGATGTGGTCAGTATCGCGCGACAACGGCAGTTGCCCGAACCAGGGCTTTGCTTCTCCCGTTTGTAGCGGCATTGCGCAGAGCAATTGGGCGTTCTCGAACATCTTCAAGGTCTTTCAATAAACAAATCGACTTAGCCGCAGATTGATTCGCGTCAATCTGCGGCTAATTCCCTGCCGCGTTTCGTCACTGATTTCCCGCAGTTCACACCAGCTACAAGCATTTCGCTGCAAAACACTTCCACTGCCGTGAAATATCCTTAGACTCCAGGGATCGAAAGGAGAATCCGATGAACCGAAGAGAGTTTGTCGTAGCAGGTTCGTTCACTCTGGCGACGTTTGCCCTGTGCGCGGCTGCGCAGGAGAAGAAACAGTATGTCTGCCCGCCGTGCGGATGCAGCAACGATGGCACGGCGCATAACGCGCCCGGCAATTGCCCCGCTTGCAACATGGTGTTGATTGAGAAGACTGCGGCCATGAGCGAGATCACGGGCATTCCCCAGTTCCTGAAGGTAACGGATCAGGTCTGGACCGGTGGGCAGCCGTGGCTTGAGCATCTGCCGAAGCTCAAAGAAGCGGGCGTCAAAGTCGTTCTTAACTTGCGGCCTCACACCGAACATGAAGGTGGACGCGAGGAGGCAAAAGTGAAGGAGTTGGGAATGACTTATCTCAACATTCCCATCGACTCCTCATCGCCGGACGAACTGGACGCCGACGATTTCCTCAAGATCACCGATGAACAACTGAAGAATGGACCTGTGTTTATCCACTGCGCTGTCGGAGCTCGCGTCGGTGCGTTCTGGATGATCCGACGCGTGGTGCGTGATGGCTGGGAATACGAGAAGGCGTTGGAAGAAGCGAATCGAATCGGGTTGCGCAACCAGAGTGCGCTGATCGAGTTTGCAAAGGATTACATCGCGAGAAAGAAGAAGAAATGAAGTCGTTTTTAGTATGCGCGCTGTGCGTGGTATTGGCGTCAGTAGCACACGCACAGAACTGGCCGTCTTTTCGCGGGCAAAATAGTGCGGGCGTTAGTGACGGCAAGGCGCTGCCGGCCACGTGGGACACGGAGAAGTCGATTAACGTTATGTGGAAGACTCCGATCCCCGGCCTGGGCCATTCGAGTCCGATTGTGTGGGGCGAACGTATCTTTGTTACGACTGCGGTGAGCAGCGCCGCGAACTCGCAGTTCGTGCATGGTCCAACGCAAACGCCCGCCTCTGCCGATGATAATTCGAAGCATAGTTTTCGAGTCTATTGCCTGAACAAAAACACTGGACGGATCATCTGGGAGAAGACGGTTTACGACGGTGTGCCGAAGGTCAAACGTCACGTCAAAGCCAGTTACGCGAATCCGACTCCGGCTACAGATGGCAAGAAGCTGGTCGTCTCGTTTGGTTCAGAAGGTCTCTACTGCTTCGACCTCGATGGAAAGCTTTTGTGGAAACAGGATCTCGGCGTGCTCGACGGCGGTTGGAGCTCTGGTCCTGACTTTCACTGGGGCTTTGGTAGTTCGCCTGTGATTTATAAGCACCTGGTGATTGTGCAGTGCGACACGCAGAACCAGTCGTTCGTGGCGGCTTACGATCTTGCGAGTGGTAAGCGCGTGTGGCAGACGCCGCGTGAAGAAGACAGTTCGTGGAGCACGCCGACTGTTTACGAAGGCAAGGATGGTGCTGAGTTAATTACGAGCGGAACGAAATACTATCGTGGTTATGATCCGGTGACGGGCAAAGAGTTGTGGCGAATGGCTGACGGCGTTGACGTGAAGATCCCGACGCCGATTGCTGCGAACGATTTGTATTACCCTGGTGGAGGTTCTGCACATGCGCGACACGCGTTCGTTGCCGTGCGTGCAGGAGCGAAGGGAGAGATTAAGGAAGCGAACATCGCGTGGCAGAGTACACAGATCAAGCCGCACATCGTCACGCCGATTGTCTATCGTGATTATTTGTACGCGTGCACTGACAATGGGATCCTGAGTCAGTACAATGCGAAGACCGGCGAGAATACCTTTCGTGCGCGGCTCGGCGGTGGTGGTTCGTTCAGTGCCTCACCTGTTGCGGCGGATGGAAAGCTTTACTTCGCGAGTGAGGATGGTGATGTGTTTGTGATCAAGGCTGGGACGACGTTTGAGTTGCTTGCGCGCAATGCGATGGGAGAAGTTGTGATGGCCACGCCCGCGATTGCAGGAAAAATGATCATCATTCGCGGGCAGAATCATGTGTTCGGAATCGGAGAGAAGGATTAACGATCACGTGTTGCGTGGCAATTGAATCTGGATTACAACGAGTAGCATGATGAAACTCTTGTTACTCGCGATTTTTCTGCTCATGTTACTCGCCGCGGTCTACGCGCAGATTTCCAATACAAACGAACTGATCGCTGCGATGCAAAAGAAGTATGGGAAGTCGTGGTACAAGACTGCGACGTTCGTTCAGGAGACGACAAATTTTCAACCCGATGGAAGTTCGAAAGTTGAGATCTGGTACGAGGCGATGTCAGTGCCCGGCAGTTTGCGCATCGACTTCGCGCCGACACGCGAGGGCAACGGGATATTGTTTACCGGTGGGAAGATCTTCGTTTTCAAGAACGGGAAGGTGGAGAGTGAGCGGCCCTTCGAGCATCCGCTGATGATTCTCGGCTTTGATATCTATCGCCTACCGGTTGGTGAAGTGACGACGAAGTTACAGGCGTTGAAGTTTGATCTCTCGCAATTCAGGGAAGACACCTGGCAGGGACGGCCGGTGTATGTTGTTGGGGCGAAGGCGGGCGATCTGCATTCGCCGCAATTCTGGATCGACCGGGAGAATCTTTACTTCGTGAGAATGCTTCGTCCCACTGGTAAGGACGGAAAGCAAACGCAGGAGACTCAGTTCAATAAGTACGAGAAACTCGGCGGCGGCTGGATCGCGCCTGAGGTGATCTTCATGGTGGACGGCAAGGTTGTGACGACGGAGAAGTACTCCGAGATACGTGGCGACGTTGCGCTCGATCCGCGCCTCTTCGACCCCCAATCCTGGACCACCGTACACTGGAAGAAGTGATTGGTGTGAAAAGGCGTGGCTTAAAGTGGCTTCTGCCTTCCTCCGGTCAGGCAGAGTTGATGCTGCTTAAGAATCTCCTTGCGTGGCCTCCAATTGCTGTACATCAGCAAGGTCTTGCAAACGCGCTGCGCTCTTCTTGTTCGTAATCAAGTGGTGACGAGAAATCACAAACGCCGGCACGCCTCCGAACATGGTCTCGAAACGATCGGGCCACGCTTCAGCAAACTCAACGCCGTCTACGTCTGTTATTACGTCAATGCGTAATGGCGGCAGCCCAATCTGAAAGATCGTTTCTCTTCGACTCAAATCATCAACGGTTACATCACTCACAGGTGCACCAAAGTCTGCAAGCGCTTGCAATACTCTTTGAGCGTTCGATTTGTTAGGGCGCACCCAAACATCCAGATCTTTGGTCGCGCGTACGTGCCCATGCGCTGCTAGCGCGTGGGCCCCGACTATCAGATATTCAACGTTGTTAGCGTTGAAGGCGAGTAACAGTTCTTTGTAGTCTGGGTTCACTTGATGAAGGGTTGTTCCAGGCCAAACAAAGTTCGGTCAGCGTCCACACAGCTTCAATCCGCTCTTCTGGAGAAGCCTTGGACCAGTCGTTGTCCGGCGGCTCCGGAGATCCATCGCGAATGACTCTCACTGTGATTTGTTTGTTCCGCGAGTCCTCGGACATGCGCGATAATTATACCACGCGCAGAATTTCTCAACCTCGAGTGAAAACTTGCCGATCCTGGCTATCATAGGTCTGGATGCTTCAAGTACTCCTGGAATGTGCTGACTTGTCGACGAAGATTATGACGCGTTCACAGTTGAATAAAACACTCGGCTCGTTTCTGCTTCTGTTCGGGCTATCGATGGTCAGTCTGGGCCAGAGCGCGAGCGCGCAGTATAGCCTGCGGTCGCCCGACGAGCGGATTGAGGTGCGGGTTCGGGTGGCGGATCGGGTCAGCTATGACATTCTGCTCAAGGGGAGCCCGCTTCTTCAGAACAGCACGCTCTCGATGAACATCGATCGCACCAACCTCGGTGCTCAGCCGAAAGTGAGAGCGACAAAACAGCGAACGGAGAATCGAGAGATCGTTTCACCAGTGCCTCAGAAGTCCGCTCGTATCCGCGAACATTACAACGAGCTGAGACTGCAAATGGAAGGCAACTATACAATCGTCTTCCGCGCCTTTAACGAAGGCGTAGCCTACCGCTTCGAGACTTCACTAGTCGCAAATGAAGCAAAAGTTTACAACGAGGAAGTCCGATTCAATTTCGCAGGCGATTACAACGTTTACTACCACAAGGAAGAAAGTTTCTTCTCTCATAATGAGCGCGAGTTTCTGAAGCTCCCGCTTAAGCAGATTACGACAACCAGTCTCGCTAGCCTTCCGGCGGTCCTCGTAACCAACAATCGTGTGAACATCGCGCTTGCAGAGTCAGATGTGGAGGACTATCCGGGTCTGTGGTTGCGCGGCGCCGGCAGTAATGCACTCGACGGAGTCTTTCCGCCTTATCCATTGAAAGAAGAGCTACGCAAGAACAGCGATCGCGATTTCCAGGTCACCCAAAACGCCGACTACATCGCAGTAACAAAAGGTGCGCGCACGTTCCCGTGGCGCATCATCGGCATCGCTGAATCCGACGCAGATCTCATCACCAATCAGTTGGTCTATCTACTCGCGAAGCCTTCACAAGTCGACGACACGTCGTGGATCAAACCCGGCAAAGTGGCCTGGGACTGGTACAACGCCAACAACCTCTACGGTGTCGACTTCAAATCCGGCATCAGCACGCAGACGTACAAGTACTACATCGACTTCGCATCGCAATACGGTATCGAGTACGTGATTCTTGATGAAGGCTGGTACAAGCTCGGCAATCTGCTTTCAGTCGTCCCTGAAATCGATATCGAAGAGTTAGTGGCCTACGGGAAGAAGAAAAACGTCGGCATCATCCTGTGGATGGTCTGGAAAACGCTCGACGATCAATTCGACGCCGCTTTCAACCAGGCTGAAAAGTGGGGTGTGAAAGGGTTGAAGATTGATTTCATGCAACGCGACGATCAGCCGGTAATGAACTTCTATCACAAAGTTTGTCGTGAGGCCGCGCGACGCCGGATGCTGGTTGACTTCCACGGCGCGATCCGGCCGGCAACGATGACGCGTACGTGGCCCAATCTTGTGAACGTTGAAGGCGTGCGAGGGCTGGAGCAAAACAAGTGGAGTAAACACGCGAATCCCGAGCACAACGTGACGTTGCCATTCACGCGCATGCTGATGGGCCCGCTGGATTACACGCCCGGCGCGATGGTGAACGCCGGACGGGAAGGAAACTTCGCACCGGTGTTCGAGCGGCCGATGAGCATGGGTACGCGAGTTCATCAACTGGCCATGTACGTCGTGTACGAAGCGCCGCTCCAGATGCTCGCTGACTCTCCGTCACACTACCTTCGAGAACCTGAAGTGATGGAGTTTCTGAAACCTGTGCCCACGGTGTGGGACGAAACGCGAGTGCTTGCGGCAGAGTTGGGAGAGTACGTCAGCATCGCCCGTCGTAAAGGTAACGAGTGGTACATCGGCGCGATGACCGACTGGACCAGCCGAACGCTGGAGATCGATTTTTCATTTCTGCCAGCCGGACGCTTCCAGATGGTCGCTTATGAAGATGGACCAAACGCGGAGAAGATGGGCCACGATTACAAAGTAGTAAAGACGAATATTGATCGCACCAGGAAGCTGACGATTAAGCTCGCCTCCGGCGGTGGTTGGGCCGCTCGGATCTACAGGACAGGTCGCGCCGCTCCCTGACCAGCCGTAAGGAGGAGATCGGCGATGGCCTCGGAAATCCGGAGGCCGGGACTGTGCTCAAGCCAGAAGAATTCGCCTGAGGGGTTGAGCTCGAGAAACACGTGCCGTCCGTCAGGCGTGAGAATGATGTCGATGGCGCTGTAGTTCAAAGAGAAGTAATCCATTAGGCGAAGGATCTTGTCTTCGATCTCGAGCGGGAGCTGGTAAGGTTGCCAGTCCTGGATCATGCGGACGCCGTCGCGACGCCAGTCGTGAGCCGCACGCGCGGAGACTTTTGAATCGAGCGCGGCGGACATAACGCGTTGGCCCACGACAGTCACACGAAGCTCCAGCGACTTCGGCAACAACTCCTGAAAAGTTGCAGGACACAGGCTCAGGCCTGACAAGTCCGCAAGGTCTTCGGGCTTCACCGGGTTCGTGAAGACGACGAGTTCCCTTCCTTCCTCATAGATCGCGAAAGACGAAAGCATCTTCGTGACCATTCCGCTTTCACAGCTGTTTGCGAACTCGCGGACCGCCGCAGGATCGTTCGTCGTCAATGTGCGCGGAATGTTCAGCCCGACTTCCCGCGCTACCTGCAGCTGTAGCTGTTTGTTTTCAGCGTGACGGATGTGCTGCAGATGGTCCACGCGGAATGCTTTAAGACTCGCGAGCATTCCGTGCGCGGCAGCACTCGTTTCGCCGAGCGAGGCATGCCGCAGTTGGCCATCGAGTGTCGCTGGAAGACGCGCACCAAAGCTGAGGCGCCGGTGCCAGATCGACGTGACCTCGCGCAGATCAAACTCGCCCTCGTCATTCGTGAGCGTCAGACGCTCGTCACCCGGCGCGCCGTAGTAAGCCGTGAGCCGCACGTCGGTCGGATAGCGGTCCGTGTCAAAGCGGATCGTGTGGCCACCCTTGCGCGCAATCGCCTCAGCCACGCGCGCAACGCTGTCGTTATCGTCACTGTGTGTGATGATCAGAATGGACATAGACAGACCTAGTTTTCGAGCAGCGCTTCGGCGATCGCTTCCGAGATCGGAAGTCCGAGGTCGCGTTCGAGCATGCCCCATTCGCCGCCGGGATTGACTTCGAGGAAGACGTGTTCGCCCGAAGGAGTGCAAATCAAATCGATCGAGCCGAAGACGAGCCCGAGTTCCGACATCAACGCTCGCAACCCGCTCACTACTTCAGCGGGAAGCTCCGCCTTTTGCCATCGACAGTCGTCAGGCGCGGCACGCCGCCAGTCTGTGTGCCCGCGCGACGTGCCGCTCGCGTCGAGCGCACCTGCATACGCTTCGCCCGCCACCCAGGCGACGCGTAGTTCGCACGCTTTCGGTATCAACTCCTGAAAGACCATCGGGCAATGACGAAGTGTCTCGGCGCCGGCGAGATCTTCTTCGCGGACGCGGTTCGTGTAGACGAACGGCGCGTCAGCGTCCATGCTCACCGCAAGCGGGCGAAGAAGCTTCGCGACTGTTTCGCCCTCAGTCTCAGCGAAGAACTGTCGAGCCGCGGCGGGATCATTGGTAACGAGAGTGCGCGGCACGCGCAGGCCCGCGCGCGCAGCCAACCGGAGTTGTCGCTCCTTGTTTTCCGCGTCGCGCTGGCGCTGGAGATTGTTAACCCAGCGCGCGTCGTGTAGCGCGTCGAGAAAACCTTCGAGTGCAGCACCAGACTCACCGGCGCACATCGATCGAAAACGCTCGTCAAGATCATCAGACATGCGCGGCGACCAGATCTTGCGTGCCCAGACCGCGCGCACATCCGCCGTTAAGACTTGTTCTCCTGCTTCGGTACAGAGTTGTGCGCCTCGCGTGCCGGACGCAAGCTTCACGGACGATGGAAACAGATCTGTGTTAAAGCGAATGGGACGAGCGCCCTTGCGTACGAGAGCTTCGGAAACGAGATCGACAGTGTAGAAGTCGCCGCTGTGCGTCAGCATCAGAACGGCGTCACGCGATGCGGTTGAAGTCATGCGTCGAGGTGAGTGGTCCAATGGTGCGGCCCGCGTTGCGCATTCGCGACGAGAACAGC
>DASTQB010000078.1:0-47659 GCA_035761985.1 Pyrinomonadaceae bacterium
GCAGTTGGTTGCACTTCACGGAATCAGATCGACTACTGACGATGATGCCCCTCTTTCACATGAACGCGGTTTCCGTGACGACGATGTCCGCGCTTTACGCGGGCGGTTCCACAGTCGTGAGCCCAAAGTTTTCAGCCTCGCGGTTCTGGCAGATCATCTCCGAGTACGAGATCACATCGTTTGGTTCGGTTGCGACGATGCTCTCGATGTTGTTGAGCACGTACCCTGACGGCGTGCCGGCCGGTCTGAAGACGGACCAGTTGCGTTTCGCGATGTGTGGTTCGGCGCCCGTGCCCGCGGAGGTGCTACGACGCTTCGAGGAGACGTTCAACTGTCTAGTGATCGAAGGGTATGGCCTATCGGAATCAACTTGCAGATCGACTTTCAATCCGCCTGACAAACGACGCCGTCCGGGTTCGTGCGGGCTTCCGATTGGCAACGAGATGCGCGTGGTGGACGATGAAGACCGCGACGTGCCTGACGGCGAACTCGGCGAGATCGTCCTGCGCGGCGAGAACATTTTGAAGGGCTACTACAAAAACGATCAGGCAAACGAAACAGCTTTTCGCAACGGCTGGTTTCACACCGGAGACATCGGTTATCGCGACGCAGACGGCTTTTACTACATCGTCGATCGCAAGTCGGACATGATCATTCGCGGCGGTGAAAACATCTACCCGCGCGAGATCGACGAAGTGCTCTACGAGCATCCGGCAATCGCAGCGGCGGCGGCAGTTGGTGTTCCTGACGATCTTTATGGCGAAGAGGTCGCGGCGGTAGTGGTGTTGAAGGCCGGTGCAAAAACGTCAGAGCAGGAAGTGATCGACCACTGCAAAGCGCGCCTCGCAGACTTCAAGTGTCCAAAGACAGTTCACTTCGTGGATGATATTCCGAAGGGACCAACAGGGAAGTTGTTGAAACGCGAACTCGCGCGGATGCTCAGTCCGCAGCGTTCATGATCGGCAACGAACCCGCACCGCCGTTTCGCGTCTTCTTATTTCGATCGATCAGCCACGCACCAAACAGCCACAGCGCGCAAATCCCGATCATGATCGGCGAAAACCATTTGCCGTAAAGACCGTCAGGCGAGTACTTCTCAGTCGCGTGATGGAGAAACTCACTGTTCGGCAGCAGTCCTGCTTCCGTGAACTCGTGGAACGAGTAGATCGCAACCTGAATCATGAACAGCAGCAGGAAAATTCCGGTAACCTGGAAGAACCGCTTCAGGTTGATGAGATGTCCGTAACGCGCCCAGCCGAGTGCAAACGCGATCGCCGCACCCAGACCAAGCAACGCGCCATTGATCACGTTTGGATCTTTCACCTGCATCAACATCAGCGCGGTTTCCATTCCCTCGCGCGTGATCATCAGAAACGTAAACAGGAACACGCCGAGCACCGCCGCAATGCGCGACTTCTTCGACGACATCTCACTCAAACGTTCACGCATGCGTTGCTGGATCTTTGGTCCGGTGCGCCACATGTGAATGACGAGCGTGCCGACCATCACCACGGCCACAGCGCCGAGCACCGCCTCGCGCAGGGCTTCGTTGGCGAAGAACGTGTTGATGTAGCCGCCGATGAACGGGCCGAACATGTTCTGCGTGGTCTCGTAGTCGATGCCGGTCGCAAGCAGGTACGCGAGGCCGCCGCTCGCCGCGAGCGCCAGCACGATAGCCGTGTAAACCGACGGCGTAAGCCAGTTTTGGCCCGATTTCTTGAGGTAAGCAAGGATAACGGCCACGAGCAGGAACGACTCGAAACCCTCGCGGAGCACGATGATGAATGAGTTCAACATGACGGCGCGGAAGTATATCCTAATTGAAAATCGATTTCAATTTCGGATCCGCGTTTATCCGCGGTTGGATTTACTGCGTCGCAGTCGGAAGGATGGCGAGATCCGCGCGCAGGGGGCCGAGTTTGGTGGTGCAGGTGAGTCGCAAGGGTAGGCGACGTCGATCGTCGCTGATCCAGAGTCGCAACTGGTATTTGTCAGGTTCCGGATCGTCAGTCGTCAGCTTCAACGCGATCGCGGGCACTGATCGATTCCCGAGTTGAATCATTTCGCGTTTCGAAACGTCCACTACCATTGTCTTTGGTTTGTTCTCGACGAGGATCGAAACCGCGTTCTTTTTAGGTGGTCTAAGATCGAAGGTCCGCAGCGCGTAAAAGAACGAAAGGTAATCGTGTGTTCCGACAGGAATCTCGATCCGCGCTCCACGATCGCTCGTGACTGTCGAGCCTTCCTGATTGAACGTCAGCGTCTGGTTCAAACGTCTTTGTCCCTCGACGAGGTTCATCACCACGCGATAAGGCAGGAACCCTTTCGGATCCACGTACGACTCAATCTGATCTTTCGCGACAAACAGACGCGCCGCTGCGCCCGTTGTCTCCGCATTCACACTCAGCAACACACCATCACGTTCGAAGTAACGAGCACGATTGCGGACCTGGAAAGTCGCAAGACCCAGCGCAGTGTTACTGCTGCCGATGAACACCTGGTAGTTGAGCTGTTCCCCGATCGTGAACGGCACGTTCTCACCCAGCGTCGGTGCAGGTGGAGGCGTCGGCGCCGGTGCAGGCTTGATCTCCGGAGTCGGCGTGGGAGTTTCATCCGCGGATTTGAGTAGCTCAGACCCGGCGAGCTCCGCGCGTAATTCACCGTTGCTGACGCGGGCAGTAATCAGTACCGGAACGTGTCCGGGATCGGCGCTGAAATAGACTCTGATATTTTTGAGTGGCGTATCGTTTACCTTGACTTGCGCGACAATCGTGGGAAACGAACCGACATTCGTTCGGATCGTTTCTCTATCAACCACTCGCAATTCAGCCTGGTAATCAGTGGCTTCATGCCGTACCGCAACGTTGTAGACACCGCCGGGCGCGAGGGGCAACGCGCGAGCGCGATAGAAAGCCGACAGCAGATCGTACGTGCCCGGGAAGCCTTCCTGTTTCGGCGCTATAGCTTCATTGCCGGCCGTTTGATTGAAATCTTCAGCTGCGTCGGCGGTCCTCATCACATCGCGCGCAGTTCGCTCGCTTCGAAAAGGCAAGCCGGTTTCCGGATAGATATACGTGACGTAATCGTTGTTGATCGCGAGGAGCGCGACGTTTACCACGCCCGTCGTTTCAACGTGCGCGCGGAGTTGAATTGCATCGCGACCCTGAAAGTTCCCGCGCGAGACGACCTCGACTTCCACATGCGCGGCATCCGGAAAGTTTGAAAACGATACGTTGTACGTCAGCCGCTCGCCGACGCGATAAGGCGTCTGCGAGAGCGTGAGTGGCGCAGGTTCCTCCTTTTCCTGAGCAAAGAGTGGGAAAATCAGTGCGAAAAGGAGGACGGCGATTGTGGAAATGAACGGGGGCTTCAAGCTGAGATTCACCGTCGCATGATAGTTTCAAAAGATTCGTTCGGCAAATAGAGAGTGTGCCGCTTTTTTTACACGCTGCCTTTAGTGATCAGTTCCTTTCATTGGCCGCGCTGCATTTCCGCGATGATTTCCTCCGCGGCCTGTACTGGATCGGGTGCTCCGGTGATTGGCCGTCCGACGACGAGATAGCTAGCGCCGTCCGCGATTGCGGCCGCAGGCGTGGCCGTTCGCTTCTGATCTTCCCGTGCGTTCGTCGCGGGTCGTATTCCCGGCGTCACTACCAAAAACTCAGGACGCGGAATCTCGCTGCGGATGGTTTTGATCTCCTGTGGTGAAGCAACAACTCCGTCAACGCCCGACGCTTCGGCGAGTTTGACTAACCGAATCACCGATTCTTCAGGACTGCCTGTTACACCGACTTGCGACAGGATCGCAGCGTCGATACTCGTAAGAACGCTGATGGCGAGCACTTTCGAACGCCCGGCAGCAGCTTCGACGGCGCGGCTCAACATCTCGCTTCCACCGCTCGCGTGTACGGTGAAAAGCGAAACGCCGAGTTCGGCAGCGGAACGTGCAGCGCCTGCAACCTGGTGTGGTATGTCATGAAACTTAAGATCGAGAAACACTTTTGAATCCAGTGCGAGGATGTCTTTCACGATTTGCGGTCCGGCGGAAGTAAACAGTTGCGAACCAACCTTGAACATTCCGGCGACGCTGTGGAGCCGGCGGACGAGTTCCAGCGCCGTTGAGGGTGTTTCGACGTCGAGTGCGACGATCAGTTTTTCTTTAATTGACATGGCAGCCTACGGCTTCATCGAGATTTGCAAACCCTTCACGCGCAAGTATGCGCGACAGTCCTTCGTTGATCTCCTGCGCGATGCGCGGTCCCTCATAGATCAGCCCAGTGTACAACTGCACGAGACTCGCGCCCGCCGCGATCTTCTCCCACGCGTCTTCGGCGTTAAAAATCCCACCCACGCCGATGAGTGGAATCCGCCCGCCAGTTAATCGATAAAGATCGGCGATCATCTGCGTCGATCTGTGTTTCAACGGCTTCCCGCTAAGCCCACCTTCTCCACACGCAGCCACACGCTTCGCATCCGTCCGCAAGTTATCACGACTCACAGTCGTATTCGTCGCGATGATGCCGTCGATCTTCAAACGATTTACCACCTCCACAATCGACTCAATCTGAGCGCGCGATAGATCAGGCGATAGTTTCACCAAGATCGGCTTCTTAGGATCCTTGTTACTCGATTGCAGCGCCGAAAGCAGGGAAGCGAGTTGTTCCGACTGCTGCAACTCCCGCAACTGCGGAGTATTCGGCGAACTCACATTCACGGCAATGTAGTCCGCCACATGATGAACGAGCTTGAAGCTCGCCAGGTAATCCTCGATAGCCTGATCGAGTGGCGTGATCTTGCTCTTGCCGATGCTGACTCCAAGGACGCAATGCGGTCGATGGTCCTCAACTCTTTTCACAAACGCAGCGGCGCCTTCGTTATTAAACCCCGCGCGATTGATCAACGCCTGATCTTCGGAGAGTCGAAACAGTCGTGGGCGCGGATTTCCGGGTTGCGGATGATAAGTAACAGTGCCCGCTTCGATGAAGCCGAACCCGAGCGCCGCGAGAGACTGCAACGCGATCCCGTTCTTGTCGAAACCCGCAGCCAGGCCAACAGGATTCGGGAACGTTAATCCAAACCTGCTGATGGGATTATTGAAAGGCCGCTCGATCAATCTCGGCGGGATCAGAGATAGTGAATGCAGCGCCAACTCGTGAGCGGTCTCAGGCGAGAGCCTGAAGAGAATCGGTCGGACGAATGAGCGATAGATCATCCAGGCAAACAAGATTACATGAATTCGGGATCTTGTAAATCCTGCATTCTTGTAAATCACACACGGCCTTTGTTAGTATCCGCGCACATGGATTTCATCGAGAGAGCTCGCATCATGGATGGCCCGCGCATCAATCGCGCGTTGGCGCGTCTGGCGTCGGAGATAGTCGAAGAAAATCATGGGGCCGGCGACCTGTTTCTCGTGGGCATCAGGCGGCGCGGCGTGCCGCTGGCTGAACGCCTGGCCCAGAAGATTTCCGATCTCGAAGGCTATCGCCCGCCGGTCGGCATACTCGACATCACTCTCTATCGCGACGATCTTTCCACCGTGGGCGCAAAGCCCGTTGTCAGTGGTACCGATCTTCCCGGCGATATCGAAAACCGCAACATCGTCCTGATCGACGACGTCCTTTACACAGGCCGCACGATCCGCGCCGCACTCGATCAACTGATCGACTTCGGACGCCCGCGCCGTGTGCAGTTAGCCGTGCTGATCGACCGCGGTAAAGAACATCGTGAACTGCCGATCCAGGCCGACTACATCGGCAAGCTGGTGCCGACGAAGAAGAGTGAAATCATCAAGGTTATGCTTCAGGACTTTGACGAAGAAGAGGGAGTGGTAATCGTCGAGCGACCGTCAGAGACGGCGTAACAAAGCGGCCACCGGGGCCGCTTTTTTTATGAGCCGAAGCCACGCATGAACACAACCTTCAACCGCCGCCACCTTTTAGGCATCCGCGAACTGGAAGCCAGTGAGATCAATCACCTGCTCGACACTGCCGAAACTTTTCGCGAAGTCTCCCAACGCCAGATCAAGAAAGTCCCCGCACTGCGCGGCCGCACCGTAATCAATCTCTTCTTTGAACCGTCAACACGAACGCGAACGTCATTCGAGATCGCTGCGAAACGTTTGTCGGCAGACGCGGTCAACATCAGCGTCTCAACGTCCAGTGTAAGCAAAGGCGAAACCCTTCTCGACACTGCGCGCAATCTTGAAGCGATGGCGCCCGATTGCATCGTGATTCGTCACTCGATGGCAGGCGCGCCTCAACATCTCGCGCGCATGACAAACGCGCCGATCGTGAACGCAGGCGACGGCGCACACGAACATCCGACACAGGCACTGCTCGACGCACTTACGATCCGTGAGTACAAAGGCCATATCGACGGCTTGAAAGTGGCGATACTCGGCGACATCCTGCACTCACGGGTCGCACGTTCCAACGTGTTTCTACTGACAAAACTCGGCGCGAACGTAAGTGTCGCTGGACCGGGAACGCTCGTCCCTGAAGAGTTTGCAGAACTGGTTGAAAGCGGACTCCGGATCGAGAAACGGTTCGAGGACGCGATAGAAGGCGCCGACGTCATCATGATCCTGCGCATACAACGCGAGCGACAGGATGCTGCGTTTTTTCCGTCGATGCGCGAGTATGCGGTTCACTACGGTTTGCAGCCGCGACACCTCGAACGCGCAGCGCCCGATGCGATCGTCATGCATCCGGGCCCGATGAACCGCGGCATCGAGATCTCGTCGGAGATCGCGGACGGCAGCCGCTCGCTGATTCTCGACCAAGTCACAAACGGTGTAGCAGTAAGAATGGCAGTCCTTTATTTGCTCGCAGGTGGCAGTCACACCGAACCTGTGGACGACGAACGCCCGCCCGCGAAGAAACAGAAACGAGAACGCAAGGCATGAAGCTGCTGATTGCAAATGGTTATGTGATCGATCCGGCGCAGCAGGTTAACACCGGCGGCCGCAGTTTGTTGATCGAAGACGGGCGTTGCGTAGGTTTGGTTGAACGCGGCGAGACGTTTCCCGAAGACGCGCACGTGATCGACGCAACCGGGCTCATCGTCGCGCCGGGATTTATCGATCTCCACACGCACTTGCGCGAACCAGGTCAGGAGTACAAGGAAACCGTGGCGACTGGCGCATCGGCGGCAGTCGCAGGCGGTTGGACCAGCATCTGTGCCATGCCGAACACAGATCCGGTCAACGACAATCCTGCTGTCACGCGTTTCATAGTGGATCAGGGAAAAGCAGCGAACCTCGCAAACGTCTTCCCGATCGGTGCTGTAACAAAAGGCAGCAACGGCACCGAGCTCGCGGAAATGGGCGAGATGAAAAACGCAGGCATCGTCGCAGTTTCAGATGACGGGCGGCCCGTTCCGAGTTCGTCGATGATGCGACGCGCGATGGAGTACGCTCGTGGTTTCGATCTGACTGTTGTCGATCACTGCCAGGACAAGTCGCTCAGCGCGGGCGGCGTAATGCACGAGGGACGATGGTCGTTGATCCTCGGCTTGCGAGGTATCCCTGCTGCTGCCGAGGAAGTTGATGCTGTTCGCGATTGCATTCTCGCGAGACTCACGCGCGCGAAAGTTCACATCGCTCACGTTTCCACACGCGGCGCACTCGAAGCCGTAAGAATGGCCAAGAACGAAGGTCTAAACGTCACGTGCGAAGTGACGCCACATCACTGGACGCTGACGGACGAAGCAGTTGCGGGTTACGACACAAACATGAAGATGAACCCGCCACTGCGTAGCCGCGAACACGTCGACGCAATTCTCGAGGCTATGAAAGACGGCACGATCGACGCGATTGCGACCGATCACGCGCCGCATCACGCAGACGAGAAAGGACTGGAGTTTGACCAGGCGCCGTTTGGAATCACGGGTTTAGAAACCGCCGTCGGTCTCGCGTTCGAGCTCGTGCACGCTGGACTGATCGGTCTCGAACGCGTCGTGCAAATGTGTTCCTCGAACCCTGCGCGCATTTTTGGACTCGCGGATCGTGGCACACTCAAAGCCGGTGCGCATGCGGACATTACGCTTCTCGATCCTCAACTCGAGTGGGTGTTTGACGTGAACCGATCGAAGTCCAAAAGCCGGAACAGCCCGTTTCATGGGCGTTCAATGACCGGCGCCGCTGTTGCGACAATCGTCGGCGGGCGTCTGGTCTATCTCCATCCCGATTACACACGCATCAACGAACCCAGGCAGCGCACCGCCTCCGTGTAAGTGTCTGTGGCGGATCTGTGTAATCCGTGTACACAGTTTTTGCTCTCGCCGCAAAATCATTGCTTATCCGGAACGACCGCCCTAAAATACGCCAACCCCGCAGGTCAAAGTAGTCTTAACAAGCAAACGGAGGGAACGATGAAGAGTAAGCTTTGTAGCCTTACCTGTATCGCCGTTTTTCTGCTGCTTACTCCTGTGTCTCTGGCTGAGAAGAAGCCTTCCAGCAAGATGCTCAAGCAACAGGAGCGGTATACGTTGTCGCTGGAGTTGGAATTTGCAAAGAAGCAACAGAATCCACTGGAGCAGGCCATTTCGGTCTTATTTGACGTAGGTCCCAATGGGTATGCGACAGGATTTCTTGTAGGTGATGGGCTGGTGATGACCGCCTATCACGTAATCTCCGGCAATCTCAGCAACACGAAGAAAGTCATGCTGGGGTTTAAGGCTAGCGACGAGCTTACTGTGAAAGTCTTTATTCAGGGCTGCAAAGCCAAGGTCATCAAGGTCGACAAGGAAGCGGATCTGGCACTGCTCGAAATGTGCCGCGGTTCAAAGGCCAAGGCGCCTGTGTTTCAGACCGCACCCAATAAAGACGACAAGCTCTTCCTGATCGCGCGACCGCACGGCGACAAAGTCGTGAGCCACGGCAGTTTTATCGGCAACTACATGCTTGGAAACCAGGAGTACTGGTCGGTGAAGATCGACAGTCGCGACGGTTTCTCCGGCAGTCCGGTTTACAACTCGAACGCCGAAGTTGTCGGTGTGTTTAGTGGTTACGACTGGTCGCAGAAGCTGGCGTTGATTAGCCCGAGTATTCGCGCGCAGAAGTTGCTCGAAGACTACAACGCCTCGGTGAAGCCTTAGCGTTCCTCCGCCGCATGGTTGCGCAGCGAGCGAACTAAATGCTCGCGATGCATTTCCCTGATCACTTGCAACTCAGGATGCTGAATCCCCAGCAGCTTGCGTCCGGTGATCTGCAAAGTTACGACCACGTAGTTTGTGAGTTGGTTGGCCGCAACTTGCCAGCGCGAGAGGGCGAGGTGCTCGAAGTCGAACCCTGCTCGCAGTCTGACGCGCAGCTGCTCGGCGGGTGACCAGCGCTTGTTTGCACTCTGCGCGCCGTGGTGGATCAGGATCGCGTCGGGTACAAACACCAGGCGCCACTTCGAATTCGTGATTCGCCAGCACCACTCCGTGTCTTCGGAGTACATGTGAAATCGTTCGTTGAAGCCGCCGACTTTGTCGAGCACCTCGCGTCGCGTCATGATCGCAGCGCCGCCGAGCATCGGCACGGCTCGTTCGCGATCGTGGTCCCAGTGCCAGCCTAGAAGTAACTCGCCTCTCATTCGTCGCGGGATTAAGTGATACAGCCACAACTGTGAAAGCAGCGTGTGCCACACGCACGGTGGACTGAAAAATACGCTCACCTGGAGCGATCCGTCCGAATTTAAAATCTTTGGACCACACGCGCCAATGGTGCGATCCGCTTTGAGCTTCTCGATCAACTTGTCGATCGTGCCCGGACGAACTTCTGTGTCGAGGTTGAGCATGAAGACGAACGGAGAAGTTGTCAGTGCGAAGGCTTGATTGTTGGCGGCGCCGAAACCGCGGTTCTCATCGTTGACGACTATTCGGAGCTGGCCGCTTGCGATCAGCGGTGCTGCAATTTCGCTCGCGCGGAGTTGGTCGAGGCTGTCGTCTTTGGAATCGTTGTCGACGACTATGATCTCGTACGTTGTTCTCGGTGCGGAAGTGACGATGGTTTCGACGCAGCGAGTTAAGAGACTGCCGCCGTTCCAGTTAACAACTATTATGGAGAGGTCATAGGGCATTAATCACTGGTCCGGATTCAAGACACGAGGTCTTTAGCTGCACTCTTAAAGCCGTTTGCGTACTCGTGATAACGCAGCGACAGAAGCTCGCGCAAAATGCCTGGGACGCGATTCAGCCGGCGTTGTGGCAAGTTGGCACGCACGTTCAGATGAAATGAGTAATTGCCGACGAACGAACGTGCGCTACGAGTGTCGTACAAATGGGCGTTGGCTGACAAACGGTCGGCGAGAATTGTGAGAATTTTGTGTAGATCGGCGGTGTTGTTGCGGCGGCGGAGTGCCGCTTCGATTCCGGCCGGCGCGTGTTGTGTGCGTGTTGGTGCGCCGATCTGTTGTCGCTCGTGCTGTCGATACTTGATCAATGGTTCGTCGAGCATGACGACTGGTGCGACGGCGGCGATAGTCAGTGCGATCCAGCCGTCGTGAATCATGGCGATGTCTGTGGGGATTGGGAGTGAAAGTTTGGTGAAGTTTGACCGGAAGGCCATCGTGGCGCCGGTGACGGTCCAGCCGGTGATCAGGACTTCGAGTGCGCGGCCGGTTCTGACTAGTTTTCTTTTGTGGGCGTCGAAGCCAACTTCGTTCCACATGCGGCGGTTTAGTGGGTTCAGGTTTTTGTCGACGATTTCTGCGTCGGAGAAGACGAGGCCGGCTGTTGGGTGATTTCTAAACGCGTCCTCGATCATTTGGAGCTTATCGTTGCGCCATACGTCGTCTTGATCGCTGAGTGCGATGATGTCGCCTGTACACATGGCGATGGCTTGTTCGAAGTTCTTTATGGTGCCGAGATTTTTTTGATTCACGTGGATTTTGATCGGCACTGACGAGGCTGATGCGTACTTCTCGAGGAGCGTTGTGGTTTGGTCAGTTGAACCGTCGTCGCAGATGACAATCTCGTCCGGTGGGCGCGATTGGCCCAGGATGCTTTGCAACTGCGCCGGCAGAAATTCGGCGCCGTTGTAAGTACACATTGCGATCGAGATCTTCACGGAAGGCATTTTACAGGATTTCAGGATTTTCAAGATTTACGGGATTTATCTTGTAAATCATGCAAATCCTGTAATCCTGTCTAATACACCTCGCGCATGCGCACTTCCCGCTTTGTGCTGAGCCTGAACCGCGGCTCAGCTATCCCATCACCCGAAATCATCGCCGCCACGTATTCACCAACCGCAGGCCCATGCTTAAAACCATGCCCTGATCCACCACCCACAATCCAAACATTCTCAAACACATGATGCCTATCAATCACAAAATCGCCGTTCGACGTATTTTCATACTGGCACACACGCGTCTCAGACACTGGCGCGTCTGCGAGCAGCGGCACGCGTTGCGCCAGATACTCCCTAACTGCCCTTAATCCCTCACCCAGCACAACACGCTCGCCAGTATCAGGATCAAACTCCGGCCCATGCGCATCGATCGCGAGCTTGAATCCACGCCCATTAAGATTCGGAATTCCATAAACCAGATCGTTGAAATCAATCCACGCCGGAAGCGCTCCCAGATTAAAAGCATCAACACCCGGCGGCACGCCGAAGAAGTAAACTTCCTGTCGCGTGACGTGAATCAAGTCGCCTAACAGTTCCGGAAACAACTTCGGCAACCACGGACCGCACGCAAACACAAAACGATCGGCGACGATCTCGTTCCCCGATCTGGTCTGGATCGATTCGAGCCTGTTTCCGTGCACTTGCGGCGCCACGATCGCTTCCTCAGAGTAATGCACACCAATCCTCCGCGCTTCCGCAGCCACAGCCTGCACCGCGCGGCGCGCCATCAACACGCCAGATTCAGGCTCGAGTATTCCCCACGCACCAGGCCCAAACACGAGTTGCGGAAACCTCGCAACCAACGCCTCATGGTCCAGTTCTTCAAAGCTCGCCCCGATAGCGCCGAGAGTCTTCAGTACAGCTTCACAGTACGCGTCTTGTTCACGAGCAAGCCACAGCACGCCAGTCTTTTGAAACAACTCAGGCCGCCCGACCTGGTCAAACAGCCGTTGCCAGAGTTCGAGTGAACGAAACGACGAACGCGAGTAGATCTCGTCTGGCCCATAGCCCATCCGGATCACACGCGACTCGCCACCCGAGCTCGCGCGGCTGTTTCCTGGTCCATACGCGTCAATCAGCGCCACAGACGCACCCTGAAGACGCAGTGTATACGCGGTCCATGAGCCAAACACGCCTGCGCCCACCACCGCTATGTCATAATTCATGCGCGCAATTGTAACTTACACACAACAATTCATGTTCATGATTGGCCCGTTGGCCCTTGCAGCAAATTGCGTTGCTTTGCGAAAATCATCGACATTTCAAAAATGGAGGAAAACCTTTTCATGCGGATGCGTATTGCCATCACGATTATCTCAGTGTCTCTGTTTTTCGTTGCCTGCTCAGATCCGGCCGCCGATCAGACGCGCGCCGTGACTGGTGAAGCGGCAAAGGTCTCGCCGACGACACAGACCGCCGCGGGACAGAAGTATCAGATCACGCCACAGAATTCGAAGATTGAATGGGTAGGTTCAAAAGTGACGGGTAGTCACAACGGAGGGTTTCAACAGTTTACGGGCCAGGTCGATTACGCCGGTGATCCGCAACGCAGTCGCGTCAACATCACGATCCAGACTGACTCGCTCACTTCCGACGACGAGGGATTGACGAAACACTTGAAGACTGCCGATTTCTTCGATACCGCGAAGTTTCCCACTGCAACTTTCGTGTCGACAGAGATCAAGCCAGGCGGGCAGGGCGGCGCGACTCACACCGTCACCGGCAATCTCACGCTGCACGGTGTGACTAAAGCCGTCACGTTTCCAGCGACGATTGCCGTCACTCCCGACACCGCAACAGTCGATAGCACCTTTTCAATCAACCGGAAAGACTTCGGGATCAGTTACGCAGGTGCGACCAACAACCTGATCCGGGATGACGTCGTACTGAAACTAACGATCCGCGCCAACAAGGCTTAGAAGCCTGATAGGTCCTATACGTCCTATAGGTCATATAGGACCTATCACAACCGCGTTTAGCAGAACACGGGCGAGATGCTCTCGATTCGTTGCCGCGCTCTTGGCGTCAGCGATTCGAGTGTTTCGAGCACTCGCTCGTGTGTCATGCCGGTGCCGAGATACGTCCAGCGATTCGCCCGCAGTTGCACGTAGCGAAACTGGTGTTTCTCGACCTCAGTCAACGTACGGCCAGTCGCACGTTCGAAGCTGTCGAGATCAAACTCCACTTGCTGCTTCAGCGCCTGGTCGATAAAGCCGCCGATGTCGATGTACTCTTCAACCCCACGCATCCGTTCATCCTCGTTGCGGCCTGCCGCAAGCGATTCGACCATCAACGTGTCGAGCTTTGCGTGTTGCACCTCTTCGATCCAGTGGTGCTTCAGCAAACTCTTGAACTGCGGATCGAGGTCCTGATCGTCTTTGATGCTGTCGATGTAGTGACGCTGGACCATCCATTCGATGTGCAGCGTCGTAATCGCAACGCCCAGAGGATCGTGGGCCAGAATCGCCTTCGCGACTTCATCTGGTGGACCAACCACCGGGCAGTCAGTCCCGAATCCTTCTTCAAACTCTTCGCGGAAGCGTTTGAAGAGTTGGATGTGTTTTGCCTCTTCACCTGCAAACTGCAGCAACGCACGCACGCGGTAATCGTCACCGGTTAGCTGCGAACGCGCGTGGTCCAGGACAAAAGGCAGGATAAACTCCTCCACCAGGCCGAAGATGCAAAGATAAGCATTGCCCCTGATCTGGTTCAGAATTCGTTTCTCTTCGCTCGACAAGAACGTGAGCGGTTCGGTATGGGCCAGCGACTCGGGCATGAAAGGCTTTGTAAAATCAAGACGTTTTTCGCCGCCGATGATGTCTTCGATGCGCCAGTGAATAATTTCCTGCGCCGCCAGCGTCGATTGGTATGAATATTTATTAAGCATAAAATGGGAACCCTCCTTTCGGTTTCCTTATTCGCATAACGCGTAAAATGGACTGGTGAAGGAGCATGATCCGTCCATACAAATCGGTGTAATCTGTGGCGAATGGACTTATCGCTTTATCATCACCCGTTAACGGATTTATTCGCCGGCGCGGATTATCAGTTGTCCGCGGATCAGGTTAAGTTCTACAAAGAGAACGGTTACCTCGCGGGCATCAGGATGTTGAACGACGACCAGCTCGAAGTTCTGCGGCGCGAGTTGTTGGAGTTAACTGATCCGGCGCAGCCCGGTCATCACCTGTTCTACGAGTTCAACGCAAACGAATCCGCGGATCCGGATCAGATACTCTTCCACGCGCTCGGTGCGTGGCGCATCAAGCCGGGATTGCACGATCT
The DNA here is from genome assembly GCA_035761985.1 of Pyrinomonadaceae bacterium. GTDB lineage: Bacteria > Acidobacteriota > Blastocatellia > Pyrinomonadales > Pyrinomonadaceae > PSRF01. The sequence goes on from DASTQB010000078.1 coordinate 14,402, forward strand.
GTTGTGGAATCCGGTGTTTGTATCTATTGCGGCGCAGTTGCTCGGTGGGCCAGTGCGTTTCTGGCACGATCAGATCTTCTACAAACCGGCCCATCATGGCGGCGTAGTTATCTGGCACCAGGATTACTCCTACTGGACCAGGACGACGCCGATGGCCCATCTCTCGTGTTGGATCGGACTGGACGACTCGACTCGTGAGAACGGGTGTTTGCATTACGTGCCGGGCAGTCATCACTGGCCGCTTTTGCCGCGCGCGAGTTTTGCAAACCACATGGAGGCGATTCTTGATTACCTGACGCCCTCGCAACGCTCTGAGTTCAAGCCCGTGGCGATCGAACTGAAAGCAGGCGAGTGTTCATTTCATCACCCGATGATGGTCCACGGTTCGTATGCAAACGCGACCGCGCGCCCTCGCCGCGCCGTAGTGCTCAACGCCTTTCGCGACGGCGTAACCTCCGCCTCCGACGCACCCCTGCTCGAAGGCGTCCCCGCAATTCCCTCAGGCCAAAAGGTCGACGGCCAATTCTTCCCCCTGCTCTCCGCCTAGATCCGCACCGCAGATCCGCGTTTATCTGCGGTTTACTGGAGCGTATTAGACGAGTACAGTCAGCGCTAATCTGCTCCTTACGAAACCAAAAAATCGGCGTAATTCCGCCCTACGATCCGTGGCAATGAAGTTGCACGGTAACGGGCGTAAAACCCTACGTGTGTGGAGATTGGTCATGAATCTCAAACTCAAAAAACTTTCGGACCAGGTGATTGTGATTACCGGTGCTTCCTCAGGGATTGGGTTGGTGACTGCGCGTATGGCCGCGAAGCGAGGGGCGCGGGTGGTGCTGAATGCGCGAAATGAAGAGACGCTGAGGCGCGTGACCGAGGAAATCAATTCAGCACGTGGCGACGCGATTTACGTTGCGGGCGACGTAGGCACGTTTGAAGATGTGCAGAACATCGCCGACGTAGCCATCCGCCGTTTCGGAGGATTCGATACGTGGATCAATAACGCGGGCGTTTCGATTTATGGACACATGTTGGACCAGTCGCTCGAAGATCATCGCCGCCTGTTTGATACAAACTACTGGGGCGTGGTCCATGGCTCGATGATCGCCTGCGCACACCTGCGCGAACGCGGCGGAGCGCTGATTAACGTCGGCAGCGTGCTTTCAGACGTTGCGATTCCGATCCAGGGCACTTACTGCGCATCGAAACATGCAGTCAAAGGTTATACGGACGCGCTTCGCCTGGAGCTTGAAGAAGAAGGCGCGCCGATCTCGGTTACGTTGATCAAACCCAGCGCGAGCGACACGCCATACACTCGTCACGCGAAGAACCTCATGCCGGTTGAACCAATGAACCCGCCACCGGTCTACGCGCCTGATCCAGTTGCGGAGGCGATACTTCATTGTGCTGAGAATCCGGAAAGAGATGTCACCGTTGGTGGTGGCGGCAAGGTGCTTGCCGAAGCGGGCCAACTCGCGCCACGTCTGACGGACAAGGTGATCGGCGCGACCATGTTTGACGTGCAGAAGTCGGACCAACCGCGGCCGGCTAATCGTCGCGATAGTTTATATGCGCCTTTAGCGGACGGTGATGAACGGGGCGATTATCCGGGGCACGTCGCGGAGTCGAGTCTTTATACGAAGGCGACGCTGCATCCGCTGATCGCAGGTTCTGTGATAGCCGGCTTTGGTTTAGCCGCATGGGCCGGCTGGTGTTCGTTGCATGGAAACTCCGACGAGAAGTCGCATTGAGCGCCTCCAGGGAGGGGGCTTAAATCAAAAATGCGTAAACAGAATGAGAATCCGAATATCGTTAAGGGCGTGCTGGCCGGCCTCGCCGCCGGCCTCGTCGCGTCGTGGACCATGAACCAGTTTCAGGCTGCATGGACGCGCACTGCCGCAAACGGCGAGAAGCCACACGGTGCACAGTCAATGCAACCAAGCGACGGATCGACAGGCGATCAACGCGAAGACGTGAAGAAGCAGGACGACTCGACCGTTGAGACCGCAAAAGTGATCTCGCGGGAAGTGTTCGATCGCGAACTCCGCGAAAGCGAGAAGCGACCTGCAGGGGCAGTGGCGCATTATGCTTTCGGCACCGCCGGCGGCGGATTCTACGGCGCACTTGCAGAACTCTCGCCGCAGGTAACGGCGGCCGCAGGTCTTCCATTCGGCGCTGTGTTCTGGGTGATCGCAGACCAGGTCACGGTACCTTTGCTCGGACTGAAAAAAGGACCAACTGAGTATCCGGTCTCGACGCACGTCTATTCGCTGGCGTCTCACCTGGTCTATGGAATGACGGCCGAAATCAGCCGGCGCGCGTTGCGACAGGTGCTGTGAGCAGGCTCACTTTCTTCTGCGACCTGGCAGAAGCAACAACTCCACTCCCGCATTTCTGGGAACACACGGTCGGTAGCGATCACGCGCCTATGGCGCTGCGCGCCGACTGGCAGCGCGATCTGAAACGCGCTCACAAAGAACTCGGCTTTCGTCACGTGCGCTTTCACGGCCTGCTTTCTGATGACATGGGCACCGTCGCCAGGAAGAACGTTTATTCGTTTGACAACGTCGATCAGATCTTCGACTTCCTGCTCTCGATCGGAATGAAACCGTTTGTCGAACTGAGCTTCATGCCTACGGCTCTGGCTTCAGGCACGAAAACAGTTTTCGCTTACCGCGCGAACGTCACGCCGCCAAAAGATCACAAGCAATGGACCACGCTGATCGACGCCCTAGTGACACATTGCGTCGAGCGTTATGGTGAGCGGGAAGTGAGTGAATGGCCGTTCGAAGTGTGGAACGAGCCGAATCTGCGATCGTTCTGGACCGGAACTCAACGTGACTACTTTCGTCTTTATCGTCACACTGCCGAGGCGATCAAAAAAGTCTCGCCGTCGATCAAGGTCGGCGGTCCGGCAACAGCGAAGAGTGCGTGGATCGAAGAGTTTGTAAAGTTTTGCGAGCGCAACGAAGTGCCGGCGGATTTCATCAGCACGCATCATTATCCAAACGACGGTTACGAAAACGACGGCGACACGGAAGTGCAACTGTTCAAAAGCCAGCGCGGGATCATGCGCGAGGTCGCGCAGAACACTCGCATGTACGCCGGCGAGCGGCCGGTTTACTACACCGAATGGAACTCTTCATCCAATCCTAACGATCACCTGCACGACGAGCCTTACGCGGCGGCGTTTGTTGCATCGACCGTGCTGGAAGCCGCGGGGTTGGTCGATGCTTACAGCTTCTGGACCTTCTCCGATATCTTTGAAGAGCACGGCTTTCCGTCAGTGCCTTTTCACGGTGGCTTTGGTTTGCTGACGTTGGACGGTATTCCGAAACCGAGTTATCGCGCGTTTGAGTTGCTTCACGATCTGGGCGAGAGGCAGTCGCTCGTCGATGGCCTGCATGAGACTGTCGATTGTTCGGTTGTTCAGAAGGATTCGAGTGTGACGATTGTGTTGACGAACCACACGACGCCGGGTCATACGATCGAAACGGAACAACTCGAGATCCGTCTCGATAATGCGCGCGAACCAACCGGTGCGACCGTGCAGCGCATCGATGAAGAGCATGCAAACCCGAAACGACTGTGGCGCGAGATGGGCGAGCCGGAGCAGTTGAGCGAGAAGAACGTCGAGCGATTGGAAGAGGTGTCGAGATTGAAGGTTGAGAAGCAGCCGTTTGAGTTTCATGACGGCGCGATTGTTCTCAAGATCAATTTGCCGGCCCACGCGGTTGCGGCGATAACGATCGATTTTAAACACGGATCACGCGGATGAAAGTATTAGAGCCGTCGCTGAATGATGAAGACCTCGCGCGGCTTGAAAGCGACACTTTTAAATACTTTGCGGATGAGATTAACCCCGAGAACGGTCTCGTTCCCGATAACACGCGGCATGGATCTCCTGCTTCGATCGCCGTCGTCGGGTTCGCGCTCACGGCGTATCCGATCGCAGTCGAACGGAAGTACCTGACGAGAGCAGAGGCGATAAAACGCACGCTGACGACGCTGAGGTTTTTTCACGATGCGCCGCAGGGGAAACACGAGGACGCGATCGGCTACAAAGGTTTTTACTATCACTTCCTCGACATGAAGTCGGGCCGGCGCGTCTGGAATTGCGAGATCTCGACGATCGACACCACGTATCTTCTCGCAGGTGCACTCACCGCCGCGGCTTATTTTGTTCGCGACACAAAAAACGAACGCGAGATTCGCGAGCTTGCGGACGCAATTTACAGACGTGCAGATTGGCAGTGGGCACAAAATGGGGCGCTCACTGTCTCACACGGCTGGAGACCGGAAACAGGATTCATCAGGTATCGCTGGAGCGGATACTCCGAGGCGTTAATCCTGTACGTTCTTGGTCTCGCGTCGCCGACGTTTCCACTTGCGCCACAGAGTTATCGCGCATGCACCAGGACGTACAAGTGGAAGAAACTCTACGGTCACGAGTTTCTTTACGCTGGCCCACTCTTCATTCATCACCTGTCGCATATGTGGATCGACTTCCGTAGCATTCAGGACGAGTACATGCGCAAGAAGGCGATCAACTATTTCGAGAACAGTCGCCGCGCGATCTACGCGCAACAGGCTTATGCGATGCGAAATCCGAAGAAGTTTGCGGGTTACGGACGATTTAGCTGGGGCATCACGGCAAGCGACGGTCCAGGTCCGGCGGTGCGGCGCGTGAACGGACGCAACGTGCGTTTCTATGCTTACATCGCGCGTTCGATCCCGTATGGACCAGACGACGGGACGCTCGCGCCGTGGGCCGTTGCGGCATCGCTGCCGTTTGCGCCTGAGGTTGTGCTGCCGTCGCTGAGTCGGTTGAACAAAGACTATCCGGAGATAACGAACCAGTACGGGTTCAAGTGTAGTTACAACCCGACGTTTGCTTCGGCTAAAGGCAAAGGCTGGGTTTCGAAGGGATACTACGGCCTGGACCAGGGACCGATCGTGATGATGATCGAAAACTATCGCACGGGTTTGATCTGGCGACTGATGCGCCGTTGTCCTTACATCGTCGCTGGGCTGCGACGCGCGGGATTCAGTGGTGGCTGGTTAGGCTCCGCTTAATCCGCGGTTAACAGCCGATTGAGATTGTCACTGGGAATGGTTTCCACGGGATCCGAAGCTTTTCGGAAAATGCGTGCGCCGGTAGAGCCTCGCAAGATCGTTTCCCCGTTCTCGATGCGTACCATCGCGCCTTCGCGCAGACCGGCCACGGGTGTATCGTTCTCTTCAAGAAATTGACGAATGCGTTCTTCACGTGTCTCGCCCATGTGTTTCGAGTCTGGATCGGGATCGAGATAGTGCGGGTTGATCTGGAATTGAACGAGGCCGAGCGCGTTGAAGGACGGTGGCTCGACGATCGGCATGTCGTTGGTTGTTTTGATTGTTGGACCAGCCACATTCGAACCCGCGCTCGATCCGATGTACGGCATTCCTGCTTCGACTCTTTCTCGAATCGGATCGAGTAGGTTGAAATCGTAGAGCGCTTTCAGTAGACGGAACGTGTTTCCGCCGCCAATAAAAACCGCATCGGTATCGAGTACCGCCTGCTTCGGATCTGATGCGTTGTGAACGGATGAGAGCTCGTAGCCCATCTTTTCGAAACGTTTCTGCGCGGTTGCGGTGTAAGCGTCGCGGTCGTGCAGTGCGAACGGGACGAAGAGAACCCGCTTCACATCGCCGAGGAAGCTGCGGATTTCAGCTTCGGCGTGATCGAGGTAGCCGCTGCCGTATAATGTCGAGTTGCTGATAAGCAGAATGCGTTTCATGGGGTTTATAGTAATCATATGAGTGACGTGATCAAAGAGTGGCGCGAGTCGGCGCAGTACTGGGCGAAACACAGTGCCACCATTTACGCAATGTTTGCCCCGCTTACCCAGGCGCTGATCGAGCACGCCGAAATCCGTGAAGGGCAATCGGTGCTGGACGTTGCGGGTGGTCCAGGTGAACCTTCACTTACGATCGCCAGGGCTGTTGGGCCAAACGGCGTTGTGACCTGCACCGACGTCGTAGCCGAGATGGTTGAAACGGCCCGCGCCGAAGCAGAGCGCCGTGGGATCACGAACGTTCGCTTTCAACAGTGTTCTGCCGACGACTTGCCATTCGCTGACAACTCGTTTGACGCAGTTGTCTGCAGGCTTGGTGTCATGTTGTTTCCTGATCCGCCTGCGGCGATACGAGAGATGCTTCGCGTGACAAAACCGGGCGGGCGTCTCGCGTTCGTAGTCTGGCATAAAAGCGAATTGAATCCGTTCTGCTATGCGGTCACGAACGTCCTGGACCAGCACGTCAAATCTCAACCGGAAGATCCGGACGCTCCGGGCGCGTTCCGCTTCGCAGAGCCAGGCAAACTCGCGAACGTTATGACAAAGGCGGGCGTCGTTGACGTCAAAGAAGCGGTTCTGAAGTTCGAGATCGCAGCGCCCGTCTCAGCGCGTGAATTCTGGGCAATGCGTTCGCAGATGTCCGACACGTTACGATCCAAGCTCGATCAGCTTTCAGAAGAAGAGCGATCGCAGGTTGCCAGTGAAATCGAACACGCGGTGCAGCCATTCTTTCCTCAGAACCACATGAGGTTTCCCGCACAGATGATCATCGCCAGCGGTAAGAAAGCCGGCCACAGATAGACGCAGATCAAAAGCCTGATTTTGTGCTTGCTGTCACGAATGAGATGATATGGAACAGCAATGGACGATCTTCTTGCAGCCCGATCGCAGATGGCGATGTCGCTCGCTTTTCACATCGTTTTCGCGGCGATCGGTATCGCGATGCCGCTTCTGATGGTCATCGCCGAGTGGAAGTGGCTGCGAAGTAAAGACGAAATCTACCTCACACTCGCCAAGCGCTGGGCAAAAGGCACGGCCATACTCTTCGCGGTCGGCGCAGTGTCCGGAACAGTGCTTTCCTTCGAACTCGGATTGTTATGGCCCGGATTCATGGGCTATGCCGGCTCAATCATCGGCATGCCGTTCTCACTCGAAGGCTTTGCATTCTTCACTGAAGCGATCTTTCTCGGCATCTATCTCTACGGCTGGAATCGCGTGCCGCCTCGCGCGCATCTCTTCGCAGGCGCAATGGTGGCGATCAGCGGTGCGCTGTCTGGGATCTTTGTCGTCATCGCAAACGCGTGGATGAACGCACCGACCGGATTCCGGCTCGTCGATGGCAAACCAGTCGACATCGATCCGATCGCCGCGATGCTAAACCCGGCGGCATTCGGTCAAACGTTGCACATGACGCTTGCTGCTTACGCCGCGACGGGATTTGTCGTCGCAGGCATTCACGCGTTCATGCTCAGGCGCGATCCCGGCAATCGATTTCACAAGGCGGCACTGGCGATCGCACTCGCCGTCGGCGGCGTTACATCGATCCTGCAACCATTGAGCGGCGATCTGCTCGCAAAGCAAGTCGCGAAGACGCAGCCCGTGAAGCTGGCCGCATTCGAAGGACAGTTCGAAACAGAGACCGGCGCGCCATTCCGCATCGGCGGCATACCTGATGAAACTGCGGGCGTCACTCGTTACGCGATCGAAGTTCCATACGCACTCAGCATACTCGCTTACGGCGATCCGAATGCGACAGTGAAAGGCTTGAACGACTTTCCCGCTGATCAACGACCGCCCGTCGCGATCGTACACATCGCGTTTCAGATCATGGTCGCATGTGGCATCGCGATGATGTTGATCGCACTCTGGGGCGCGTGGCGTTACTGGCGCAAACGTAAAGCCGGAACGTGGCTGGAGTCGAAATGGTTTCTGCGCACCCTCGTCGCGGCTGCACCACTCGGCTTCATCGCAATCGAAACCGGTTGGACAGTCACAGAAGTCGGACGACAGCCGTGGATCATCCAGGGTGTGATGCGCACGAGTGAAGCCGTGACGCCGATGCCCGGACTCGTCGTGCCGTTCATCACGTTCACTTTGCTCTACATCCTGCTTGCGATCGTGACCGTCTGGTTGCTGTTGCGACAGGTTGCAGCGAGCCCGCGCGAAGAAGAAGCGAAGCAACAGGAGGTCGAGGTTGCCGCTTGAAACGATCATCGCGGGCGTGATGATCGCGTCGCTCGTGTTGTACGCGTTGCTCGGCGGCGCCGATTACGGCGGCGGTGTGTGGGACCTGTTTGCGTTCGGCAAGCGTGCGCGGCAGCAGCGCGCGCTGATTGCCGAAGCGATCAGCCCTGTGTGGGAAGCGAACCATGTTTGGCTGATACTCGTCATCGTCATTCTCTTCACGGCGTTTCCAACTGCATTCGCCGTAATCGCCACCGCCCTTCACATTCCGATCACGTTGCTACTAATCGGCATCGTCTTGCGTGGCACTGCCTTCACGTTCCGCACGTACGATGTTCAACGTGACGACGTGCAGCGGCGTTGGAGCCTGGTGTTTTCTATTGCGAGTATTATCACGCCGGTGTTGTTGGGAATCATTCTCGGCGCGATTGCTTCCGGAACGATTCGAGTTGAAAACGGTTTCGTCACGACGGGATTCTTTGCTTCGTGGCTGGCGGCGTTTCCGTTTTCAGTCGGGTTCTTTGCGCTCGCACTGTTCGCATTCCTGGCTGCAGTTTACCTGACACTCGAAACGCGCGATCGAGAGTTGCAGGAAGACTTTCGGAAGCGCGCGCTCGTTGCGGGCGTCGCTGTCGGCATCCTCGCGTTGACTGTGTTTTTACTTGCAGGAACTGGCGCGCCGACCGTGCGCGCAGGTATCAGCCGCACGTGGTGGGCACTCGGGTTACACGTCTTCACCGCCATCTTTGCCACTGGCGCGTTCTATGCGTTGTGGAGCAGACGCTACCGGCTCGCGCGATTTTGTGCAGCAGGTCAAGCGACGCTGATCCTGCTTGGATGGGCGTTCGCACAGTTTCCACATCTGGTGGAGCCTGACGTCACGATCTTCTCCGCCCCCGCACCGCGAATAACGCTCCAGTTGTTGCTGGCCGCACTCGCCGCGGGCGCGATACTGTTGTTTCCGTCTTATTACTACCTGTTCCGGATCTTCAAGCGTCCGCGAATTCTGTAAAAACGCCCAACCTCGAAAGGCATGCTTCACAGGATTAACATGATGATCAGGATTGACATGACTTTTCGTGCAAAGCCACGCCCCTTATGCGCCACTTCAACTCGCATTTGACAGATCGACGCATTCAAAGGATGCTTGTCGCGAATGCACGAACTCACGCCCCTTCCCGAGCGACAGTTAGCGCGTTACAAGACAGCCTCGATCCTTTTCGCGGGCGGTGCGTTTTGTATCGGCGCAGCTGCATTCCTCGGTTGGATTCTTGACAGCTCGATACTCAAGCGAATTCATCCACAGCTAGTCACGATGAAGGCAAACACTGCCGTTTGCCTGATGCTCTCTGCATTCGCAATCTTTCTACTGCATGACAACAAGTCGGCCTCAACCCTGAAATGCCGCCTGGCACAGGTTTGCGCGGGCATCGTGGCGCTCGTCGGTTTAATCACCCTCGGCGAACATCTGTTCGGTTGGGATGCGGGCATCGATCAGTTGCTGTTTTACGAGTCGCGAGAAGAAGCCGGACTCTCGTTTCAGGGTCGCATGGGTGTCGCCTCGTCGATCAACTTCTCGCTCCTCGGTTCGGCGCTTCTCCTTCTCAACTCACGTTCCGCGAACTTGATCCGTTTATGCAATATCTTCGTGATGATGGTCGTCGCCATCACGCTGCTGGTGTTTCTCTACTACTTTTACGGCATCGAGAGATCCGAGCGGATCGGAATCTATTTCACCATCGCCCTGCACACAGTCTTCGCGTTTCTCTTTCTTTGCTCCGCGGTCCTGCTCGCCCGTCCCGAGCGCGGCATCGTGGCGGCACTGTCAGGCGATAGCCCCGGCAGTGTAGTTGCGCGACGCATGTGGCCGGTCCTTCTGCTCGTGATTCTCATAGGTTGGATCAGGACGATCGCCATCCGGGAAGCGTGGTTCGGTCATGGTTTCGCGACCGCTGTCTTCACGCTCACGTTCCTTATTGTACTCGCGACTTTGATCTGGTTGACGGCGGTCTCTCTAAACCGGACGGATCGCCAGCGGCGACTTGCTGACGCAGCACTGCGGCACAACGAAGCAACGCTTGCCGCACTTCTCGAACAGCTGCCCGTCGGCATCGGGCTTACCGATCGTGATGGGCGTTTCCTGATCCGAAACTCAGTCTTGAACAAATTCGTCGGCGATAAACTCTCGTCTCTCGATCCGGGCAGGCGCCAGCGCTGGCGCGCTTGGGACGAAGAAGGCCGGCTGCTCGATTCGTCTGAATGGCCGAGTGCAAGAGCAATGCGCGGCGAGTCAGTCAGCCCTGGCGTCGAGATGTTGTACACGGCTGAAGATGGGAAACAGATCTGGACGCGCGTGCTCAGTGTGCCGTTTCGCGATCAGAACGACGAGCTCGCGGGCGTAATCGTCGTCGTGCAGGACATCGACGAACAGCGCCGCGCCGAGAATCGTCTCGACGTGCTCGTTCGAGTCAGCGAACTCATTCGCACGTTGCACGATCCAAACGAACTCTCGTACCAGGTCGCAAAGACGGTCGGGACTCATCTCAATGTGCGGCGTTGTTTATTCAACGAAACTGACGTCGAACGCGATCTCGAGATCATTCATCGCGACTATTGCGACGGAGTTGAGTCAGTCGCCGGCGAGCACCGGATTTCGGACTACAGCCCGGTGACGTCCGCTGACATGGAACGCGGAATCACGGTCGTAAACTACGATTCGAAAACCGATCCGCGTACCGCGGCAGATTACGACAGAACTTACAAACAGACCGGCGAGCGTGCTTATATTGCGTTCCCTCTCATGCGTGATGGTCGCTGGGTAGCGTCGCTCTGGGCCAGCGACGATCAGCCGCGCCAGTGGAGCAAAGAAGAAGTCTCGCTTTTGCAAACTGCCGGCGAGCGCACGTGGATCGCTATTGAGAAGCTGCGTGCGGAAGCGGAGCGCGAGCAGTTGTTGCAACGCGAACAGGAAGCCCGTGACGCCGCGGAAAAAGCGAACCAACTCAAGGACGAATTTCTCGCAACGCTTTCACACGAGTTGCGGAACCCGCTGAACGTGATTCTCGGCTACTCGGAATTGTTCCTGCGGCTGCCGGAGATCGGACAATCACCACGTCTCGTAAAAATGGGTGAGGCGTTGCGACGTAATGCTCAGTCGCAGTCGCAGTTGATCAACGACCTGCTCGATCTCTCACGACTACAGCGCGGCAAGATCTCACTGAACCAGGAAACAGTTTCACTGCCGGCGATAATCGACAGCGCCGTCGAAACGGTCCGCGAAGATGCTGCGGCAAAACAGATCGACATCGGTTTGAATGTCAGCGATCAGCTTCTGCTAGTCGACGGCGATCGTCTGCGGTTGCAGCAGATCGCATGGAACGTATTGAACAATGCGGTGAAGTTCACGCCCGCCGGTGGAAGCATCAGGATCAATTTGAAGAACGAGAACCACGAGGCGGTGCTCGTCGTGAGCGACACGGGGCAGGGAATCGATCCCGTTTTTCTTCCGCACGTGTTCGAGATGTTTCGCCAGGCTGACGGGAGCAACAGTCGCAAGCACGGCGGTCTTGGCATCGGCCTCGCGCTCGTGCGGCAGCTTGTGCAGCTTCACGGCGGAAGTATCACTGCGGAGTCCGATGGTCCAAACAGAGGCGCGCGGTTCACGATTCGTATGCCTTTGATCCGCGAAACGCAGCCACTGGCGTCGCCGGTTATGGCATCGTCGGGCCCCATCGAACTAAACGTCTTCTCGCAGAAGAATTTTTTGGTCCTCGACGACTCTGAAGATACGCTCGCGATGGTGGAGCAGTTGCTGAAGGTTAGTGGCGCAAACGTCACGACGGCGTCAAGGGGCTCAGAGGCGTTGCGACTAGCGAGCGAACAGGAGTTTGACGTGATCCTGTCAGACATCTCGATGCCGGAGATGGACGGGTTCGAGTTTTTGCAGAGACTGCGGCAGATGAAAGGTCGCGAACACGTTCCCGTGATCGCGATCACGGGCTTTGGCCGTGTGCGCGATGTCGAACGCGCACGCGCCGCGGGATTTTATTCTCATCTCACGAAACCATTGAACTTGCAGGCGCTCAGCGAGATACTGCAACAGCTTGCGGACTTCAAAACCGACCACGGCGACGACCTGGACCATGACGTCAGCGCCGGCCCGGTATTTTGAGCTCAGTTTGAAATCTTTTCCTCAAGAAAATCATTACTGGTAAGTAGGTCTGGCATTCCAAAGTTCTCTGAAATGAAGAACCCGGATATTTCGCCACCTCAACCGCCCAAAAGGAGAATGTGATGATTCAGCCCAACACACTCGCGTACTACAACAAGATCAGCGGCTCTTACAAACCTCTCAAAGCTGCCCATCATTTCAAGGAGATGAAGGAGCGCGTCGCGATGCTCTGGGGCGACGAGGTTTACGTTATCTCGATCGACGGAGCCGAGGCGACGGTTTCCGCCAAAGGCCACCACCTGAAAACGCGCTGGAGCATTTACGCGAGACTCCGCTGCTTTCCGTTTACCAGATCGATTGTGGTCAGGGTGATTCAGCCCTCGTCCATCTTCCTGACGGACGCTGGATGATGATCGACGGCGGGCCCGCGCCCGACTGGTCCAACAGCGGCAAGATAGCCGCCGATTTTCTCCGCTGGAAAATGTTTGTCGACCAGTCGTGGAAAAACGAGTTCAATTTCCAGAAGCGGCCTTTTCGTCTCGACGCCCTCATTTGCACTCACCCTGATTACGACCACTACGGCGGGTTTATCAACCTGACTTCGAACATCCAGAACAAAACGCTTGAAGTCGGAACCGTCTACCACAACGGTATGGGACGTTACGACGGAGTTGACACCACCAGGTATGAAGATGGAAAAGGCTTCGGACAACTTGGGCCAGTGGAAGGCGAGGAACTGCCAGAGGCTTACTTGACCGCACTCATCGACGGCTTTGACGACGTGCGCGAATACCGTGAACCATCAGGAGATCGACAATGGAAGTTAGCAGGCACATACGGTAAATGGCTTTCGGCGCTCGCGGACCTTGAAGGACAGGGAGTCGGCGCATTGCAGCGTTTGCACCACGCGATGGGCGATTTTCCGGGCACCGCCGGGCTCGATTACAGCATAAAAATACTTGGACCAGTGCTCGAGGAGTGGAATGGAAAGCCGGCGCTGCGATACTTAGACCAGGCCAGTGAAAAGGCGATGGCTAGCCCATCGCTTACGCGAAACGGGCAGTCGGTAGTACTACGGCTCGACTATGAGAACGTTCGCATCCTGCTGACAGGCGATCTCAACTTCAGGTCGCACGCTCTTTTGTTGAAACACATCGCGCCGGAGGAGTTCAGTTGCCACGTCGCTAAGGCGTGTCACCACGGATCGGAGGACATTTCGTCGACGTTTCTTCAGGCGATGAGTCCGTGGGCGACGATGTTTTCGAGCGGCGACAACGAGTCGTATGCTCATCCGCGCGCAAAAGCCCTCGGACTCGCGGGCGCATTTGGAAAAGTGCGCACAAAGGGAAAGATCAATTACCTCGATCTGGAGGAAGACAAGCACATCGCACCGTTGATCTACTCCACTGAACTTTCCCGGTCCGCACAACTCTTTCCGCTTCACGCAATCTTTGACAAAGACGGTCAGCGCGTCCTGAAGTGTGAAATCCAGGCGCGTGGCCGCACGCAGCGTGACAATGGACCACGTGCGCCCATGGACAAGTGGCTGCTGGCAAATGCGATGGTTTACGGTCTTATCAACGTGCGCACCGACGGCAGGAAGATCGTCATGGGCGTTTTGAAGGAATCGGAGGCGTCGTTCCAGATCGAGGAGTTCACACCATGAATGCGCAGTTGAAGAGTCTGGCCGTTAGCCTGTCTGGCGGAGGCCATCGTGCAACGCTGTTCGCACTTGGCGCTCTTATGTATCTCGTCGATGCGAACGCCAATGCGAATGTATCCTCGATTGCGTCTGTATCAGGTGGCTCTCTGACTAACGGTTTCGTCGGCCAGACACTCAACTTCAAACAAACAAACGGCGACGAGTTTCGTCGACGTGTAGCTGGGCCACTTGCAAGGCAGATCGCATTCAAAGGAACGTTGTTCGCGCCTCTCATGTCAAAGCTCTATGTCGCGGTCCTGATCGTTTCGGGATTGCTGGTCCTGGCGCTTTTGCTGGTTCCCTGGGCGCCTGAATACTGGCGGCTTCTCGCATTTGTGATTGGACTCGCACTGTGGGGCTGGTTTGCCGGCAAGCGCGGTGCGATGTGTGCTCGCGCGTTTGATAAGACACTGTTTTCTCCGGAAGGAAGTTCGACACGCCTGAGCGCAGTCGCGAGGACCGGGTTGGACCACGTTATCTGCTCGACCGAGTTTCGCTCGTCGGAGCAGGTATACTTCGCTGGAGACTTCGTTTACAGCTATGCGCTGGGCCATGGCGAACCGGCTGATATGACGTTGGCCCATGCGGTCCAGGCCTCCGCCGCGTATCCCGGTGGTTTTCCGCCCGCCACGCTTCCGGCGAGACGACACCGTTTCACCGGCGCACCGAAAATTCCGGGTGGTCCAACCACGCCGCCTGATTACATGGTGCTGACTGACGGCGGCGTTTACGACAACATGGGCGACCAGTGGGCCAGAGGATTTGCGAAAAGGATCGGGTGGTGGAAAGAACTGGCCCACGGGCGCACGTCTCCGACGCAGCTCGTCGTCGTCAACTCTTCAGCGCGGGTTCCATGGAGTCCGTTTCGTCGACGGTTGATCCCGCTGATCGGAGAAGTGCTGGCGCTCCTTCGCGTGATGGACGTGATGTTCATAAACACGACCAACGTTCGCCGGCAGGTAATCTTCGACAGTTACAATCCCGCTGAACCTGAAAAAGCGTCGGCGCTTCCGAGTGTGCTGGTCCAGATTTCCCAGAGTCCTTTCCTCGTGCCGGACACTTACGCCAAAGAAACAGTGCCGGTGGGCCAACGCGCACGTGACGTGCTCCAGTTTCTGAGCCAGGGACCGTCGCGCGAGGCGTGGGCACAGATTGCACGTGATAACTCCAACGTTGCGACGACCTTGAGCAAATTGGGCGCTGAGGTGAGTGCACGGCTGGTGTACCACGCATACGTCCTCATGATGTGCAATCTGCACGTGTTTTTTGGCGACGACTACCCGCTTTTTCCTGAACAACTCGATATCGAAAGATTTCGCCGGTTACTTTCCTAAAAATTTTTCCCGATCTCCATGACACAGATCACTCCGGATTGTCGCTATCTGGGGTGAAGTGCACAGATTTGAAGGAGAAAACGGGAAAATGGAAGGGAATAAGGGCGTCGTCAAACTGTCGATCGTGGCTGTAATGCTGACAGGCGTTCTTCTCGCGATCGTTGGCTACAGTTTCAAAAACCAGGCGACTAAAGCGTCTGGCAAGGGGCTCAATTTCGAGCCGACGGCGGCGCGACTCGAACGCGGCCGCTACATCGTTGAAGGACCGGCACATTGTTTCCAGTGCCACTCGGAAGTGGATTGGGAAAATCCGGGCGCGCAACCGAAGAAGGGCCGCAAGGGCGCAGGCACCCCTTTTGCGGAAGACGGAATGGGCTGGCTGTATGCGCCGAACATCACGCCTGACGTTGAGACGGGCGCCGGATCATGGTCCAACGAACAACTGGCACGGGCGATTCGCGAAGGTATCGGTCACGACGGCCGACGGATGTTTCCGATGATGCCGTACATGAACTTCAGAAGCATGTCGGATGAAGATCTTGCGTCGGTGATCGTTTACTTGCGTTCGATCGAACCGGTGCGCAACGTGTTGCCGAAGACGGTGCTGCCTGAGCCTGTGAAAGGTTTGTTGCCTCCGCATGAGCCGATCACTGCGCCGGTTGCTGGTCCGGACATGTCGAATCCAGTGGAGCGTGGGAAGTATTTAGTGACGCTGGGAAATTGCGAGTCGTGTCACACGCCGATGACGAAGGATGGCAAGTTCATCACTGAAATGGCTTTTGGTGGCGGCATGAGGTTCAAAGGACCGTGGGGTGAGGTTACGAGTGCCAACATCACGCCAGATCCGTCAGGTATTTCGTATTACGACGAAGATCTTTTTGTGAAGACTTTGCGGACGGGTCACGTTGGTTCGCGGAAGCTGAACTCGATCATGCCGTGGGGTTACTTCAGGAATATGACTGACGAGGATCTGAAAGCGATCTTTGCGTACTTGAGAACCTTGAAGCCCGTGCAGCATCGCGTCGACAACACCGAGGTTGCAACAGCGTGTACGGTGTGTGGTGGGCGGCACGGTTACGGAGACAAAAACCACTCTGAGTGACGCGGAGGAAATAGGTCCTATATGTCCTATAGGACCTATATGTCTTATTGTTATAGGTCCTATACGTCCTATAGGACCTATAGGTCTTATAGTTATCCGTGGTGTGCTAATTCGCGGCTGAGCCAGGCTTTGGCCAGCCGCAATTCTCTTTGCACGGTTGCGCGAGAGACGCCGAGCGCCTCGGCCACTTCCTCATTGCTCAACCCGCCAAAGAAGCGCAGCTCGAGCAGTTCAGCCTTCCGCTGATCAAACTCAGCCAGCTTCGTCAGCGCCTCATCAACAGCCAGTAACTTTGAATCCGGCTCAAACGAAACCTCCATCCCTTCATCAAGGGAGATCGTCGGCCCGGCACTCTTTCGCTTCTCGCGCTGGTGCGCTCGTGCATGGTCCACCAGCAACCGTCGCATCAACCTCGCCGCCACAGCAAAAAAGTGCGTGCGATCCTGCCACGACACTTTCATATCGACGAGTCGTATATACGCTTCGTTGACGAGCGCCGTCGGCTGCAACGTGTGCTCGCGCCGTTCTTTTCGCATGTAGTGCGCGGCAAGCCTGCGGAGTTCGTCGTAGACAAACGGCATCAGGCGGTCGAGCGCTTCATGCTTACCGCTACGCCAGTCGAGCAGCAGTTGCGTTACGTTTATTCCGGTCGGTGGCGGCATGCGCGGGCGATTATTTTTTCTTCTGCGGTGCGATGGTGAAACGGTAGTCTTCGATGTGCTGTCCGAATCCTATCTCAACCACACCGGAGTACGTGACGTTTGCGAAAGTTATCTTATCGCCAACCTTCGGATAGAACTGCAGACGATACTGGCCCGGCGGCAAAAGCCCGAGCGTGAACCTGCCGTCTTCAGTCGTGTAACCCGGCAGCCCACCACGCTGGTTGGCCACTTCAGCTTCTTTAGGATCAGCAGGTCTGATCGTAACAAACCCAGCGAGGCCCTTTCCGTTTGCACTCATGACGACGCCTGCGATGCGACCGTCAGGTCGAGCGAACAGATCGGCCCGACAGTTTGCGTTCGCGGCGATCTCGACCGTGTATGGCTTGCCCGAATTACGTTGCCACGTGCTCAAGCCCGCGGGTAGATCGACTTCAAGCGTGTACTTGTCCGGCGGTAAAGAGTTGAACGAGTAAACGCCTTCGCTGTCAGTCTTCGTAGCGTATTCATGCTTATTGCTGCCGATCACGCGTACCGGGACGTTTCCGAGTGTCTTTGTTTCCGTACGCGATTCAAAGCTTGCGCCTGACGATCCGATTCCGATAGTTCCAAAGAGAGTATCGATCGCTTGTTCATCTCTGAGCGCGCGGAGTTGCCGGATAACCGCGCCTGCCATGACTTTCGGTTGCGTGGGCGTGCAGATATTCGTTCCCAGCCGTTTCTTACCGTTGGCGTACACGAGATACTCGTTCCCGGCAATGAACGGATAGCCACAATCTCCAGTGCCATAGCCAGTCTCGATCGCGACCTCCTGCCCGGCAAGGTATGGACCACGCAAACTCTCGATCACCTGAATGTAGTACGTATACCCGCGCCCGATCTGGAAACTGCTACCCTCGCCCTCAACGTTGTCGAGCGGGACTTTTGACTTCACCAGCCCGACGAAGATAACGTCACCCGTCTTCCAGGCGCTGCCGCACGTGGACGGTTCAAGCCCGCACGTACACGCCGCAACCATCGCTGGAATCGTGAGTAGAACGAGGACGGCAAAACACATCCGGGCGAGCATGACGCTAAGTATAGTTTCCGCCGCTGATAAGCACAAAAATCGCGGATGAACTGCCAGATAACGGCGGGCGGCGGTGTCCTCAATTTGAAACGGTCAGATTTTTAGAGAAAACCCCAGGAATTTGTTAGTCCAATGAGGATCTTGCCGCGCGTCAGGATGCCGACGCCGCAAGCGGTGCGCCGCCTGTGGCGAAAGTCAAAAGGACGTTTAACCCTCAGGCGGATCTACTTCTCCGTCGAAGCAATTCTGTTCGTCGTCGTTTACTTCATCATCTTCTCCGGCGGCCGGCTAAGCGCGATGGACGCCTACGGCCGGCGAATGGACGTGATGGTGTCTCTCGCGCTGGTTGTGGCGTTCATGATCATTCATGTGGTCGCGCGCCGCCGCCTGCTGCCGATGATCGAACGCTATTACACACCCACGCCTTACGACGAACGGAAGATCTTCTTCGACCTCGGACAGGGAACACGACACGTCACCTCCATCGCTCAGCTTTACCAGAATCTCGCAGAGCGAGTCAGGTTTGCGCTCGACGCAAGCAACGCTGCGATCTTCGTCCGCGATGACACGAGCGGCGACTTCAACCTGCGCGTCCTGGCTTCTCAGGGACGCGCGGCGGAAACCGATCGCACCGGCAAGCCCTTGCAGTTAAGTCAACGCGCGTTCGTAGTGCGTCGTCTCATGAACCTCTCGACGCCACTCGTTATCGAGCCGCGCGAACTCGAAACGTGGGCCCAGGCACTCAACTCCGTTCGCTCTTCCACGCGTGAAGAACGTGCGGGCGAACACGAAGTTCTGCGCACGATCAACTCGCGAATATTGATCCAGATACGGCAGAAGAACGAGCTTGTCGGAATACTCTCGTTTGGTCCAAGACGCGGCGGCTTTCCATACTCTTCCGCCGATCGTGAGTTGCTGATGTCGATTGCTGCTCAACTCGCGCTGATTATCGACAACGCACGTTTGACTGAACGCATGGTCGCGCAGGAACGAATCCGTCGCGAGCTCGCACTCGCGGCCGAAGTGCAACAACGACTGCTTCCGTCGTGTGCTCCGAAAGGCACGTCGATGGAGATTGCCGGGTTCTGCGAGCCCGCGCGTGGTGTCGGTGGCGACTATTACGACTTCATCAGCTTCGACGACAGCCAGCTTGGCCTCGCCATCGCGGATGTGGCGGGCAAGGGAATGCCTGCGGCGCTGCTGATGTCGACTGTGCAGGCGACGTTGCGAAGTTTGACAGCAAGGAACGGCTCTGGTGGTCCAGCGAGTTATGAGTTGTCGTCGATCGTGGGCAAGCTCAATCGACTGCTGTTCAATACGACTAACGGCGAACACTATGTCACTTTCTTTTACGCGACTTTCGACCAGGCGACACAGCGACTCACGTACGTGAACGCCGGCCACAATCCGCCGCTCTATTTCGAGGCGGGCTCCGGCTTCCGGCAACTGACCGAGGGCGGCTTGGTTGCGGGCGCGTTTGAACATGCGGCGTACGAGCAGGCAACCGTGCAGATGAAGCCAAACGATCTGTTGTTTCTTTACACGGATGGTTTGAGCGAGGCGTTGAACGTCGAGGGCGAGGAGTTTGGCGACGAGAGGATCAGGGCCACGCTGGAATCGATCGCTTCGCTCTCGGCGGACCAGATACGCGACGTGGTGGTGCGACGCATCAAGGAATGGTGTGCAGGCATGTCGCTTTACGATGATCTGACGTTCGTGGTGATGAAAGTGAAATAGGACCGATAGGACCTATAGGACCTATAGGACCAATAGAGATCAATAGGTCATATAGGTCCTATAGGTCATATAGGTCATATAGGTCTTATAGGGCCTATAGGTCATATAGGTCATATAGGTCCTATAGGTCTTATACGACCTATTCTTTCCGGAGGAACCACACATGCGGAATTTCATGCAGGATCTGCGCTACGCGATCCGGATGATGGCAAAGCGTCCGGGCTTTACAGTGATCGCCGCGCTCACGCTCGCCCTCGGCATTGGCGCAAACACCGCAATCTTCTCAGCCGTCAACGCGGTCTTGCTTCGGCCGCTGCCTTTTCCCGAATCGGAACAGCTCGTCGACCTTTCGGAAACGTTCAAACAGGGCTGGGGCTCGGTATCGGTGCCAAACCTCGAAGACTGGAAAAGCCAGAACACCGTCTTCGCACACATCTCTCCGTACCTGTTCACGAGCTTCAATCTCGAAGGCGGCGACACTCCGCAACGCATACCCGGCATAAACGTCGGCGCAAACTATTTCGATGTGCTTGGAGTGAAACCAACTCTCGGGCGCGCGTTTCTTCCTGGTGAAGACACGGCCGGTAACGAGCGTGTAGTCGTCATCAGCGATGAGCTGTGGCGTCGTAACTTCGCCGCGGATCCAAACGTCATCAACCGGACGATCCCGATCAACGGTCAACAGTACACCATCATCGGCGTCATGCCGCGCGAGCTCTCTGCACTCTATCGCACGATCCAGATGTGGTCGCCGCTAGTGTTTCCCGAAAAGGATCGGCTCGATCGCGACACTCACAAGTATCTCGTGATTGGCCGTATCAAATCAGGCGTGACACTCGCGCAGGCTCGCGAGCAGATGAACACAATCGCCGGACGCCTGGAACAGCAGTACCAGAACGGACGTGGCATTCGCGTGATGCAGATCGAGGAGTTGTGGGTCGCAAACGTGCGATCGCCGCTTGTGATGATGATGATCGCCGTGAGCTTCGTGCTGTTGATTGCCTGCACAAACGTCGCGAACCTGCTACTCGCTCGCGCAACTGTTCGCCGTCGCGAAATCGGTATTCGCATCGCACTCGGAGCTGGACGCGCGAGATTGGTTCAACAGTTCCTTACGGAAGGTCTCCTGCTTTCGCTGATCGGCGGCGCAATGGGAATCGGCCTCGCATGGTTCACGATGAACATGCTGGGCAAGCTCGCGTTTCCGTTTCTGCCTCGCTCGCAGGAGATCCGGATCGATTCGCGTGTTCTGCTGTTCACGTTAGCGGTGGCGATCCTGACCAGCATCGTCTTCGGACTGATCCCGTCACTTCAGGCCGGAAAAACTGACGTGCAGGAGACGCTGAAAGAAGGCGGCAACACGACGTCGGCCGGCGCGATCGGCGCGTGGCTGCGTCCGGTTCTCGTGGTCGTTGAAGTCGCGGCCGCTGTGGTGTTGTTGATTGGTGCAGGCCTGATGGTCCGCAGCATACTTCGTATTCGCGACATCGAGCCCGGACTGAAGCCCCAGAATCTTCTGACTGCAAAACTCTCTTTGCCGCGCGACAAGTACAAAGATGCCGAAGCTGCTGTTCGTTTTCATCAGCAGTTGCTCGAACGTGTGAAGACTGTTCCCGGCGTGGAGTCGGTCGGGCTGACTTCACATCTGCCGATCGAGGAGCAGGGTTACAACGGAAACATTTCGGTCGAAGGAAAAACCTATCCGCCGAACGAATCGCCCCTCGTCGAGTTTCGCGCTGTCAATGAAGATTATTTCGAAACCGCGAACATACCTCTGCTTCGCGGACGCGTTTTCAGCAAGACGGAACGCGATGATGTTCAGCCGATCGTCGTGATCAACGACGCGATGGCCCAACAGATCTGGCCGGGCGAGGATCCGATCGGCAAACGTGTGGGCGACGATCGAAAGTCGACAGTGATTGGAGTCGTCGGCGATGTGAAGAACTACGGACTGCTGCGCAAGCCGGCGCCGGAAATGTATGCGCCTTACACGCAGGCGAGCGTCTGGCCGGACATGCGCTGGAACATGCGTCTGCTCGTGCGTTCAACGCTCGACAGCAACAGCGTCGCCGCGGCAGTACGGAAAGAAGTGCAGGCAGTGGATCCGGGCCAGCCGATCTATGCAGTGCAGACGATGAATCTCGTGATCGAAAACACCGTGCGAGATAAAAGCTTGAACACGACGTTGCTGACTGTCTTTGCCGGAGTCTCGCTATTGCTCGCGGTGATTGGAGTTTACGGTGTGATGAGCTACACGGTGGCCCAGCACACGCGGGAGATCGGCATTCGAATGGCGCTCGGCGCACAACCGCGCGCGATCTTAACACTGATCATGGGCCGCGGGCTGGTGCTGGTTAGTGTCGGCGCTGTGATTGGTGTGCTGGCGTCGTTCGGGCTGACGCGCTTCATGGAGAGCATGTTGTTTGGCGTCACGCCGACGGATCCGCTGACGTTCGTGGCGATCGTAATGTTGCTTGGTGTGGTGGCGCTGCTGGCTTGTTTGCTTCCAGCGCAACGTGCGATGCGCGTTGACCCGATCGTCGTGCTTCGTCACCAGTAAATTAGCCGCGGATTAACGCGAATTAACACGGATTTAATTTTCATTTTTATCCGTGTCATTCGCGTTAATCCGCGGCTCGTCTCACGCAACATTTACAACGAATTGTTCCTGCTCAGTCGATCCAGCCAGCGCCGTTGTCGATGACGTACCGCCGGCGATTGCCTGTGCGATCGTGTCGAAATATCCAGTCCCGACAAACGACTGGTGCTTCACCGCGCGATAATTACTATCCGCCGCGCGTTCAAACTCGATCGCCTGCAGCCGCGCATACGCCGTCATCCCCGAATTGCGATACTCCTTCGCAAGCTCAAACATTCCGAGGTTCAGCGCGTGAAATCCCGCGAGCGTGATGAACTGAAACTTGTATCCCATCAACCCAAGCTCTTTCTGGAACTTCGCGATCGTCCGGTCGTCGAGCTTCTTCTTCCAGTTGAACGAAGGCGAACAGTTGTACGCCAGCAACTTGCCCGGATACTCAGAGTGAATAGCACGCGCAAAACGTTTGGCTTCTTCGAGATTTGGTTCCGAGGTTTCGCACCAGACGACGTCTGCATACGGCGCATACGCCAGCCCGCGCGCGATCGCCTGGTCCAACCCTGCCTTCACCGTGAAGAACCCTTCAGGCGTTCGCGTTCCGGTGAAGAACTCGTGATCACGTTCGTCAATGTCGCTCGTGATTAAGCCCGCGCCGTTCGCATCAGTGCGCGCGACAAGAAGCGTCGGCACTCCCATCACATCAGCAGCCAGCCGCGCCGCGATCAGTTTCTGAATAAACTCCTGCGTCGGCACAAGCACTTTCCCGCCCATGTGCCCGCATTTCTTCGCCGAAGCAAGTTGATCCTCGAAATGGACCGCCGCCGCGCCCGCTTCGATCATCGCCTTCATCAACTCGTATGCATTCAGACAACCGCCGAAACCCGCTTCGGCGTCGGCGACGATGGGCGCAAACCAGTCGATGCCGTTTCGTCCTTCCGCGTGATCAATCTGATCCGCGCGCTGGAACGCCTGGTTGATCCTGCGCACCACGTCGGGAACGCTGTTCGCCGGATACAAACTCTGATCTGGATACATCTGGCCCGCGAGGTTTGCATCCGCCGCCACTTGCCAACCGCTCAAATAAATCGCTTTCAATCCGGCCTGCACCTGCTGCACTGCCTGGCAGCCGGTCATCGCTCCAAGCGCGGGAACGTAAGGCTCGTTGTGCAGGAGTTCCCAGAGACGCTTTGCTCCGCGCTCCGCGAGTGTGTACTTGATCTCGAGCGAGCCGCGAAGTTTGAGGACTGTTTCCGCGTCGTAACCGCGTTTGATTCCGTGCCAGCGATCGTCTGTGGCCCAGGTGTTTTCGAGTGCGTGGTGATCAGAATTGTGCATGACTATCCCCCTGTGTATTGTCGAATCAAATTGGATCAAACTCTCCATTGCGAATCAGCGCCTCGCTGACGCTGCGCGCGGTGCGAAACTTGTCGATCATCAGCTCACTGGCTTTAGGGGGAAGTTCACTTAAGATCCGAGCGAGTTCTTCATCAAACATTCTGCTGATCGATTCCGGTGTGTGCTCCTCCTGCATGTTGTCGAGTCGATCGCGATGCCGCATGCGCTGCGCGATCATCAAGCGATAGATGCGATCGGTTGCGAGGTCTTCCATGTAGCCGTCGAGCAGGCTTGCGCCTTTGCCGTTCAACACGCCGTTGCGATAACGAATGATCGTGCGGATCGCCGCGCGTGTTCCGTTCGTGCTGATGGCGCCAACGCCTTTCGGTGTGGGCCGGAGATCGGGTTGCTCCGGCGCGTCGGGATTGCGTGCGTTTATCTGGTTAGGGAAAAGAAACTGCTCAACGGCGATACTGTTTTGATCGGGATGTCCGGTCCACGCTCCGTCCATCAAACAGTTGGCTTCGTTCTTCTTGTCTTCTGCGAGCACACGCAGCGCGCGTTCATTCAACTCAGGATCGGTGCGACTCGGAAAGAGCGCAGTCATGCCGCCGATCGCGAGTATGCCGTGCTTGTGACATGTCTCTGCCAGCAACTCGCGCAGTCGCTGGAAGAAAGGAACGTTGTGCGGGATCGTGTTTCGATCGGGAAGAATCCAATCCGGTTGTTCAAACGTGAAGTGAATCAGGCTCGCCATGTAATCCCAACGGCCAAGATTCAGCCCGATGATGTGATCGCGCAGGTTGTAAATAAACTCTTCCATCTGGTACGCGATCGGGTGTGATTCAACGAGGGCCATGCACTTGATGTAACCGCGCGGCCAACCCCTCGCCTGTTCGATCGCCTGGAACAGATCGCGCCACCACAACGCCTCTTCTGCCGATTCGGATTTCGGAATGTAGAACGTGAGCGGATGCTTCAGTTCGGCCGGATCGACCTGGTAAGCAACCATCGCCACGTCGAACAGTGAGGCTGAGGTCAACTCGTTCTGAAGTATTCCTGCCTGACTGATGTGCAAACCTCGCGGGCGAATGAAGACGACGGTTTTGCTTTCCTTGATGTGGACCTTGCTGTTTCGTTTGGCGTCGAAGAAAGTGAGCTCGCCTTTCAACGCGGCGAGGATGTTGTCGATGCCGGTCAGTGAGTTGGACCAGAAGTTCGCCATCGAATCTTCGAGGTCCAGCATCACGCCGGGCGCGCCGGAGTTCAGCATCTTCACCACCAACTCGGCATCGTCTGCCGGTCCGGTCATCTGGTTGCGCTGGTCTGCGCACCACGCGGGCAGTTCGATCATCCATTGTTCGGCGGTCGCTGCTGATGGCGGCAGGTAATTTGGCATCTCGCCCTGATGAGCGCGCGCGAGGACCTCGGCACGTTTGCGAATAAACGATTGTTGGCGTGGAGTCAGTGCCTGGTGGAGCGGCCTGAAAAACGCCATGAACCCCGGTGGAAGTTCTTTCTCAGGAAAGAATTCAGTGGGCGCTGTGTTGTAACGCCTGGCGCTTGTATCAGGAGCGTTCCGCATTGTGAACAACCTCTTCGAGCGTAAAGGGCATGGAGGGAAATAAGGGGACAGGAGATTTACCACGCAGGCCCTGAGCCACGCAATAGCCTGATCAGAATCGTGAACACGTTGTAGTGTTCTCGCAACATTGCTGGTCTATCTTATCCGCGTTTTTCGTGTAAATGGCGCAGTTTTCCGAGCTTCCGGGCAAAAATCCCTGGTTCAGTATGGTGAACACTAAATCAACCAAAGTTAAATCGAATCGAGAACAAGTGACTTCCGTCGAACGTGCGCTGTCGATCCTGGAACTGCTCGCCAGTCGCAATCACGGCCTCAGCACTTCGGAAATCAGTCGTGCGGCGCGTGTGCCGAAGAGTTCGACGAGTTACCTGTTACGAACACTTGTGGGCCGTGGTTACGTGCGTCGCGACCTCGAAACGGGCCAGCACACACTCGGCATCCGGATCCTGAGTCTCGGCGGACAAGCGGTGCAGGGCATGGCGTTGCGTGAACTGGCGATGCCGCTGTTGCGACAGATCGTCGAGGTCACTCGACTGGGATCGCATCTCGCGATCCTGGACCACGGCGACGCCGTTTACATCGAGCGGATCGAGTCGCCGGGGTTTATTAAGATGGACATATGGAGCGGCAGGCGTGTTGCACCGCAGGCGACGGCAGTGGGTAAGGCGTTGATCTGCCAGTTGAGTCGCGAGGAAGTGCAGGAGATTGCGGCGCTTCATCCGATTAACCAGGTTTCAGCAAGGACGATTGTGACGTTGCCGCACTTGCTCGAGGATCTTGCGGCGATTCGCAGGCGGGGCTATGCGATTGATGATGAAGAGCATGCGGTCGGTGTGCGTTGTGTTGCCGCGCCAGTGTTTGCGGCGAGCGGCGAGGTTGTTGCGGCGATTGGTGTGAGCGGGACAGTCAGTCAGGTTAACGATGATTACATGCCCTCGCTTGGAAAGATCGTTCAGACCACGGCGCTGAAGTTGTCGGCGCAGCTCGGTGGCCGCCGCAATCGGTGACAGTATTTTTCATGATGATCAGGATTTACATGATTAGCTGTGTTGGCACAGATGAATGATCGCACCGAGGCCTGCGCCGAGGAAGAACCCGTACACGACGCCCCAAAGCAACATCCCGACTTCGCCGCCGGCATAGGCCCAGATTGCAGCGCCGAGAAAATATCCCGCAGAGTTTGCGACGAAAAGCAGCGTTGCGAGTTTCACTACGGATCGCATCACGCCGAAGCCTGCTGCAAACACCACTGCCATCAAAACTGATCCAGCGAGTGATCCTATCCACTCGCCCGCAGCGTTTTGCAGGTTGAAATACGAGAAGACCCAACCAGCGGCGTACAGGAAAAACGCGAGTCCGAAGAGCAGGATAAACTTCGGCAGTCGCCAGCGTGTCACGACAAGTGAACCAAGCACTGCGCCACCCAATACGATGAACAACGCGGTCCATGCGAGGTAAGCACCAAGCAGCGTGAGATGCGTGTACATCCATCGCTCGCCGTACGCCACAGTTGCAAACACACACAAACTCACAAGCATGAAACCGATCCCGCCCACCAGGATCGACTTCTGCAAAGACGGCACTGGTCTACTGGAAGCGTCATTCATCGGTTTAGTCGTCCGGCAGGGAACCGCGAAACAGCGGCTCGCCCGCGAGTGATGTATAAAACCCAAAAACCACCAGCGCCATGCAGATGATCAACGCGAGCACGAAGTCGGCGGCGTACCACGCGGAGAAATCTGATGTGACCGGATAAAAGATGATCAGGTGCACAAAGAATAACGACGAGATGAGCGCCAGCAGTCCATACCGGTAGAGCACCCACGTCACCAGAAATGCACCGCCGATCGCGAAAGGCACTGCCGCGATACTGTCGTGCGTCAAGCTGAGTGCCACTGACGCAATCACCCAGAGCGCAAGCGCCGCGAGACGTTCCCTGCGCAGAACGATGTAGAGCAGCAGCAGGAAAAACAGCAGTATGAACGACTGGCTGACTGATGCAGAGATCTGATTCGTAAATCCGTTGGCAAACGAACGCAGTCCGAGCAGTTGCGTAGCGGGAAAATCAAACCACGGCATACCCGGTGGATGGCCCAACCACTGTGGGACCACGTTTGCGAGATAAAAGTTGCACAGAATCATTCCCAGCCCGAAGACGGCGCCGATGAGTATGTCGCGACCTACGAGCGGATCGCGAAAGCCGCCGCCGAGCACGCGGCTCCATGAAATGATTCGTCCGGGCCAGCGTCGTCTGACAAACGGTTCAAACGCGATATAGACCACCCACATGAAAAGAGACCAGAACACCGCGTTTTGAACAGCAAAAATGAAGTTGAGTGCTTCATTCTCATCAGACGCATGATGGTAGAAGAACAACCAGCGCAGAAAAACTACGGCCATCATGAAAGCTGCAAGACGAAAGGCGCCTTTGCGATCGCCGCGGCCGAGTTTGAGGTTCCGCCACGCAAGCAGCGCACTGCCGAGCATCGCCGTGATGAACACGCTGAGAAGAAGAACGATCAAGGCGCGTTGTCTGAATCTCGACAAAGAAATCTGTGGATTGCTCGGTTCATCCCACTTTTCAAGGAGCTCGAAGTAGACAGGTTTTCCGTCGAAGGCGCCGGCTTCGATGCGCACTGGCAGTTCAGGCTGGTCCGGATATGAACCTTCCCACGCCGCACGCTCTGTAGCCTGGTGCGGCGGAGTTCGAATGGGCGCAACTTGCCGGAACTGCGACTGGTCCAGTCCACTTTCGGTAAACAACGCCGACCAGTCGAAGGGAGCCACGATTGTGTTCGAACTCGTTGCGGGCGGCACGGCGTAGAACGATCGCAATCGCCCAAGCGTGTCGAGCGTGAGCGTAGTCATGCCCGGAAGATCTCTTGCGGGCGTGCGTTCGTCTACGTTTCCGCCGTTCGAGACGTCGAATGGGCGTGGGCTCTGCCGGTACCAGAAATAGATCGACGCAGGCTGTCCTTTATGTAAGTTGTCCCAGCGCGACGTGGATTGATCGTTGTCGTGAACGTAGTTGAGATATTGCCGGTCCAGGCCCATGCCGTAAGCAGAGTCGGCGGCTGACTCCGTGTATCCAAACTTTTTGAGAAGTTCGGTCGAGCGATCGCGCAACACTTCCGGCGACTTGTTCAACGGGACGATCCGGTACAACGTCATGCCGCGCGAGAGAAACGCGATCGCGGCGGTCAGGACCAACACAGAAGCAAGTAGCGAGATCGCAACGGCTGGTTTAAGCCCGCCTTGTTTTGGCGCGGCAGCGACCATTTCGGGCGACGGAGTTTCACCCGCGGCAAGTGCCGCGGCGAGTGGATCGCCACCAGGCAGAGCGGCTGCGACCTGAAGTGCCGAAGCAGGTCGTTTCGCTGGATCTCTTTCAAGACAACGAAAGATGACGCGTTCGACTAGTGGATCCAGTTCAGGAACGATCGATGCGAGACTCGTCGGCGTTGAGTCGCTGCGTCGCAGTCGAATCAGTTCCTGCAAACTTGCCGCTTCGAAAGCCCGCTTGCCGGTGAAGATCTCGTAAAGCACGAGGCCGAGCGAGTAGATGTCGCTCTTTGCTGATAACTCTTGTCCTTCGAGTTGCTCCGGCGACATGTACGCCGGTGTTCCCGACATTTCACGCCGGTCCAATTCGCTTCCGAGTGCAGCGATGCCGAAGTCGGTGATGCGAACTTCGCCGTGCTCGTCGAGCATGATGTTCGCGGGTTTGAGATCGCGATGGAGCACGCCCCGTTCGTGGACTGCTGCAAGTCCGGCGCAAAGCTGACGGGCCACTTCGACGGCTTTGTCCTGCGGCAACCGGCCGATGCGTTTGAGAAGTGACGCGAGTTCTTCTCCACGCACAAACTCCATCGAGATGAAGTGCTCGCCCTGGTATTCACCGATGTCGTAAACGCGACAAACGTGACGCTGTGAAATCTGGCGTGCGACGCTGACCTCTTTGTAGAAGCGCGCGAGTGCCGCGCCGTCAACAGTCAGCGATGCAGGAAGAAACTTGAGCGCAACGGGTTGCTTGAGCTTCAGATCGTCGGCGCGATAGACCTCGCCCATGCCGCCGCGGCCCAGGAGTCCGGCGATGCGATAACGATCGGAGAGGACGTCGCCGGGTATGAATCGCGCG
Organism: Pyrinomonadaceae bacterium; assembly: GCA_035761985.1. GTDB lineage: Bacteria > Acidobacteriota > Blastocatellia > Pyrinomonadales > Pyrinomonadaceae > PSRF01. The sequence continues at coordinate 43,851 of DASTQB010000078.1, forward strand.
TCGTCGATCGAATCGGAAGTAAAAGAGACGGGACGTTTCTTTGGTGTGACGACTAGACGTGGGACGACGTCTAGAACGTCGGTTTCGATCAAGTCTTCGGTTTGTCTGTCGAAGTTGAGCATCTGCTCGACTTCGCGTCGCAACTCACAATCGTTGCCGCAGGCTCGATCGAGGAACGCGGCGCGTTCCTGAGGTGCACGTTCGAGTGCGGCTTCGAAAATCTGATCAACCTTGCGCCTGCGATCGGGGTTCATAGGCGTTTCTTCGGACCCGGCGAGGGGCTCGGATTTAAATCCGTGTTAATCCGCGGCTAGGTTTGCATGACTCGCTGAACTTCCGGCGGTTCGTCGCCCAGCCATTCAGGATGCTTCGCGGTGCCATCATACACCGAGGTGGTCTTGAAGAGTTCATATTCTCCGCGAGAGGCGGCTTGCGCGGTTCGACTAAGCAGCGCCGTGACCTGTTCATCACTCATCGGCTTAAACGTGCGCGCGGCTGTTAGAGCCTGGTCCAGGTCTTCCATGCTCTGGCACCCGGTGATGACAACCGAACTTGGCAGGTTCATCGCGTAATGAAGACACTCGATCGCCGTCACGGTGTTTGATTCGAGGATCGTTCCGTTAGCGAGGGTTTTCATTGCCAGCACGCCGATGTTTTGGTTGAGGAGTTCGGGCAGCACAAGCTTTTCGAAGCTGCGGTAATGTGCGTCCATGACGTTGAGCGGCATCTGCACGGCGTCAAACACGAAGCCGTACTCCTTTGCGACTTCGAGCATGTACAGGTGAATCCGCGGATCTTTATGACCTGTAAAACCGATGAACCGGATCTTTCCGGCGTCGCGTGCTTCGATCAACGCTGCGGTGGCGCCCTGTTCGTCGAAGATGCGGTGCGGATCTTCGTAGCGAAGGATCTCGTGATGCTGGACCAGGTCGATATGGTCCATTTGTAGCCGCTGCAACGATTCGTCGAGCTGTTTGGCAGCTTCCTGCTTTGTGCGTCCGTCGATCTTCGTCATCACGAAGGCGCGTTCGCGATAACCGTCCCGGAGTGCCTTTCCCATGCGGATCTCGCTGGCGCCCTCGTTGTAGTCCCAGCAGTTGTCCATGAAGTTGATGCCGTTATCGATCGCGTGGCGGATCATGCGGATGCTCAACTCCTCCTCGATCCACTTGAACCCGAGGTGCCATCCGCCGAGACCGATCAACGAAACCTCCACTCCAGTGCGGCCAAGAACACGCATCGGCATTCCATGATTGTGTGACATGCTGGGTTCCTCCGCGGTCAGATAACCATGTTCCTATGTCATTGAAGTCGCAGCTACTTTAACAGTTCTTTGCAGGCCCGCCACCTGCGTCCTGGCCGCCTCTGAAATGTATTTGCCCCTCGTGACATACGGAAATGGACACGAGCCAGTCACGCGGTGAGAGCAATGCCTGGTCGCTGTCAGATTCCGGTTTCGAACCACGAAGGAGAAAACTATGCGTCCCCTGCTTCTCTCGATCTGCCTGTTGTTAGCCCTTTCCACGATCACTATGGCTGAACAAATAAGCCTCGTAGCGCCGGTTTCGGAGGCTGAATTAGTCGAATCCCATGTGCCGGGGTCTGTCGTCATTCAGTTGAAGCTGCGTACTCCCGAGTCGGACAGTGAAACCCAGGCTTCGCTGGACGATATTCAATTTCTCGATTGCACGGCAGTAGTGGGAACACGAAGGGCAGTAGTTGGCCTCTCGGGAATTCCCACGGAAACGGTGCGAACGTGCCACTTCATGGTTGGCACTGCAAGCAACAATCTGCCGCCTGATTGGAACAAGATCACGCTCGAGGTTAAGTATCGAGTAAGGCCTAACGGCGGCGGTCCTTACGGATCACCAGTAGTGTTCTCAGGGTTGAGTCCGATTACTCGCTGCGTCAAAGTCTCCGACCTAACGGCTACCTTAGACAAACCTGCCAGAACGGGCGAGCGGGAAATTAGTGTTCCCATCAAGCTCAACGCGGATGCACGATTGAATGTAAGACTAAAAAACACGAGCGGAGCTACCGTTGCTACCCCGAGCGGAAGGCCCGAGGATGCTTCATTTTTATTCGAGACCGATCAGTCTAAGACTGTAGTGTTGAAGGTGGTTCCGGGAACAGTGCTGGAAGCCTTAACCCATACCTATTCGGTTGTGCTTGAACAGTTACCGTCTCAACCGGCGGTGAACGTGCAAATGAAAGGCGTCCCTGCGAGTTTTACGGTGAACACCTACGTTCCTTACAGGCTTCCCGACCCCACTATCTCCATGAACGATGATCGGTCGTGGCGCGTGGAGTTTTCAACCACGCCTGTTTCCGGTTCCATGCAAGTTTTCCTTAATGGGAAAACTGATCCCATCTATCGCGATGACAATGGAGTCAGTCGCACTTTTGTTATTCCCGCAAATCAAGTCAGCGCCGGCGTAAACACCTTGAGCTTTGTGGGTGAATCATTTCAGGATCGACTGAAACTGTCGGGAACCACCTCAACGACCTTCGTCGTGCAGCCCGTAACGTACCTGAAGGATACGCCCGTCACTTTCGACATCGACGAGAGCACCAATACGCTGAAAATTAAATTCGCACTGTCGCAGCCGTTGAACACGAGATGGAGATTCAAGGGGGCCGAAGGACTTGGCGCCAACGTTCAGCCCGCCGCTAACGGTCTTTACGAAGCGACGATCCCGCTGAATTTGTCTTCTGGAAATGCTGCGATCGTAGAAAGCAAGCTCAGCGACGTAAACCCATCGCTGCGCAGAGCGCCCGTGGAGATCGAGATCCACAACCAAACTAACAACAGCGAAATAGTGGCCTCGTTCGTGATCAACTTCTACAAGCCCAAAACCCACGTCAAGGAAAAATTAGAAGCGGCAAATTCTTTGATTGCGAATAACCATAGGGACCAGGCTAAGGCCGCCATTATTGAAGCGCTCGGTTTCGCAGGAAGTCTCAACGACGAGCAGAAGAAAACTATCGAGGCGATCATGTCGCAGTTCAAGTCAGGTGACAGTACGAAGAGCAAGATCTTCAAGGCCCTTGCCTTCGCGGGACGATTCGCGGCGGGTATGTTCGGCGTTCCGCTGCTGTAGCGCATGCCAATCACACAGTTGGACCAACGCTCAATCAAGCCGCGATTCGGAGACTCTTATGCGTCACTATCTCTTATTAATGCTGCTCGCAATCCCTTTTGCTTCTTCCTGTGAAGGCAATACTGCGCTTAATCAGTTAAGTGCTTCTCCCACACCGTCGCCGAGCGCTACTCCCGCACAAGCGTCCGTTGTGCTGAGCATTCCAGTCGGCGAGGGAGGAGTTGCTTTTGAAAACACCGATGCTGAGGAGTTGGAACCGTGGGGACCGACAGCATTCACGAGTGGACCAGATGGAACGCTCTATGTTGCTGATGCGGTAAACAGCAAGATCCTGCGATTTCGACCTGACAACTCGCAACTGCCGGCGATCGAAGTTGCAAACGCTGTTTTGATCACCGACATAACGGTCAGCAAAGATAGCATCTTCGTGTTGGACCAGGGAGTCATGCCGCCTGCGATCATAGAGTTGAGCCTTACGGGTGAGCCAAAGGAAAGGGCCGCGTTATCTACTGCACCTCACGGTGGTCTCAAGCATTTTAGAGAAGTTCGTACCCTGACCGGGGTGGAACTTGCTGCGAACGATGAGCTCCTGCTCCAGTTTGAAGCGGGTGCCGCCACGCGGAACATGGACAAACAATCTGAGTTGGCAGCGTCGCTGCGATCGCTGCTGTTTTCAGTCAGAATGCGTCCTCTCCGCGATCAAGCGAA